>JAISDW010000150.1 GCA_031264445.1 Elusimicrobiota bacterium
CATGACTAGGGCCAAAAATAAAGCAATGGCCGTGAATTTTCTCAGTGTGCTCATAAGTTCTCCTTTTTTAATAATATCTTAATATTATTTTATATTAAAAGTGCATAGTAAACAAGGCCAGAGGGTCTATATACATTTAATTTGTACTAAATCCTCTGCGCCGGGCGTGTGGTTCAGTAAGTAAGGCATTTCTGCCAAATGATAGCAATATCATCAGCGGTTATTGCAAAACGGGATTAAGTTTAGTATAAAAAAGAGACGTTTATTTTTAAATCCCAGAGGAGAGTACAATGAAACTTAACAAAATGGCTTTTACTCTAATTGAGTTATTAGTCATTGTTTTGATAATAGGCATATTGGCCGCAATCGCGTTGCCGCAATATACCAGAGCTGTTGAGAAAAGCCGTGCGAGCGAAGCTCTGACAAACGGCCGCGCTATAATACAAGCCATAAGAATGGCCGAACTTGCCGGTATTCCCGACATTGAGATGGATAATTTGGACATTTCTTTTAAATGGGGTAGTACAGATTCATCGTGCCCGCGCACTACATGTAAATTCCTTAAAATTTTTTCTTATGGGATTAATCCGGTTGCTAATGATAGCCCGCTCTTGCTCGTCAGGAGAATATTTGTCCAAGGCAGCAGCAGCCCGATGCATAGTTATTATTTCATATTCACCGGCAGTCAGGTGAAATGTTATGCCCGCACAAACGAGGCCCGCGTTATTTGCCGAACCCTTGGCGGTACTGGCGAAAAGTCTGACGGTACAGGATACATTTATATTTTGTAGTTAATTGTTTCAGACTTCCTGCGAAAGAACGAGAGAAGTAAGAAAGTGAAGTAAAAAACACATTTGTATCGGCTGCCGGCAGAAATATATTAAAAAAAGCCCCCCGCGTTTAAAAAACGCGGGGGACTTTTGTAAAACCTCGCCAAACAAATTAACGTTTGGAGAACTGGAACCGCCTTCTCGCTTTGGGCTGGCCGGGTTTTTTGCGTTCAACCATTCTGGGGTCGCGCGTCAGAAAGCCGGCTTTCTTCATGGCTTTTTTATTATCGTCGCTCTGCGCGGCCAGCCAGCGCGCTATCGCGTGCCTTATGGCGCCAGCCTGGCTGGCGATGCCGCCGCCGCTGACTTTGATTTTAACGTCGTAGCCTTTATCGGCCTTGATTTCGGCCAGGGCTTCAAGCACGGTATCCTGATACCTGGGACAGCCGCGGAAGTATTCTTCCATCGGCTTGGCGTTTATGGTAATTTTGCCGCCGCCTTTGGCCAGCACGGCCTGAGCTATGGAAGTTTTGCGGCTGCCGGTTTTGATTTGTTTATTTTCTGCCATATAAATCCACCCTTATTTTTTAATCCTGTCTGCGAAAGAATGTTCCGCGCCGGCGAAAATACGCAGGCGTTTCATTCTTTTCGCGCGGAGTTTGTTGTTGTCCAGCATGCGGTAAACAGCAAACTCTATAACCTTTGTAGGGTCATTTTCCATCTGGCGTTTGAAGGGGGTTTCCTTCCCGCCCTTGGCATAGCCGGAGTGGGAGAAATAAACTTTATCTTCAGCCTTATTGCCGGTTACTTTGATTTGGCCCGCATTTGTCACCACCACAAAATCCCCGCAGTCTATATGCGGCGTGAAGGTGCGTTTGTGCTTGCCCATAAGCCACACGGCCAGCTGGGTTGAAAGCCTGCCCAGCGTTTTGCCTGCGGCGTCAACATGATGCCATTTCCTGCCTGCTTCAGCCTCCTTTACGGAGGGCAGATATGTTTTGCTCATTTTATTACCTTGTGTTTGTTATAGGATTTGACTCGGGTCCTATATTAACTGTATCTATAAAGCAAAGGTGTGCAGCCTTTGCCATAAAATTTGTTTTCGCCGCCGTTGCTTTTTCTCCCTTTCGTAAAGGGAGCGGCCCGCAGGGCCGAGGGATTTAAGGAAACGGGGGACGGGCGTTAAATCAGCGTCGTAAAACTTACGGCTGTATTAAATCCCTCCCCGCCTTACGGCGGTACTCCCTTTACAAAAGGGAGAAAACGGCATACTTCCCCCTGCAGTCCTTGTTTCTTGTAATACCGTCACAAAAATGGTGGTTGGGATAGGATTCGAACCTATGTAGGGCACGCCCGACGGTTTTACAGACCGTTGCTTTTGACCGCTCAGCCACCCAACCCTTTCCTGCGTCTTTTTGGTTCTTTTTAATTTTTTTACGGCTTCGGATACTTCCCGGCCTGCGGCCGGTGCTTGCGGCACGTATACCTCGCCGCAAAGAAAATTAAAAATAATCCAAAAATACTTGAAAAGTTTTTCAAAATTCTGGTAAAAAAAGGCTTTAAAAGTGTTAAAGTGTTATCGTAAAAGCCTTTTCTTAAACTTTTCAAACAGCGTTTTTTTACAGACAAAAAATATGCGCCGCCTAAGGCTGCCTTAAGCGGCTGCTAATTTATTATATCAAAAATGAAAGAAATTTACATTTCTCTTATAGAGAATTTATATCCTGTCCAAAAATTTCCGCAAGCCGCGCCAGCTTGCTTTTTGTCGCCTCGCAATACATAGCGGGGCGCGGGGCGCAGTAACATTGATTACCACCGCTTAAGAAAGAAGATAGTAAGAGCATATCACTGTGTGTGATGGGTGTTTTCACTACCCGCCCGTTTTTATAGTTTACAATTAGGATTGACGCGCGCGGATTATTTTTTTTGCAAAAGGACGTTAAATCTGCTGCAAAAGTTATGTTTTTGCCTGTAACAAGTTCATTAATATTTTCCATCTGATATGGCAGATAGTTTGAAGCCCACGCTGCCTCTTCTATCTCATTGCCGTAATAAGTAATCTTTTCTCCGTCAATGGGGCAAACGAAGTCGAAAGTATCATCGGGATTTCTGGGCGGAGACGATGCGATACGTAGTCCGGGGTAAAGGCTGCTGTATTTACAGTCCTTAAACGGCGCATTTTTTAAATCAGCAAGCATTTGCCTTATTTCATTTTCAGAGGAGTCTTTCGCGTTGGTTGTATTTCCGCAGCCGATAGTTCCCAGCAGGACAAGAATAATCAGTGTATATTTCATAACTGTCTCCTTATAGAGCACATTGACGTCTCCCTGCTTATACTATGCTTGAGAGCGAAAAGTATCACAAAATATTTTTCATTTTTGTTATAAATTCAGCCCACGCAGCTGCGTCGCCGCCGCCCTGCGCAAACTCCGCCCGCCCGCCGCCGCTGCCGTTAATTAAAGCCGCGATATTTTTTGTAAGCGCGCCCGCGTCAGCGCCGCCTTTAAAGCTTTTTACCACAAAGGATTTTTTGCCGTCTTTATCCGTTGAAATTAAAATAACTTTGCCTGGGTTTTTTGCGCTCATATTATCGGCCAGGCTGCGCAGTTCTTTAATGTCGGTATTTTCGGCGTTAAAAGCTATAAGCGCGCCGCCGTCTTTTAAGATAATTTCGTCGTGCGTTTCGTTTGAGGGGCCGTCTAAAAGTTTGCGCCTTAAATCGGCTATTTCCTTTCTTAACTCTTTTTCGGTTTTGACCATGTTTTCTATTTTTTTGGTTAAATCTTCGGGCGTTACATTAAGCATTTTGCTTGCAAATAAGGCGGTATTTGTATTTTCTTTCAGATAATCAATAGCGCTGAGGCCCGCAATTGCCTCTATACGGCGCACGCCGGAGGATACTGCGCTGTCTTTAATTATGCGGATTGACATTATCTCGCCCGTGCTGCGCACATGGGTGCCGCCGCAAAGCTCAAGGCTTACGCGGTCCTTTGGGTTTTTAAATCCTTCTTTGCCGATTATTAAAAATCTTGCCGGGTCCACATATTTTTCGCCAAGGAGTACGGTTGCGTTAAGTTCCTGAGCGTCTTTTAATGGGCGCACCTGCGCTTCCACTTTTAAATTGCCGGCGATGATATTATTAGCCGCGTTCCATACGGCGACAAGCTGTGAGGGCGCGGGCGTGGCGGATATTGTGTAGTCAAAGCGCAGCCTCTCGGGCGACACATGCGAGCCGGCCTGGTGCACTTGCGGGCCTAAAATTTTCTTAAGTGCGGCGTTTATAACGTGTACGGCCGTGTGGTTGGATGATGTCTTAAAGCGGGTAATTTCATCAACTTTAGCTGTAATTTTATTGCCTTTTTTAAGGCTGTTTTTTATTATTGATACTTTGTGCAGGTAAAGTTTTTCAAGCGGTTTTTGCGTGTCAAATACGCGCGCGCGCGTTTCGCCGCTAACTTCAATCACTCCCACATCGCCTACCTGCCCGCCTGACTCGGCGTAGAAGGAAGTTTTATCAAGTATTAAATATCCGTCGGTATCCAGAGCGTCGGTAAGCTGGTATTCTTTATCCAGCAGCGCGATTATCGTTGCTTCCTGCGTAAGATTATCATATCCGGTAAAAACAGTCGCTTCGTTTTGGCCCTCAAGGGCTTGCAGGGCGATTACTTTTTCTTTTTCAAATTCGCCGGCTTCCGCTTTTGAGGATGTTTTTGCTTTTTCCCGCGCGGCGTAAAAGCCTTTTTCGTCAATTTCTATGCCTTTTTGCTGTAGTATTTCTTTTGTAAGCTCAAATGGGAACCCGTAAGTTTCATACAGATTAAATGCTTCTTCGCCCGATATTTTTTCAGGGTTATTTTTAGTAAGCTCCCGCAGCCTTTGTTCGCCGTCATTTAAAGTTTTGTAAAAAGCGGTGCCTTCCGCTTTAAGGATATTATTTATATGCAGCGCATTTGTTAAAAGATCGGGATAGATATCGTGGTAAATAGTTATTATCGCGGGTATCAATTCAAACAGGAAAGGCGTATCCCTGCCCACAAGTTTGCCGTAGCGCGCTGCGCGGCGTATCAGGCGGCGCAGGATATAGCCGCGGCCTTCGTTGGAGGGCAAAATACCCTCTGAAATTAAAAAAGCGGCCGCGCGCGCGTGGTCCGCGATAATGCGCAGCGCGGCGGTTTCCAGCTCGGTTTTGCCGGTTATGGCAAGTATTTTTTTTGCCTGCTCAATAATAGGCGAGAGTAAATCGGTATCAAATGGATTATCAACGCCCTGCATTACCATGCAAAGCCTCTCAAGCCCCATGCCGGTATCTATGTTTTTCTGCGGGAGCTGCTCCAGTCTGCCGTCTTCAAGACGGTTGAACTGCGTGAAGACGAGATTCCAGATTTCAACATATCTGCCGCAGTCGCAGGTAATGACTTTATCTTTGCACTGCGGGCAGCCTTTGCCGGGGCCGAAGTCATAATAAATCTCGCTGCACGGGCCGCAGGGGCCGGTGGGGCCCATGGTCCAGAAATTATCCGCCTCGCCCAGTTCAAAAATACGGGTTTTATCAATAAGGCCGGCCCAGATTTGGAAAGCCTCCTCGTCGCGCGGCGCTATGCCGCCTTTGTATATGCTGACATAGAGGCGGTCTTTATCTATTTTTAGCGTATTGGTCAGATAATCCCACGCCCAGGTTACGGCCTCTTGCTTAAAATAACCGCCGAAGGAAAAATTGCCCAGCATCTCAAAAAAAGTAAGGTGGCGTTTTGTGAAGCCGACATTATCAATATCCGTAGTACGCAGGCATTTTTGGCTTGTGGCGGCGCCTTTTAAATTTTTTTTCAGTCCTAAAAAATTCGCTTTAAACTGCACCATCCCGGCGGATGTGAAGAGCAAAGTCGGGTCCCCGTGCGGGATAAGCGGGGCCGATGGCAGCACCGGCAGCCCTTTCTGTTTGAAATAAGTTAAAAAACTTTCGCGCACTTTTTGGCTTTGCATTGTCCGCATAAATATTCCCGTATCCGTTAAAATATTATAAAGTATATCATATTGGGAGTGCAGCGGCCATACGGCCGCCATATATGGAAGATATATTTATAATTAATCCCAAATCCGGCGTTGGCGGCCGGCTGGAAGAGCTTAAAACAGCCGTTAAAACGCGCTTCCCGCGGGCCGATATTGTTTTGACGCGGCGCGCGGGCCACGCCAAAGAGCTTGCCGCGCAGGCCGCCGCGGAGGGCCGGCCGCGCCTGATAGTCTGCGGCGGGGACGGCACTATAAACGAAGCCGCGCAGGGCTTGGCTTTATCGCAAACCGCGCTGGGCGTAATACCGCTGGGCAGCGGCAACGGCCTCGCGCGCGAGCTGGGCGCGCCACTTGACAATTTTGCCGCCGCCTGCAATAATATCTTAACCGCCCGCCCTCTGCGCTGCGATTTGGGCCGCGCCAACGGCGAATATTTTATAAATCTGGCCGGCCTGGGGCTTGAAGCGGATATCGCCGCCGCTTTTGACGAGCGCGGCAAAACCGGCGCCCGCGGCAAATGGCCTTATTTCAAAATCGGTGCGCGTGAATTTTTTAATTACAGGGCCCCGCGTGCAGCGGTGGAATTTGACGGCGGCAAAACCATAAATCTGCGCCCGCTGACTTTGGTTTTCAGCAACGGCCGGCAGTATGGCAGCGGTTTTAAAATCGCGCCGCGCGCCAGCTTTAACGACGGCTTTTTGGATATGACCGTTGTGGAAAGCCAAAATATCGCGCGCCTGCTTCTGGGGCTGCCCAATTTTTTTAAGGAAGGCCTGAGCCCCGTGGAAGTACGCAAATTTTGGCGGCTGAAAAAGGCCGCCGTACATATTGACGGCAATTTTAATTATCATATAGACGGCGAGCCGCGCCGCGCCAAAAATTTGCTGGAGATAGAAACCGCACCCGCCGCCATATCGCTTTTAATGAGAGGATAAAAAATGAAAAAACATCTTGTTCCGGCTTTGCTTATACTCTTAACCGCTGCGCCGCTTTTCGCGGCGGCGCCTTGGGGCGTGGTAGAATCCGCCGCCGATAGCGTCGGCGAGGGCAAAAAACAGCATTGGTACACAAACGGCCTCATAAACGAAATTTACGACGGCAAAGAGATAACCTACTGCGTTCAGGGCGACGCGGTCAATGCTCCCTCAAAAGATTATCCGGAGCTTATAGAAGACGCTTTCAACAGCTGGCTCAAGGACACGCGCAAGTATATAGACGCAAGCGACCGCAGCCAGGAATTTGAAGATTTGCTGCCAATCCTTGATAGAAAGGTCAATCTAAGATATGTTGAGTGCCCATGCGGGCTTAATAAAAAGCCTTTTATGAAAGGCATTTATTTTCAGCAGTCTTATACGTGCTTAAATCAGGGTGAAGAGCCCAGAATATTTTTTATAATAGGAAAAGACGTGTCATCCGCTAATGGGAACAAATCCTCGGGCGCTTTTCACAAAAGGGACAAAGAAACAGGCCGCCATTTGGTGGTTGTTGACGTAAACTACGGCGCCAGATTATATGATATTCTTCAGCATGAAATAGGCCACGCCCTCGGCCTGGGGGACCAATATGACGAAGCCCTGCATAATTCCCTGCCGCAGACTGGCATACGCGACGAACTTCCCTCAATAATGAATAATGCGAAAACAATCCAGTGCGACGACGCCGAAGGTATTATAAATCTTATGGACTGTTTCAGGCAGCCGCCGGCACAGCCGTTTTTCAGGGGCGGCGATAAAGGCTGGAAAAGCATCTGCGCGGACAGGGATATCACTTACGCAAAATGCCTTGCTAAGGGCCGCGCTGACGGGATAGTAGTAAGTGCGGATGAGAGATCTTTAAATATCAATAAATACGATAAATCCGGCAGGCTTAAAAAACAAAAAGAGATTAGGGCTTTATTCCATATCAATCCGTATAATATTTATGATAAACGCTCCTATGCCAAAGAAGAGCGCGACGGCCGCGGACGGCTGAAATACCTTAAAGATTTAAAAGGCAATGAAACGTTCTTTGAATATACAGCCAAAGGATTTAAGTATTATACGATGGGGGATTTTAATGGGAAAAGAATTGCATTTGCTTACGTAAAGGTTGAGGTGGGTGAAGAAGGAGAACTTTGGGTAACGTCAGGTGATGAGGGTAAGGAAGTAAGAGCCAGCTATGAGGGCATGAAAGATGGATGGTCTTCAGTGTACAAAGAATACCAAAGTTACAAGGAGACTATTGTGGAGGAGAGTGCTTCGTTTAAGGCTAATGATACGAATCGTTTTGAGTACTGGAGAAACGGAGACATAGGATATGGTGAAGGCTACTGTATTTACGGTGAATGTGGCCTGACGGTATCTTCCTATGCGGCGGAAGAGGCCGGCGCTGTGCGGGCTTATCTTTGCAAATATTCCGGCAAATATGCAAATTGTTCAAAAATAATATATAGCCGTGCCTCTGGAGAAATATATGCTTTTGAAAATGATATTACCCTCAAAAATATGGAGAGTGACGGCGAAATATTCGGTATTAATTTCTATGAATATTTTGATAATTATGATAAAGATTACAACAGCAAAGAAGCTCAAGCCCTGCGAAAAAGCATGACGCAGGAAAAAATGATAGGAATATTATACGATATAGAGGCCATACGGAAAGATGCATTAAAAATCTCAGAAATAAAACTCCCTGAAGTTTCGCAGGCTACGGAAAAAGAAAGGATAGCCGCGCTGAAGAATATTGTTTTGAATCGTGGAGTGCCACAGGAACACAAACAATCGGCCGAATTTGATAAAAGGGTAGGGAAAATGATTAAAGAAAGAATGAAAGAGCTAGATTCTTGACGGCTCTTCCTTACCATAACGCCGTTGACAGGACGCAAGACAAATGGTTTAATAATCAAATCGGGGTAGCGCGCGCCGGCGCGCGGCTGCTTTGGTTTTAATAAAAAAAAGGAGCAGTAAAAATGAAACTCAGAATAACAGCAAAAAACATAAGACTGACCGAGGCCATTAAGGAGTTTACGCAGGGCAAAGTTGACAAACTTGATAAATTTTTTGAAGACGGCCGCGCGGAAGTCGTGCTTACCGTTGACCGCAAAATTTACCAGCGCGCCGAAATCACGATACACGTGCGCGGCAAAAAATTCACCGCCAAAGCGGTGGAAGGGGATCTTTATAAAGCTATTGACGGCGCAATCCTCAAAATAGAAGCGCAGGTGCGCAAGAACAAAGGCAAAAACGTGGCAAACAAAAAAGTCGCCAGGGAAGACATCGCGGCTTTTTACGGCGCGCCCGCGCTTACGCTCGCGCCGGAAAACGACGTAAAATTCTCCGTCATAAAACAGGTTGAAGTGCTGCCCATGAACCCCGAAGACGCCGCTTATGAAATGGAAAGGCTCGGCTATACTTTCTGGATGTTTCTGGACGAAGGCTCAAAGCAGATTAATCTTATTTTCAAAAGGCTGGACGGCACTTACGGCCTTATACAGCCGGTAAAAGCCAAATAAAAGGGGCAATTTGTGCCTGAATTTGCGAACGCCATTACAGTAGCCCAGCTGCTTGCGGCAAAGGGTAAAGACCTGAGCCTCGAAGTCCTTTGCGGCGGGCGGTATCTGGCGCGTGAAATCCCGCGCCCGAGCCTCAACCGCCCGGGCCTCGCCCTTGACGGGCATCTGGAAAATTACAGGGCCGAAATTATACAGATTATCGGCCGCGGCGAATACGCCTTCTGCGCCAATCTGCCGCAGGCAAGGCTTAAGGCCAATTTCCGCAAAATGCTTGCCCCGGGCACGGTGCCGTGCGTGATTGTAACGGCCGGAATGAAAGTTCTGCCCGGCATTTGCGCCGCGTGCAGGGAAATGAGAGTCCCCCTGCTTTCCACCAGTCTGGATACCGCGGCTTTTATTTCGGAACTTATCGCTTATCTGGACGACTGCCTTTCCCCGCGGACGCATATGCACGGGGTATTGGTAAAAGTATCGGGCCTCGGCGTTTTGATACGCGGCGACGCCGGCATAGGCAAAAGCGAATGCGCGCTTGAGCTTATAAAACGCGGGCATATTCTGGTTGCGGACGACGTGGTTGAAATACGACGCCGCCGCGGCGGAAAACTGGTGGGCAGCTGCCCGCCCATGCTCAGGCATTATATGGAAGTGCGCGGCCTGGGCATACTTGACGTGGAACTGCTTTTCGGCGTGGGCTCCTCCATAGACAGCTCCGAGGTGGAGATGGAGGTTAATTTAATAGCCCCCTCCGACGGTTTTATAGACCGCCTTGGCGCGGACCGGCAGACGGCCTGTATACTGGGCGCTGAAATCAGCTCCCTTACCATACCGGTGACGCCGGGGCGCAATCTCGCGGTGCTTATAGAGGTGGCCGCGCTTAACCAGCGCCTTAAAGGCCAGGGCATAATAACGGCCAGGGAATTTAACAGGAAGCTCATGGCCAAAATGAAAGAGAAAAATGGAAAATAAAAAAGGTAAGTTTTTTATTATAACGGGTATATCCGGCGCCGGCAAAACGCAGGTGCTTAAGATTTTCGGCGATTTCGGGTTTTACTGCGTTGACAATCTGCCGCTGGCTTTGTTTAAGGATTTTTCAAAATACGTAAAAGCGCGCGGCAATCTTGAAAATATCGCGCTGGGCATAGATATCCGCGAGGGCGAAAGCATTAAAGAGCTGCCGCGCATCATACAGGATATGGCCAATGAAGGTTTTACGCCGCGCCTGCTGTTCCTTGACGCGGCGGACGAAGTGCTTGTGCGCCGCTTTTCCGAAACCAAGCACAAACATCCGATTGCCGAGCAATTGCTTACAGCCCTCTGCCGCGAGCGCGCCGCGCTGAGCCCCATACGCGCCGCTGCAGACGGAGAAATTGACACAAGCGCCCTTACGCTGGGCGAACTTAAGGAAAAGATTTCAAAACTGCTGGAAATTACTTCTTCGGAGGAGATGAGCATTTCCGTAATTTCCTTCGGCTACAAAAACGGCCTTCCGCTTGAGGCGGATTTGGTGATGGACGTGCGCTTCCTCAAAAACCCCTATTATAAACCCGAATTCCGCGACAAAAACGGCCTTGACCCCGAAGTGGCGGATTTTATACGCCACTCCCCCGACGCGGAGGATTTTTTAAAGAAATTTACGGATATGGTTTTGTACCTTATACCCAAATATATAAAAGAGGGCAAATCCTACCTGAGCATAGCCATAGGCTGCAGCGGCGGCCGGCACAGGAGCGTGTTTATCGCGCATAATCTGGCAGAGGACCTGCGGGCAAAAGGCTTTAAGGCGGGCGAGTTCCACCGTGACGTCAGAATAGAAAAGAAGGAAGTATGGTAAAAATAATCCTGATAGCGCACGGCGGTATGGCGCGCGCCATGCTGGAAACCGCGGCTAAAATTTATCCTTTTGACATAAACAGCGTGGACGTATTTACCGTAAGCGGCAATGTGGATTTACAACAACTGAGCGGCGAAATCAGGCAGAAGGCCGACCAGCGGGGCACGCTGATAATGGTGGATGTTTTCGGCGGCACGGCGTGCAATATACCGGCGGCGGCCACGCAGGGCATGGGGAATGTAAACGTTGTATGCGGGCTTAATCTGAATATGCTGCTTTCCGCGCTGAGCAACAGGGGAACTTTAACCGCCGCCGCGCTTGCGCGCAAAGTGCTGGAAGACGGCGTAAAAGGAATGCTTAACGCTACGGAAAAACTTAAATGACAGCAGGCAATGTATGGCTATAATTATGACGCGCGTTGACAACAGGCTTATCCACGGACAGGTGGCTGAAGGCTGGCTGCCCGCGCTAAAAGCGCAGGAAGTCGTGCTTGTGTGCGCGCAAAACGCAGACGGCGCATTCGCAAGGAAGATGTGGCGCCTTGCCCTGCCCGCGCAATACGGGCTTGAGGTAATGCAGGCCGCGCAGGCCGCGCAGTATTTGCAGAAGTCTTCGCCGCTGCGGCAGTTTGTGCTTGTGGAAGATTTAAGCGGGCTTAAAGACATGATTGACGGCGGTTTTGCGCCCGCGCAGGTTAATATAGGCAATACGCGCTATGAAGCGGGCAAAAAAGAAATTTCTACCGGCGTTTACCTGAACGCGCCGGAAGAGGATTTTGTGCAGGGTTTAAAATCGGGCGGCGTAAAGGTGGATTTGCGGGCGCTGCCGTCTTCCGTACCCGTCGGGAGGCTGTTTTGATATGACAGCTCTGCTTCTTTTTAGCGCGCTGCTTGCGCTCCTGGAGATGGATACAACCTATATCGGCCAGTTTCTATTTTCAAGGCCGCTCGTGGCCGGCGGCATTTTGGGATTCCTGACGGGGGACTTTCTGCTCGGTTTGCAGCTCGGCCTGTTTACCGAGCTTCTTTACCTTGACTTTATGCCCATAGGCGGCGTGGTGCCGCCCAGCGGCGCGATAAGCGCGGGCATGGGCGTGCTGGCGGTTTATTTCTTCGGCATACCGGTTTATTTTGCATTTTTTGCTGGCATTGTATGCGGCGTAATATTTTCTTTTATAGAAAGGCATATAAGGCGGCGGCGCGTCGTAATCCTGCAAAGCGCGGAAAAAGAAATTATCGCCGGCCGCCTTTGCGCTGCGCAGCTGATTGCCAAAAGTCTGGTTTTGCAGTATCTCATTATTTTCGCTTTCGTGCTGGTTATGCTTACGGCCGCGTGCCCTGTGTTGGCTTTTATAAGCCTGGGCCTGCCGGAAAAAGTGCATATAGCTTTTAAGTTTTCTTATTTTATTGCGCCGTGGATGGGCCTGGCGGCTTTGTTTCTTTCTTTCAGCGTAAAGCCCAAAACGGATTAAATTATGAAAATTTTCACAAGCGTTTTTTTGCGGTCTTATCTCCTTCAGGGTTTTTGGAATTACGCCCAGATGCAGAATGTCGGCGCGTTTTTTGCGCTTACGCCCGCGCTTAAAGAAATTTATAAACAGGACGAGCAGGGCCTGCGCCATGCGGCGGCGCGCAGCCTTGAAGCCTTTAACACCAATCCCGTGCTGAGCACTTATGTCCTCGGCGCTTTGATAGGGCAGGAGCGTAAAATCGCAGCCGCGCCGCTTACGCCTTCGCAGCCCGCGCTTCCCGCGGGTTTACCCGCTGCCGCGCCCCAGCGCCAGGACGAAGAGCGCGAATACCGCATAATCCGCGCCGGCACTGCAAATACCGCAGCTTCGCTGGGGGACAGGCTTTTCTGGGCCACTTTAAAACCGCTTTCGCTGGTTTTGTGCCTTGCCGTTCTGCTCGGAGCGCAGGTACAGATACTGCACGAGGATTTGCCTTCCGGCGGCGCGGGTTTTGCCGCCGCGCTGGCCGTGTTTGCTTCGCTGCTGCTCTATAATGTGCCCGCCATTGCCGCGCGCGTCAAAGGATTGATTGACGGCCTGCGCGGCACTGAGGACGATTTTTACGGCCTTATAAAAATCAACTGGAACAGGATAATTTATTTCCTCAAAACCCTGGGCCAGATATTTACCGTTTTTGTTATTTTCTGCGGGTTGTATCTGCGTTTCAGGGGCGCGGATTTTAATGCTGAGCTTGCCGCGAGGTTTGCCCTTTGCGCGGCTTTCGTGGTTTTAAGTATATTTATGAAGAAGCTGAACATACCTAATATGTTTTTATATCTCGGGGCTGCGGCATTTTTTACGGCCGCTTCCCTGCTGGCCTGAGGGGGGACCAGAGTGATAAAAGAAGATATTGAAATAAAGAACAAACTGGGCATACACGCGCGGCCTGCCGCGCTGCTCGCGCAGGAGGCGGGCAGGTACAAAAGCGATATTTTAATCGCCAGGGACGGCATGGAAATCAATGCCAAAAGCATAATGGGGATAATGATGCTCGCGGCGGAGCAGGGGTCAAAAATCAGCCTGCGCGTGCACGGTTCGGACGAGGAGCAGGCTTTCCTCGCGCTTAAGGCCGTGCTTAAAAAAATTTCCGAAGAGGAGCTTGGTTATTAAATGCTGATATTAAAAGGCATACCGGCAAGCCCGGGCATAGCTATAGGCCCCGCCTATATGGTGGAGCACGACGGAGTTTCCGCGGAGAGGAAGGAAATCCCCCCCGCGGCCGTGGCGCAGGAAGTCCGCCGTTTCCGGACCGCGGTGGAGCGCACGCTTGACGACCTGGACAAAGGCGAAATTAAAGTGCGCGAAATCTTCGGCGACAATTACGCCCAGCTTATGGAGGCGCATAAGCTGATACTAAAAGACCCGATGCTTACCGACGGCGTAGTTAAAAAAATAGAGGCGGAGCGCATCTCGGCCGAAACCGCCCTTTACGCCGCGGTGCGCGAAATCATCGCGGGTTTTGAAAATATCAAAGACGAATTCTTCCGCGAGCGTAAATTTGACGTGGCGGACGTCGCCAAGCGCGTTTTTGAAAACCTGACGGAAAGACGGCAGAATAAATTTGCAGACATTAAAGAGCCTTCAATAGTCATAGCGCATAATTTATATCCTTCGGATACTTTCCGTCTCAAAAGCAAAAAAGTGCTGGGCTTTGCCACGGATATCGGCGGCAAAACGTCGCACACGGCAATTTTGGCGCAGAGCATGCAGATGCCCGCGGTGGTGGGGCTTTCAAACGCGGCGGCGCAAATCCGCACCGGCGATATTTTAATTTTGGACGGCCAGAGCGGCGCGCTGATCATAAATCCAGACGCGTCAACCTTGGAAACCTACAAAAAACAGCAGGGTGAATTCGCGCGGGCGGAGCGGTCTTTAAAAGACATAAGCAATCTGCCGAATATAACCAAAGACGGGCACAAGGTATTGCTTTATATCAACTATGACCCGCGTCGCGACAATAAAGAGTGGGATACTTTCCACTCCGAAGGTCTTGGCCTGCTGCGTACGGAATTTATTTTTATGGACCGGCCCGAGCCGCCGCCGGAAGAAGAGCAGTTTGCGGTTTATAAAAAAGCCGTGCAGCGTTTTGGCGCGCGGCCCGTTACCATACGGCTGGCGGATCTCGGCGGCGATAAAGCGGCGGGCTTCGGCCTTGCGCGCGCGGAGGAGGAAGATAATCCTTTCATGGGCTGCCGCGGCATACGCTTTTTCCTCAAATATCCGGAGCTTATGAAAACCCAGATGCGCGCGATTATACGCGCGGCCTCTGTTTCGCACGGGCAGGTAAATCTTATGGTGCCCATGGTTTCCGGCGCGGGCGAGCTTGCAGCAGTGCGGGAAGTTTTCGGCGGGGTTCTGGCCGATATGCGCGCCAAAGGCGTGCAGCCGGCTTTGCCGATAAAAATCGGCGCGATGATAGAAGTGCCCTCAGCCGCGCTTACCATGGACGCCGTCCTGCCTGAGGCGGATTTTGTTTCCATAGGTACCAATGATTTAATCCAGTATATACTGGCGGTTGACAGGGTCAACCAGGAAGTTGCGGATTTATACGACCCTTACCATCCCGCCGTGCTGCGCACAATAAATTTTGTGGTGCAGGCCGCGCGCAAGAAAGGCCGGCCGGTAAGCATCTGCGGCGAAATGGCCTCCGACCCGGAGATGGTGCCCTTCCTTGTCGGCGTTGGCGTGGATATACTTTCCGTCACGCCCAGAATGTTCTTGAGGATAAAAAATACTTTAAGGAATTTGAATTTTAAAGACTGCGCCAACCTCGCCCAGGCGGCGATACTTATGACAAGTTCCGAAGAGATAAAAAAACTCAAAGAAAATTATCGTACAGACGAAGAAATTATTTAACGGCGGCGCGCAAAAAATATTTATCTGCCGGAATAAATTTGCAGCTAAAATTAAAACAACAGTCAAAGGAGAAAATGACCTTTTTCTCTGTCTTTGATGCGTTTTAAACGCGCCGAGGTTTTCAATATCCACCCTCACCCGCTCACTGCGTTCGCCACCCTCTCCCATCACGAAGGGAGAGGGAGAAAAAAAGGACCCTCTTTTAACCACCCCGTCATGCTTCGCCTGCCACCCCTCCAAGGGAGGGGAATTAAGGTGAGGGAGATTAATATTACGCCCCAAAGAACACTATTTAAATTAGAAGCGTATTTAAGGGCAGTTCCCCTCTCCCTTGATGGGAGAGGGTTAGGGTGAGGGTGGAAAATGCCGCGTAAATAAAAAGACAGCAGCTTCCTCCCCTAACGGAGGAAGAGAGAGAATAATGTAAAACAAGAGTAAAAGTTTAACCGCACTAAACCCCCCGCATATTTAATACGCGGGGGGTTTTGTATTTACCCTATTGCTTTCGCGGGATTGATTTGATATAAAAAATGGTAGCTTATTTTCAAATCCCAGAGGACACCACAATGAAACTGAACAAAATGGCTTTTACTCTAATTGAGTTATTAGTCGTTGTTTTAATTATCGGCATTCTTGCCGCTATTGCTTTGCCGCAATACCAAACGGCTGTTCTGAAATCCAAAGTTTCAAGCAGTTTTCCGTTATTGAGATCTCTTTACGACGCCCAGGAAAGATACAACCTTGTAACCGGCTCTTATGCAACTTCTTTGGATCAATTGGATATTTCAATCTCAGGAAACTGCACGGCGACTGCCTGCCAAATGGGAAATGATTATCTATGGCTCCCGACTACCGGCAGTATCGTCATCTATTTTAATGCAACATCCGTTGATGGGACCAAATTTGCTGTTGTTATAGTATATGATTTCCTGAAGTATAATGAGACCATCAGTGGTAGCGAGGTTGTAAACAAAAACGGCCAATTGCTCTGTGCGGATCGTAATAACGAAAAGTTCAAAAAGGTATGCCAATCATTTTCCCCGCGCGGTTCTTTTGATAACGAGAGCGGGAAAATCTGGCTTATTAATTAAGGGTTTGAAATTCTGAATTTACCCGGTATCGCAATGACGGCGGCGCGCGTAATTTGCTAAAATATAGCAGATGAAAAAAATCCGCAACTTTTCCATAGTAGCCCATATAGACCACGGCAAGACGACGCTTTCCGACAGAATACTGGAAGACACCGGCGCGGTGCCCAAACGCAAAATGCAGGCCCAGCTGCTTGACGGTATGGAGCTTGAGCGCGAGCGCGGCATAACCATCAAAGCAAAAGCCGTGCGCCTGCGGTATAAAGATTATATTTTAAACCTTATAGACACGCCCGGCCATGTGGATTTTTCCTACGAAGTCGCGCGCAGCCTGCGCGCGTGCGAGGGCGTTTTGCTGCTGGTGGATGCGAGCCAGGGCGTTGAGGCGCAGACGGTGGCCCACGCGCATCTGGCGCAGAGTTTGGGGCTCAAAATTATCCCCGTAATCAATAAAGTTGACCTGAACCAGAGCGACGCGGATATAGCGGAAGAGCAGATTTGGGAAGTCCTCAAAGACCCTGTCAGCGCGGAGCGCGTCAGCGCAAAAACCGGCCTTGGCGTTGACGGCCTGCTTGAGCGCATTGTGCGGGATATCCCCGCGCCTGCCGGCCAGCCCGAAGGCAAAACGCGCGCGCTGATTTTTGATTCTTTTTACGACCCTTTCCGCGGCGTTATTATTTACGTGCGCATGGCTGACGGCGCTTTAAAAACTGGCCAGACGCTGAAATTAATGGGCGCGGATTTCAGCTCCAAAATAGAAGAGCTCGGCTTTATGACGCCCAAGATGGAAAAGTGCGATATCCTGCGCGCGGGTGAGGTAGGCTACGTGGTGGCCGGCATTAAGGATATACATTCCGTCCAGGTGGGCGATACCGTCACGCTTGCGGATAATCCGGCCGATGCACAACTGACAGGATACGAGCATATTAAACCCGTGGTGTTTGCCAGCATCTTCCCGATAGATTCCACAGATTATCCGCTGCTGCGCACCGCGCTGGAAAAATTAAATTTATCAGATTCTTCCTTCAGCTATCAGAGCGAGACTTCCAAAGCTTTGGGCTTTGGCTTCCGTCTGGGTTTCATGGGTTTGCTGCATATAGAAATCGTCAAAGAAAGGCTGGAAAGGGAATTTAATTTATCGCTCATCGCCACCAGCCCCAATGTTATTTATCAGGTTAAATTCCACCACCGCAAGAGCCACCCGCAGGAACTTTCCGCCTTGGCCGACGCGGGCGGCGGATATAAATGGATAGACAACCCGGCCGACTTCCCGCCTTACGGCGATATTATTGACATTAAAGAGCCGACGATAAAAATCAAAATCGTCACGCCTATCGCTTTTATGGACGCGGTTATGACGCTGCTTAAGGAAAAGCGCGGCGTTTTTATCGGGCTGGAACATATCAGCAGCCAGCGCGTGATGATAAATTATTATATGCCCATGGCGGAGATGGTGATAGATTTTTATAATAAACTTAAATCCATATCAAAAGGTTATGCTTCCTTTGATTATGAGCTTGACGAATACCGCAGCGCGGACGTCGTGCTGATGGAAATTTTGATACACGGCACGCCCGTGGACGCGCTTTCGGTCATTACCCACAAGGACAGGGCGCAGAGCCGCGGCCGGCTGCTGTGCGAGAAGCTCAAAGAGCTCATAGGCCGCCAGCAGTTTGAAGTAGCAGTGCAGGCGCGCGTTGACGGCAAAATTATCGCGCGCGAGACAATCCCCGCCTTCCGCAAGGACGTCATCGCCAAATGCTACGGCGGCGATATCACGCGCAAACGCAAACTTTTGGAAAAGCAGAAAGAAGGCAAAAGGCGTATGAAGAACATAGGTAATGTTGATATCCCGCAGGAAGCCTTTGTCGCTATGCTTAAGATTGAGGAATAGACAGCCCGCGCGGAGCTGTTTTTATAATTTTTTTAACTTTCCCTGCTTTATAATTCACCAGCAGGCGGAAAATAAAATTACTGCAGCAGAAAAGCGGGCTTAAAAATATCGTCAGCCAAATTGTTGTTTTTGATATCCTGACGCGCCGCTTTTTATCCAGTAAATTTTTTGCTTTGGCCAGCAGAAGCAAAGTATCCAAACTCCACAAAACCGGCCACGCCACGGCGGCGCGCGCGCCTAATTGCATGCGCGGGATTTTTGCCATAAAATCCGGCGCGGCGGAAATATTTTCCACTCCGAAGTTAATCCACTTAAAAATAACGGGCCGCAGTTTTTTGTAATTTTTTTTGTTGAGCAAATCCTGCGGCAGAAGATTCTGCGCCGTCAAATCGGTAAGCGGCAGATAGCAGCGGCCTATGGCGGCGTCGGCGGGCAAATCCCTCAAAATATTGGTTATTTGCAGCGCGCGGCCGACAGCGCGGCCGTTGTTTATAAAATCATCATTTTTTTTGCCGTCAAGCAAAAGTCTGGCCCAGAAAGCGCCCGGCTCGCCGCCCATCTCGTCGCAATAAGCGATAGTCTGCGCGGCGTCGGGCAGGGCTTTTATCAGACGATAATTCTCGGCGGGGAAGTAAGACAAATCCCGCTCCATCGCGCTGCATACGGCGCCGGCTACGTCCAAAATCATGTCCCTGTGCGCGGGCGGCAGCGCATTGTAAGCCTTCAGGCAGATATCAATATTATTAAGCAGCGTTTGCTCCGCCGCGTGCATTTTTGCGCCGCGCGGGACGGCCGCAAAAAACGCGCTCAGCAATTTTGCGTCCTGCGTTTGTATAATGCGCGGATAATCTTTTATCAGCCGCAGGCGCAGGCCGGCTTCTATCAGTCCTGTATCGGCAATGCTGTCGGCCGCGCGGCATAAAAGATAGCCGCAGCAAAAAGCTTTGCGCGTTTTGCTCGGCATAATTTTCGCGCTTAAATAAAGAGTGCGCGCGGTCGCTTTAAGAAGTTCGTCTAAAGTCATAATTGTATTGTATAATATATTTGCAGCTTAAATCTCAGGGCAATAAGAGTGCTTGCCAAAAAAATCGGCCGCGCGGCATAAAAGGCATCCGCAGTAAAAGGCTTTCGTGACGCTCCGTGGCAAAATTTTTTTTAAATAATTTTTTATTTCTCCAAAGTTTGTGCTATAATAGTACTATAATATAATCGTAATAAAAAAAGTCTATACGTGTTAAAACTTACGGCATACATTCAATAATATCGGAGGCAAACTATGATAAAAATGCTAAATGCCATTTCATCTAAAATAGACGAGCCGGAGGCTGCGGCCGCAGAACTGCTGGAACAAATTAAGTCTCACGGCGGTTTGTTGAAAAATTCGGTAGGTATAATAGCCTGTTATTACGAATTTACAGAAACCGATATTCTGGATTTACTTCATAAAAATCTGCAGTTTGACATAATCGGCACTACCGTTATGGGCAGCGCGACAAACGCTGGGTGCGGCATGGAGCAAATAAGCCTGTGCGTTCTTACAAGCGATGATATTTCATTTTCAACCTCGTTTTCCGAAGTCATTACAAAAGACAATATTGAGCCGACCGTAAAGCAGGCTTATGCGCAGGCCAGAGCCAAATTAGACGGCGAGCCTTCGCTTATTTTCGCGCTTGCGCCGATTTCAAGAGAAGCCATGGGGGACGCCGTTTTGCAAGGCCTTGACTCCGCGTGCGGAGGGATTCCCATATTCGGCACTTTGTCAAACGAGACTTCTCTCACTTATGAAAACGCCAGCATTCTCTATAACGGGGAAAAGCATCAAAACAAAATGGCCATGATTCTTATGCGCGGGGAAATAAAGCCGCGCTTTTATTGCACCGCTATTTCGGATAAAAATATACAAAAACAAGCGGCGGTGGTAACTGATTCGGACGGTTATTTCCTCAAAACGATAAACAATATTCCTCTGGAGGAATATTTAAAAACTATAGGCGTGCAGATCTACGGTCTTGCGGCCGTCACGACACTGCCGTTTTTGGTTGATTACGGGGACGGCGCAAAGCCGGTGGCTTTGAGTATGTATTCTATTTCTTCCGAAGGGGCGTATCTCGGCGGCAAAGTGCCGGTCGGCGCAAAAATACTTTTTGCCGAGGCTGATTCTGACAGCGTGATTGAAACTGCGGAAATTACGCTGAAAAAAGTTTTAGATGACGTCAGGCAAAACGGCGCAAACGGAATTTTTGCCATTCCGTGTTTTACCCGCTGCCTTTTGCTCAGCCCCGAATCGGAAAAAGAAATGATAAAAACAAAAGAGTTAATAGGCGGCGCGGCGCCGTTTATGCTCTGCTACAGCGGCGGGGAAATATGCCCGGTATACGGCAAAGACGGAAAGATTATTAACCGCTTCCATAATCTGACATATACCGCTATGGTATTTTAAGGCATTTCACAGGAACGGTTTTTATGATAGAAGATTTGCAAAAACGCATTGAAATTTTGCAGAAAGAAAACGAAAAGCTTTCCAGGCAGGTAGTCCGTTTGCAAAATATTCTTGAGCGAAACAAAGCCATAGCTCTTTCAATGTCTAACCTAGGCAATATGAAAGATGTTGAGAGGAAAAAACAGGTAAAATATTTGCAAATGCTGCTTGAAAACAGCCCGGACATAATTATCCTTCTTGATAAATACGGCAGATTCGTTTATTGCACGAATATCTTTCTTGAAAAGGCGCACATAGCGAGTTTCGGCTTAATTAACGGGCATTTATTTTCGGAAGTTTTCAGCCGTTTTACGGACCAGCGTTTGCTGGATTTATTTTTATCCTCTCTGCATGACGCCGTAGAGAGTAAAAAACGCAAGAAATTTGAAGAAACCATAGACATATCCGCAGGAGACCCGCGAAGATACAATATATATTTCACGCCGGCATACGATGATAACGACGATTTCTACAGCATGATAATATTATTGCACGATATAACCGCAATATATATTGAGCAGAAAAACTCCGAAAATGCCCGCGCGGACGCGGAACGCGCGAATATGGCTAAAAGCGATTTTCTGGCAAATATGAGCCATGAAATACGCACTCCGATGAACGCTATAATAGGCATGACCAGCATTGCCAAATCAGCCAAGACTATCGACCGCAAAGATTATTGCCTGAATAAAATAGAAGAAGCTTCCATGCATATGCTCGGGATAATTAATGATATTCTTGATATGTCAAAGATAGAGGCGAACAAATTTGTTTTGTCTCCTTCAAGGTTTAATTTTGAACAGATGCTTAAACGCGTAGTGGACGTAATTAATTTCCGCGTTGAAGAAAAACACCAGACCCTGTGCGTAAATATTGACGATAAAATCCCTTCTTTCCTGAACGGAGACGACCAGCGCTTAGCGCAGGTAATGGCGAATTTACTTTCCAATGCCGTAAAATTTACGCCCGAGCAGGGGGCTATATCTGTAAAAGCGCAGTTAGACGGGGAAGAAAACGGTATTTGTACTCTGCAAATAACTGTTACCGATAACGGCATCGGCATAAACAAAGAACAGCAGTCCCGCCTTTTTACGTCTTTTGAACAGGCGGAAAGCGGTACGACGCGCAAATTCGGCGGCACCGGGCTGGGTTTGGCCATATCAAAACGCATTGTTGAAATGATGGGCGGGAAAATATGGATACAATCGGAGCTTGGCAAAGGCGCGTCTTTCATTTTTACGGTGAAACTGCAGCGCGCCGCGCAGAAAAATGTTTCCGAGCTCAATCCACGCTTAAATTGGGCTAATTTGCGTCTTCTTGCCGTGGACGACGCGCCGGAAGTATTGGAATTTTTCCTGAACTCGGCGCATAAGCTGGGTATAGCCTGCGATGTAGCATCCGACGGCGAGCAGGCGCTCTCGCTTATTAACAAAAACGGAAATTACGATATAAATTTCATAGACTGGAAAATGCCCGGCATGGACGGGATAGAATTATCGCGCCGTATACGCGAGCGGGACAGTAAAGATCAAATAATCATTATGATATCTTCTATGGACTGGAGAACTATAGAAGCCGAAGCAAAAAGCGCGGGAATTAATAAATTTATCTCAAAACCTCTTTTCCCGTCAACCATATATGACTGCATAAATGAATATTTAAAGCCTGAGAATAAAATAGATAAATCCGAAACATCCGTTCAAACGGCTGACTTTGGAAAATACAGAGTGCTTCTGGCCGAAGACGTTGACGTGAACCGCGAAATAGTTATGGAAATGCTCAAATCTACGAATTTGATTATTGATTGCGCTGAAAACGGCGCTAAAGCGGTAAAAATGTTTAGTGATAAGCCTGATGCATATAGTTTGATTTTTATGGATATACAAATGCCTGAGATGGACGGTTATGAAGCCGTGCGCCGCATAAGGGCCCTGGACGTTCCTTCGGCAAAAAAAATCCCTATTATAGCTATGACGGCCAATGCTTTTAACGAAGATATTGAAAAAAGTCTTAAAGCGGGCATGGACGGGCATATCGCCAAGCCTTTGGATTTCAATGAAGTTATGGAAAAATTGAAAAGATATTTGCCGCAGAAAACGTCCTGAAATTTACGGGAGAATATTTTATGATAAAAACCCTGAGCGCTTATACTTTGGAAATTGACGACTGCGAAAAGGCCGTCTCGGAAATATTGTCGCAGCTTGACCTCGGCAAAAATCTGCTTAAAAATTCCGTGGGAATAGTAAGCTGCTACTCCGAATTTATAGAAAGCGGGGTGGTAAAAGCTCTGCGCGAAAAACTTCCTTTTGACATAATAGGAACCACTACGATAAGCGGCGGTATTGCGGGCGTCAACGGGCAGTTGATGCTAAGCATAGCCGTTATAACAGGCGACGATGTTTCTTTTTCCACCGCGTTATCGCAGCCGCTGATGCCTGATAATTTTAAGAAACATACCGCGTCCGCTTATGAAGACGCTTTATCGCGCCTTGGGCAGAAACCGGCAATGATATTTATTTGCTCGCCGCTTTTTTTTGATATAGCCGGAGACGAAGTAATACGGGCCATTGACGAGGTTTCCGGCGGCGTGCCGCTTTTCGGCACGCTTGCTGTGGACCATACGAAAGATTATCACACGGCCCATACTTTATTTAATGAATCCGCAAGTTTGAACCGCCTTTCAATGCTGCTTATCGCCGGAAACATCAATCCTTCGTTTTCCGTCGCTTCGGTGCCGGAACATAAAATCGTTAAGCAGAAGGCCATAATAACCAAAAGCCATAATAATCTGCTTATTGAAGTCAACGATATGCCGGTTGTTGATTATATGACCTCAATAGGTTTGGCCGCAAACGGAAAGATAGAAGGGCTTAACACCTTATCCTTTACCATAGATTTTAACGACGGCACAAAACCGCTGGTGCGCGGGATTTTCGGCCAGACGCCGGAAGGATACGCAATATGCGGTGGTAGCATGCCGGTAAATGCCACGCTCGGCATAGGCTCGGTGGATCATGACGACGTTATTGCAATGACAGCGGAGGCTATGAAAAAACTTCCTCTTGATAAACTGAGCAGCGGCCTGTTTGTATTTTCATGCATATCGCGCAATATGGCGCTTGGTTTTGACATTACGGCGGAAATAGACGCGATTGAAAATATCGTCGGCGGCAAGGTGCCGTATCTTATGGCTTATTCCGGCGGTGAAATATGCCCGGTATACGATAAGGACGGCAAGCCGGTTAACCGCTTTCACAATGAAACGCTTATAACGTGTTTATTTTAACGATTTACGGATATTAGCATGACGGAAGATATAAAAGAAGATAATAGGCAAGCATCCGCGCCGGAGTTATGCGGCGATGCGCTGAAAGCCGCGCGGAACGAGGCCGCCGCTTTGCGTCTTGAAAATAAAAAACTTAAGCGTAATTTATCAAATTTACAAAACATTTTTAACGCGAATAAAGAAATCCTGCACGCGCAGTCAAGGTTAAGTTCGGTACTATCCGCCAGAAGAAAGAAACAGGAAATATATTTCAATATGCTTCTGGTGCATTGTTCTGATATTATAATGCTTTTTGACAACAGCGGGCGTTTTGCATATTGCACGGAAGAATTTTTAAAGGCTGCGAATATTTTGAATTTCGGGCTGATAAACGGACGCACTTATAAAGACGTGTTTGAGCGGTTTTCGTCTCTGGAATTTATAAAACGTTTTGAAGAAGCTTTCGTAAAAGCCAACGGCAGCAATGAAACCGTAGTAATGGACGGGGTACTTGATATGCGCGGCGGCAACAATCCGCGCAGTTATACCATACATATAGTTTCAATGCGCGACGAACAGGGGCAGTTAAGCGGCTCTATTGCTTTATTTCACGATTTTACCGATCTGCTAAGAGCTAAGGAGCAGGCAGAGCATGCAAACCGGGCCAAGTCGGATTTTCTGGCTACTGTATCGCATGAAATAAGAACTCCCATGAACGCCATTATAGGGCTTTCCAATATTCTCAGGAAGACGCCGTTGTCGGCGGACCAGCAAATCCATTTAAACAATATACAAAATTCGTCCCAGGTGCTGCTTAATCTGATAAACGATATTTTAGATTTTTCAAAGATTGAAGCCGGCAAGCTGGATCTTATCAACGAATATTTTGATATCAGGCAGCTGCTTGCCCATCAACAATCGATATTCCATACGATGTTTAAACAGAAAGGGATAAATTTTATATACCGTATTGAAGATGACTTTCCAGCCGTTGTGTTTGGGGACGAAAAACGCATAGGGCAGATATTTATTAATCTCATCAACAATGCTTTAAAATATACCTCAGAAGGGCATGTGATTTTCAGCGCAAAAAAAGAACAAGATAATACTCTTTCGTTTACTGTGGAGGATACCGGTATAGGCATAAAAGAAGAAGATTTACCTCGGCTCTTTACGGCGTTTGAACAATTTGACAAAGTAAAAAATAAAAAAGCTACGGGCACGGGACTTGGTTTGGCAATCACTAAAAGGCTGTGTGAAATAATGGGCGGCACGGTAAGCGTGAAAAGTAAATACGGAGCCGGCGCCACCTTTACGGCCAGCCTGCCTTTGACTGCCGGAACGGAAGCTGACCTTAAGCATGAAAGTGCAAAATCCGTGCGGAAATTTGCGGCTCCCTCCGCGAAGGTTCTGCTTGTTGACGATATTGACGTTAATATTATGGTGGCCGAGGCTATGCTGGAAGAATACGGCATAAAGCCGGACATTTCTCTTAACGGCGCGCAGGCGCTTGAACTGATACAAAAAAAAGATTATGACATTGTTTTTATGGATCATATGATGCCTGAAATGGACGGCGTTGAAGCCACTTCCCGCGTCCGCAAGCTCGGCGGTAAATATGAGAGTATGCCGATAATAGCGTTAACCGCAAATGCCGTAAGCGGCGCGCAGGAAATGTTTTTGTCAAACGGGTTTAACGGTTTCCTTTCAAAGCCGATAGACCCACAGAAACTCTCGGATTGTCTTTTAAAATGGCTGCCTGAAACGGCCGTAAAATACGTCGGGACTTAGCGAACCGTTCATGGGAGCCTGCAATAATATTTAGATTCAAACGGGACAAATAATATGGAAAACTTGCAAACATCAGAACAACATCAAGATTACGGGGATTTTGTCCCTTTTATTAACGTGGAAGAAGGCATTAAGCGGCTTGTGAATAACCGCGCGCTGTACTTCAAACTCCTCAATAATTTTCAGGGCAGGGATTTTGCGCAGAAAATTATTGACGCCGCAAACGATAAGAATTATGAAGCCGTTGCTCAGGCCGCGCACACGCTTAAAGGAGTAGCCGCAAATCTCAGCTTGACGGCCTTATCTGAAATTTCGCTGCAGATTGAACTTCTTGCCAAGCAGTCGCGCGATATCGGGCATCTTAAAGAAGAATGCACGGAAACGGTTGAAAAAACTTTATCTTTGATTGCGCGGCTGACGTCGTAAATAACGCGTTTTTAATTTTAATAAACCCGGATATTCAGCGCCTCGCCGGATTTTTATCCAAGTGCCGGCGTCTCTGAAATTTTGGGATTAATGTATATATTTTGTACAATAATAAATATTCTCTTCTATTTTGACGCGCGGAGGTTTTATGGCTAAACAGAAAATACTAGTTGTTGATGATATCGATATTAACCGTGAAATCCTGAAAGAAATACTGCAGGAAGATTACGATATAATAGAAGCAAAAAACGGCATAGAAGCGATAGAAAAAGTCATGCATTATAAAAATGATTTATCGCTTGTCCTTTTGGATATAATGATGCCTGAAATGGACGGTTATGAAGCCCTGGAAACGCTTGCAAAAAGCGGCTATACGAATAAAATCCCCGTTATTATAATAACCGCTGCGGGCGGCAATGAAAATGAAGTCAGGGGTTTGGAGCTTGGCGCTGCGGATTATATAACAAAACCGTTTTTTCCTGAAAGCGTGCTAAGGAGAGTGGAATCGCAGCTTGAGCTTACAAAGCACAGGAAATATCTTGAGAAAGTTGTCCACGTAAACGTGGAAAAAATCATAGAAATGAGAGACAATTTGGTAGATTTTCTGGCCACGATTGTTGAATACAGGGACGGAGAATCCGGCGGGCACATAAAAAGAACCCGTTTAATGATGGAAGAGCTTTTTAAACTTTTGTCTAAATCCAAAAAGCTGGAAAAAGAAATGCTCAAAATTAATAGAGAAGATATTTCCAAAGCAGCCGCTTTGCACGACATAGGCAAAATATCCATACCGGATAATATTCTCTTAAAACCCGGGAAACTGACTCCCGAAGAATTTGAAATTATGAAAACGCATTCCGTTAAAGGCGCGAAGCTCATTGACGGAATGGAAGGTATTAATCCCCAATCCTATGTTAAGGCTTGCCGCGATATCGCGCTGTATCATCACGAGCGTTGGGACGGCAAGGGTTATCCCGAAGGTCTTTCCGGCGATAATATACCGCTCGCCGCGCGCGCCATGGCCGTAGTGGATGTTTACGACGCTATAACTAATAAACGCGTTTATAAACCTGCATTCTCACACGAAGAAGCCTTGGACTTAATATCCAAAGGTGCCGGGACGCAGTTCGACCCGGAAATTGCGGAAATATTTGTACAGAACGGTGACATCTTCAAAAATATTGAGAATTCTTGAAGCGAGAAGGTTTGTGTTCAGGGAAAGCAGGTGTTTTGCCATAAAATAAACAAGATTAAGTTTTTGGCATAATATCTACAATATGAAATACATTTCCATATAACACGGAGATGCTCTGTAGGGAACTCATAAATCAAGACAGATTAGAATATATCAATCAAGAAGGAGGATATACTATGAAAATGATAAATTCGCCAACGGCCAACGGCCAACGGCCAACGGCCAACGGCCAACGGCCAACGGCCAACGGCCAACGGCCAACGGCCAACGGCCAACGGCCAACGGCCAACGGCCAACGGCCAACGGCCAAC
>JAISDW010000020.1 GCA_031264445.1 Elusimicrobiota bacterium
GCGTGCCCGATTTTGCGGATTATCTTGCCGCGGACGATAAAGTAAAAGTAATCCTGCTTTATATTGAAGGCCTTAAAGAAGGCGAAGGCACGCTGCTCGCGCAGGCCGTCAAAAAAGCGCGCGCCAACGGCAAAAACGTGGTAATTTACATGGCGGGCCGCACGCCGGGCGGGCAAAAGGCGGTTATGGGGCATACGGCCTCTATCGCGGGCGATTATGTGACGGCAAGGCAGATACTGGGCGGCTGCGGCGCTTTTATGGCCGATACTTTTGAAGAATTTGAGGCTTTTGCCCAGATGGCCTGCAGCTACACGGGCATGAAGCCGCGCAATAATAAAGTTTTTATGATAAGCAATGCCGGCTTTGAAACCAGCGGCATGGCCGATAATATTCACGAGGGCGGGCCGCTTGCGCCGGCTTATCCTTCGCCGGAGCTTAAGGAGCGGCTCGGCGCTGTTTTGAAGAAATATAAACTTGACGGCATTGTTGACGTGCGCAACCCTTTTGACGTCACGCCAATGTGCCCCGACGAGGCCACGCTTGAAATCGCCCGGGAAGTGTTTAAAAGCGGGGAATACGGCAGTTTTATTTTTTCCACCATACCTTTAAGCCCCGTGATAAAAACGCTGGAAGCCGACAAGCCGGACTTCATGCCCAAACTTGCCGCGCTTTCACGCGAGCACGGCGTACCGGCGGTTGTCAGCGTGTCTTCCGGCCGGCGTTTTATCTATTACCGTCAGACGGCTTTGGACGCCGGCCTGTCAGTTTTTACAGAGGCGGATAATGCGGTACGCAAGTTGGCCGCGTTTCTGGCGAAAGCGGTTTAGAAAGCAACGGCGATATTCATCACACTGCCCTGCGGGTAAAAATATCCTCAGGGCGGAGGTGTAAAAAAGCCCTCTTGAGAGGGCTTTTTTAAAGGCTGTTTGAATTTATTTGTTTTGCGATGCTGGCCCTGGTATTTTGCTTTCTGGTTCAGGCTTCTTAACAGCTTGTATTTTCTCTGATCCCGGCCTTTCTGCATCCTGCAATTTTTTAAGTCTTATCTTATCCATGTCCATCTTATATATGTCCGGCTTCGGTAATTCTGGCTTTAACAATTCCGGTAATTTTGTTGCGGATATTGTCTCACTCAGTCGTTTTTTAACATCTTCTTCTTTATTGATGTAGACAAGCGCCGCTCTCGCCGCATTCTGTCGTTCAGCCCATTCTTTATGCTCCCGTTCCAATGTTCTCAACTCATCATCGTTATAAACAACTACCATAGCGGCCTTGGGAATGTAAATCTCCGCAGCCCTTGCATTTTCTATTTTCTCAATCAGTTCCGGGTCATTGCCTTTCACAAACCGAAGCATTATTGACGAAATTACATTTGCGCCGTTTGCAGGCTTTACATTTTGTTTGTAAATATCCGTTTGTTTAAGGATGTCGCCAATTTCAACATTCAAATCGCCGTTAGTTTCACTCGGCCCATAATCGCCGATAAAAGGGGAAACTATTTTATCGCCTTCGTAATACGCCGCATAATATCTATCCGGCAAAAGCGCGGGCGATTCTATTTTTTTACCATCGTATCGGCTCAAAAGATATACTTTATTATCTTTATTTTCCTGGGCAAATATTGCCAAAGAAAAGAGCATTACTGCAAGTGTCAGCATCAGTTTTCTCATTGTTTTTCTCCTGTTGCAACATCGTTTTGTTCCGACTATTTTTCGTTCTACATGGGAGATGCCGGTTTTTCCCCCTAATTTATTATACAAAGCGTCCACTCAAATGCAATGGGCCAAAAGACCTATACGGCAGGGTAATTTGGACCTAGGACTATTTAATCGTTTCAAATTAAAAACGATTATTTTTCCCGTGCTTAAAAAAAGGCAGCGCGATGCTTTTTATTTCCTTAGGCCCCAAATTCCGCTTGATTTTTGAATTACGCTATGTTATGCTATCTTTAGCGACTGTATTTTATTGCTGCCGGCAGATTGCGGCGGCTTATTTACGGTCTGTTTTGCAATAAAAAAATACTAAGGAGTTGAGCAATGAATATACCTTCGGAAATTCTGCCTGACGTAACTTTCGGCTGCGGCCCGAGCCAGGGCCACCCCGATATCCGTAAGACACCGCTGTGCGATACTTTTTTTGAACGTTCCCACCGCGCCGGCGACATTACCACAAACGGCTTCTATAAAGAAGCGACGGAAAATATCAAGAAACTTCTCAAAGTGCCGCAGGATTATAAACTGGTCTTTTTCATGGGCGGCGCCACGCCGGCTTTGGACGCCGTGGTATGGAGTTTGACAAAAGATTCCGTATCGGGCCTGGCTTTCGGCACCTTCTCAAAAATGTGGGCAAAAGAAATCTGCGCCTGCCTGCCGGACAATATAAAAAAAGATATAAAAACCCCGAAAGAAGGCGCCTATTTCCCCGAGGAAAAGCCGGATTATAATGCAAGCCTCGTCCTGCTTACCCCCAACGAAACCTCAATGGGCGTCGCCATACCGGACAGTTATCTTATTGAAGCCTGGGAAAAGAAAGGTCCCGATACCCTCATAGCGTGGGATTGCACCAGCTGCGCCGGCGGCCGCGACCTGCCTGTGGGCAAGTATGACGTGATGGTGTTTTCCATGCAAAAATGTTTTGGCACGGGCGGCGGCAGCAGCGTGGTGATACTGAGCCCCGCAGCCGTCAAACGCGCGGCCGAAATCAGCGGCAAAGGCAAAACCCCTTATGTGCTTGACCTTGCCAATGCCATGACAAAAATTGAAAAATACCAAACCCTCAACACCCCCAATACCACCAATATATGGATGGCCAATGAATCCGCAAAATGGATGCTGGCCAACGGCGGCATTGAGGCCATGGATAAGCTCTGCCGCAAACACGCGCAAAAGATACTGGATTTTGCAAAATCCTGCGGCTATCTTGAGCCAATGATACCGGAGGAATACCGCTCCTACGTCACCGTGACCCTGCGCATTACCGACCCCGCGATTAAGGACGACGATTTAAATAGCGCCATCAAGAAATCCGACAAGGCCTGCCTGAAAGACGGCATCGGCAAATACGGCGGTTATAAAGAAAATTCGCTGCGCATAGCGTGCTTCCCTTATACCGATATGCACGGCGATAAACAGCAGGAACTGCTGTGTAAAACCATTGATTACGTCGTAAAAGAACTTAAAAAAGGCAATAAATAAATTGTGTAAAGCCGCGCCGGTTTCTTAAAGCCGGCGCGTTTTTTTGATATTTCTGATATAAGGATGATAATATGAAAATACTGATCGCCGACAAATTTCCCAAGCAGTGGATGGAAGTGCTGAAAGCAAATAAGCACGAAATTATTTTTGACGCCGCGCTGGACGAAAACACCCTGCCCGCCGCGCAACAAAAAGAAAACGCGCAGGTAATAATAGTGCGCAGCACCAAAGTAAACGCGGCCGCGCTTGACGCCGGCGGCGCTTTGAAACTGGTCATCCGCGCGGGCGCGGGTTTTGACACTATTGACGTCGGCCACGCCAAAGAAAAAGGCATAGCCGTATGCAACTGCCCGGGCACAAATTCCATAGCCGTGGCGGAGCTTGCAATTGGCCTTCTGCTTGCCCTGGACAGGCGCATCGCAGATAATGTGGCGGATTTCCGCTCCGGCAAATGGAACAAAACCGAATATTCCAAAGCAAAAGGTCTCTACGGCCGCCGGCTTGGCATTATAGGGCTGGGCAATATCGGGCGCGAGGTGGCAAAACGCGCGGCCGCCTTCGGTATGAAAATAATGGCTTTTGACCCTTTCCTCAACAAAGATTTGATAAAAGGTATGGAAATCACAATGGCAGAAGATATTCTTGAGCTCGCCGCGGTCTGCGACGCGATTACCGTGCACACCCCCGCGGGAGAGAAGAATTTTTACAGCACAAAATTCTTTGACGCCATGAAAGAGGGCGCGTATTTTATCAATACCTCCCGCGGCAGCCTCGTGGATGAGCCGGCCCTTATTAAAGCCGTCAGAACCAAAGGCATACGCGCCGCGCTTGACGTCTATCAGAACGAGCCCAAGGCCGACGCCAAAGAATTCCTTGACGAAATGACCAAAGAAACCGCAATTTACGGCACGCATCATATCGGCGCCAGCACGGAGCAGGCGCAGGACGCCGTGGCGGAACTTGCCGTAAAAATCATTGACACTTATGCCGGCGACGGCAAATTTCTACACCAGGTGAACAAATAATATGATTACCGTAAAACCTTTCAAAGCGCTGCGCCCGGCCAAAGACGCCGACAAAATCGCCTGCCTGCCTTATGACGTCATAAGCTCGGCCGAGGCGCGGGAAATGGCAAAAGGCAATCCAATATCCTTTCTGCACGTGGATAAGCCGGAGATTGACCTTCCCGCCGATATTGATTTATACGATCCCCGGGTTTACGCCAAGGGCCGCGAGAATCTTGATAATTTCGCCAAGCAAGGCATATTGATTGAAGAAGATAAACCTGATTTTTACGTCTACGCGCAAAAGATGAACGGCAGGACGCAGTACGGCTTTGTCGTCGGCGCCAGCACCGAAGATTACGGCGCGGGCCGCATAAAAAAGCACGAGTTTACGCGCAAAGACAAAGAGGCCGACAGGACGCGCCACATAAACGCCCTCAACGCCACCACGGGGCCGGTGTTTCTGGCTTACAAAAATTCCCCCGCCTTAAATAAAACGCTTGCCGATACCGCCGAACAAAAACCGCTTTATGATTTTGTCAGCGCGGACGGCGTGGGCCACACGGTCTGGCAAATCAGCGACGAAGCCGCGATTAAGGCTTTACAGGCGGAGTTCGCCAAACTTGACGCGCTTTATATTGCCGACGGGCATCACAGGGCGGCCTCCGCTTTCAATGTCTCGCAGGAGCGTAAAGCCGCAAACCCCGCACACACCGGCGCAGAGAGCTATAATTTCTTTCTGGCCGTCGTCTTTCCGGCGGAGCAGCTTTATATAATGGATTATAACCGCGTCGTCAAAGATTTGAACGGCCGCACGCCGCTGCAATTTATGGCCGAGCTGGCTAAAATTTTTGACATTAAGGAAAACGCGGAAAAGAAACCGTCCAAAAAGAACGAGTTCTGCATGTATATTGACGGTCAATGGTATAGCCTTTCCGCCAAGCCGCAATACACGGGCGGCAGCGACCCCATTAAGAGC
>JAISDW010000088.1 GCA_031264445.1 Elusimicrobiota bacterium
AAATAGGTGAAGTTACGAAAATAGCGGCTGGGGAGATAGAAAATTTTGTAACAGAAACAATAAAAGGAATATTTAATAATGCAGAAACGATACAAAATTTATTAAAAGACCGCAGTATAATAACCCAAAAAGAAATCCTTAAAAAGTCCAAAGAAATAAACCTAACGCCGCAAATAATACGAGACACAAACAGCAGGATAAAAATGTACAAAGAAAAAATAGAAATAACCTACTATCCGGAACGAGTAATAGAAATCTTGGTGAGCTACTACGAAAACAGACCGCTAAAACCGGAAATAGATAACAACACCGAAGAAACAATAATTAAAGACATAAAAATAGCCGTAGTAGATAACGGTAGTAAAATCATAATCGGTGATGGGGATGCAAAGCAGGAACAGAATGAGCAGCTTATAAAAGCAATTTTAAGAGCCTATAAGTGGAATAAGAAATTAAAGGATAGCGCAGTTTTCAGTCTTAAAGAAATATGTGAAGAAGAAAAAATAACAAAAAGATATGTGGATAAAGTTTTAAAACTTGCGTTTTTATCCCCGAAAATAACACAGGACATATTGAACGGCACACAGCCAAAAGATATAACCTTCCAAAGATTAACAGACGTAAATACAATGAATTGGCACGAGCAAGAGCGGCTTCTTAACATTAAATAGAAAGCCAAGAGGGACTGCGAAAAAGCCATTCAGAGAAAAAAGAGCTGGACGGCTTTTTATTTCTCCGAAAATTTCGAAAAACGGCGTTCTCAGTTCCAAGCAGACAAAAATCCCCGACGACAAAAAACAACGCTGGGGATTTTATCTAATTGATTTACACTAGAAAACGGAGAGGGAGGGATTCGAACCCACGGTACGGTTTCCCGCACACTTGTTTTCAAGACAAGCGCCTTAAACCACTCGGCCACCTCTCCCTGAAATATATTTTAGCAATTATTGCGGCGGCGGACAATTTGGGCTGGTGTTTCCCGCCTTTTCCGCGCCGGCCGCGCGGCAGTAAAGCCGCCGCCAAAGCCGCAATTAACTAATGCTATAATAAATATATGACAGATAATACCCCTAAAATCGTTTACCGGTTCAAAAACGCCCTGTATATCAACCTTACTAACAGGTGTCCAAACGCATGCGTTTTCTGTATTAAAAATCCTTTTAAAATGTATTTTGAAGGCTATAATTTAAACCTTTCCGGCACAGAACCTTCCGCCCGTCAGGTGCTTGACGAAATTTACAGACAGCTCAATGACGCGCCCACGAAGGAAGTCGTCTTCTGCGGCTACGGGGAGCCGACAATGCGTCTTGACGTCCTTCTGCAAACGGCGCGCGAGCTTAAGCAAAAAATCGCGGCCGGCGCGCTGGCGCCTTTCAAAATACGCCTCAATACCATAGGGCTTGCGAATCTCGTCCACGGGCGCGACGTTACGGGGGAACTCGCCGCTGTCTTGGATAAAATAAATATAAGCATTAACTCGCCCGATAAACAGGAGTGGCTGCGTCTTGTGCGCCCGCTGCCGCAGTACGCGGATAAAGGCTATGAAAGCATGCTTGATTTCATCCGCCTGTGCGCGCAGAAGATGGGGGATGTCGTCGTCTCCATAGTTTCGCGCCAGGGTATAGACGCCCAAAAAACGCAAGAGCTGGCCAAATCTTTGGGCGCGAAATTTTATCTCAGGGAATTTATTGATGACAAATAGCGGCATAGGCGCAAAAACGGTTATTTTTTACGCGCTTTTGATGGCGGGTTGTTTTACCTGCGTGTTTTCCATGGGGCACGGCTACAGCCGTTTTGCCAAAGATTATACCGCCGCCCAAAACATCCGCGCCAGCCGCGCGGCCCAGCCCGCGCAGGCCGCCGCGCCGTCGGCGGATTTGGGCGATATCCCCGCCCGCACCGTGCGCTTTATTTACGCGGATAATAATGCCGCGCAGGTCTTTCTTCATGCGGATTTTAATCTTTGGGGAGCGTACGAAATTGAGTTGGAAAAATCCGCCTCGGGCGGGTTTGCCAAAACTTTGGTTTTGCCGCAGGGGGAGTATAAATATTATTTCAGCGTTGACGGCGCGCCCGCGCCTGATCCTCAGGCGGTCGCCGCGGCGTTTCACATGGGGCGGGAAGTCTCGCTCAAAACGGTTTTATGAAGAAGCTGCAGATACATTCGCGCAGCGCCGGCGAAACGCGGCGGATTGCCGCCTCGTTGGCCGCGCATATTAAAAAAGGCGATATTATATTTTTCAACGGTCCTATCGGCGCGGGCAAGACTGTCATGGTCAGCGCTGTGGCGGCGGCATTCGGATTGCGGCGGCGGCCCTCAAGCGCGAGTTTCGGGCTCATGAAAAAATATAAAAACAAAAATATTACGATATATCATATGGATCTTTTCCGCCTTGCCTGCGGGGAAATGTTCAACCTTGGTTTTGAAGAAATGCTGCGGGATGAAAACAGCCTTATCCTCGCCGAATGGCCCGCCGCCGCGCGGGATTTCTTCCCCCGTGCCAGGCTGGAGGTTGATATAGAATTACGCAAGGGCGACGGCCGCGTCATATCCTTCGCCGCGCGCGGCAAAAGATACGAAGATCTGCTTGATAATTTAGGCAAAACTTTATGCGAAAAGACGAAGAAATAATTTTGGCTTTGGACAGCACTTCCGTCCCGCTGACGGCCGTGCTTAAGAAAGGCGGCAAAGTGTATTGTGCGCGCCGCGCCGGCATTAAGCAGGAGGATTATCTGTTCCCTCTGCTGGGCCGTCTGCTTGCCAAAGCCGGCTGCAAACTCGGGGATGTAAAAAAATTCTTTTTCCTTAAAGGCCCCGGGCGTTTTACGGGGATAAGGATTTCAATAACGCTGGCTTCGTTGCTGCATGAAATCAGCGGCGTGGAGATATCGTCGGCCGACGTTTTTGACGTGCTGGCCGCGGAGGCGCAAAAATCGCGCGGATATAAAAAATGGCTGGCGGCAAACCCGCGCGGCGCGGCGGCCGTGGTGCTGCACGCTTTCCGGGACGAATATTTTGTAAAGATTTACGCCGGCCCGCGGGAGCCGCGGTGGCTTGGCGGCGATGATTTGCCCGCACTGCTCAAAGCGGCGCGCAGGCCGCTTTATATAATCGGCCGCGGCAGGGACGGCGCGCCGCTGCAAAATCTCCTGCCGCCGTGTTTTGCTTATGCGCCGGCGCGGCTCAACAAAATAACCGCGCGCGCACTGCCGGCTTTTGACGCGCCGCCGCAAAGTATTGCAAAAACGCTTGAGCCGCTTTACCTAAAACCAGCGCGTTTTGAGCTTGGCAAATGAGCGTAATAATATCCCTCGCCTCCGCGGATGACGCACCTGCGTTTGCGCAAATCGCGGCGCAGGGCACTTTTGCCGCGCGCTGGACGGCAGTGGCGTTTGCGGACGAAATCGCGCAAAACGCGGCCCGCGTTTTTAAGGCGCGCGCCGACAGTGGCGGGATTGCCGGTTTTATCGCTTTCCGTTTCGTCCCGCCCGCGGCGGAGCTTACCAATTTCGCCGTGGCGCAAAATTTTTTGCGGCGCGGCGCGGGTACGGCGCTGCTTACTTACGGGCTGGACTTCCTGCGTAAAAACGGCGTTGAGGAGCTTACGCTTGAAGTCAATGTCAATAACCTGGCGGCGGCCGCGCTTTACAAAAAGTTCAATTTTAAGCAGACTGCGGTAAGGAAAAAATTCTATAACAATTCGGACGACGCCCTGGTGATGAAGGCCGTCCTGTGAAAGGATAAAACTAATGAAAACTTCCGGAATTTTGTTTTTTATTTTATTTTTCATATCCCCTGTTTTTGCGCGCGCCGCCGCGCCGGCGCAGCCTTTGGGCGGGGAATTTTATCAGGATTTTATCTCAGCCGCGTGGTATGAAAAGCACGGCGATTTTAAAAAAGCTCTTGAATATTATGAAAAATTGCACCAAACGCTGCCTGATGATATCACGATACTCAAGGGCCTTGCGCAGGCCGCCATTCTTTTGGAAAACCGCGAAGCCATGGAAAAATATATCCCCGCACTTGCCGCGCTTGCGCCGGCTGACGCAGAGGCCGTCGCCGCCTCAGCCGCTTTGCTGTGGAGCAGGGGGGATTTGAGCGGCGCTCTCGCGCAGTATGAGCGCGCCGTAAAAATCGCGCCGGACGACGCCGGCATCATCTTTAAATATATCACCCTTCTGGCGAGCATTGACAGCGACAGGGCCATCGCCTATCTCAAAACCCTGGGCAAAAGATACCCGGGCATGGCGGGCAATATCGCCCTGCAGATAGCGGAACTTTACCTTAAGGACGGGGATAAAGATAATGCGGTTGCCTATCTCAAAGAAGCGGCGAAACAATACCCCGACGCGGCCCAGCCGCGCCTTGGCCTTATAATGATTTACGAAAGTATGGGCGACAGCACCGCCGCTCTTGCACAATATTTGGAGTTGGAAAAAGTCGGCCTTGCAGACGCCGCCGTCCTGACCAAAATAGTCGCGGATTATGTGCTGGGCGGCAAAAAGGATTTGAGCCGCCAATATTTCCTCAAAGTCAAAGCGATGGACGACGGCAGCCCGCAGGCCGCGCAGTTCCTTATGCTTGCCGCGCAGGAGCAGGGGGATTATGCCGCCGCGCTGGCTTATCTGCAGGCTGGCAGGGGTTATGAAACAACACCGGCCAGCCAAATCCGCGCCGCGTATTTTTACAACCGGCTGGGGGAGCCGGCAAAATCCGCCGAAGTTCTTAAAAAGGCTTACGAAGACGCGGGCCGGCCCGCGGAAACCGGGCTTTATTATGCTTTCGCACTGATTGATTTGCAGGATTACAAAAACGCCGCGCGCGTGCTGCGGGAAGTTTTGGAAAAATCCCCCGGCAACGAGGCCGCGCTCTTCCACCTGGCCACTGTTTTGGAGCGGCTTAAAGAATATAAAGAGATGGAAAAGTATTTAAGGCAGCTGATAGAAATCGCGCCCGAGCACGCCGACGGGCTTAATTTCCTGGGATATTATCTTGTTGACAAAACGAAGCGCGTTGAGGAAGGCGGCGGTTATATAAAACGCGCGCTGGCATTGAGCCTGGGCAGCAGCGCGGTGGCGGATTCCATGGCGTGGTATTATTATAAAACCGGGGATTTGCAAAAAGCGCTTGACCTGCTTGAGGGCATAGCGCCCTCCGCCGGCGATGATTGGGAAATACTGCTGCATACCGCGCTTGTTTACGAGCAACTGGGCGATTACGCCAAAGCGCGCGTTTATTTTGAAAAAGTTTTACAGCTTGAGCCTGCAAACAAGCCCGCCGCGCGCGGCCTTAAGCGGGTAAAGAGAAAACTGAAATAAATATTGTGCGGCAGGGCTGTTTTTTCCTCTACGCTTTATGAAAAGGAATTCGAGGCCAAAGCCATGTATTTTCACACCGCAATTGGCCCCATGCAGGCAGGTCTTTAACAGTAAGTTTGGCCTAGCAATGGCGGCTCCATAAAGTATTAGTACGGTATGAGCAAGCAAAAAACGCTGTTTTTATATATAATTAATTTATCTAAAATAAATGAAGAGATTTAAATATGAAAAAAATATTTGTTCTATTTTTCTTTTTAGTGTAGATGGAAATAATCTTTGCTAATGACAGTGGGGGTATGATATTGCCTACAGGAAGTGTACAATTTGTTAAACAAGAAAATATAGAAATGCAGCAAGAAGCTCTTTTCTTAAGTTCCGATAAAATTATTATTGATTATTTGTTTAAAAACGCATCTGACAAAGATATAACAACTACTATTATATTCCCACTACCAGATATGGCCTGTTACGAACTTTCTATGGGTACAGATCATAATTTTGATTTTAAAGTCTGGGTAAATGGGAAAGAGATTGATTATAACACTCATTTGAATATATTTAATTATGATACAGATATAACAAAGGAATTTAGTTCTTTATTCAAAAATTACTATACGCTTCCCACGATTAAAGATTTATTGGAACACTGTAATACTTTGTCTTATGAAGAAAGAGAAAAAATTAAACTGACCAAAGATGGTATGGAATTATCACTCGGAGAAATTACTCAACTTGGACCTAACGAATATTTTGGCTTCCCATGCGCAATGAAAGTTTATTTTTATTGGGAACAGAGCTTTCCTAGAGGAAAAATTGTAAATATAAGGCATACATATAGACCATCTTCGGAATTTGTAAGTAATGGCTCTGCCAGCTTTGAATACATTTTAAAAACTGCTAATACTTGGAAGATGCCTATAAAACAGTTTAACTTACTTGTAAAATATATACCTGGTTACAGAAAAGGGAATGTGAGTGTAAATTATTTTTCTGACTCAAGATATGATTCTAGCAAATATCCCAGCCGCGACTTTACCTCTGCTGGAGATTTAGGTAAACAGTATGAACAACAATATTATATAGCTGATATTAAGAACTTTACTCCCGCAGGAGATTTATATATTTCAGAAAAAAGCCGTTTTTTTGAAAACTATTGTTCATGTGAAGATAATTTGGGATATAAAGGCTGTATCCTTTATTCTGAAAAAGATAAGAAAACCCCTAAGTGTTTCTTTAAGGAAAGTCCGATAGAAGGAGAAGCTGACATTTATCCATGGTTCAAAGCTAAATACCCTTTATCTGGTTATTTTGAAGTAAAGAAGAGAGATTCTTGGCTTGATATAATATGTGTTAAAGATATCCCGAAAGGATTGCCTGTCTGTAAAGTGGCAGAGACCATAGAACCTAAACTTAACCAAATAGATGGCCCTGCCAATTTAAGGGATAAACCCAATGGGAAGAAAACTCATGAAGTTGAGGATAAGATTTATGTTTGGGCTGTTGCTAAAGACGGTGATTGGTATCAAGTTATTACTGAAAATTTTTCAGGTTGGACACATAAACAAAACCTTATAGATATTTTTGCCGATTATGACAAATAATATAACTCATGTGTCCGGATGCCAGCAAAACATGATAGTTCCCAAAATCTGTGCATCCGAACAGTTTTTTTACGCGTAAAAAATCAGGCTTTAAGAAAATAACTACCTGTGGCGAAATCGCCAAAAGATTGTTTTACTCAGAATGGCTCCAGCCGGCGTCCAAATGCAGGAAATAAACAGGATATTTCCCGACATCCTTAATATAAATTTTTCTGCCATAAATACTCTGCTGCATTTATTTTACCGCTTTTCCCGCCTCGGCGTTTGATAACAGGTCAGAGATTTCTTTATTTCTGCATTGGTATCCGTTAATATCGTAGAGGTAATCAGAGGTGGCTCCCGCTTTCAGCAGAATATACACAATTTCTTTGTCGTCCCTCCAGCAAGCATTCTTTAACGCTGTCCTGCCGCCGCTGCCTTTTAAATCAGGATCAGCCCCCGCATTTAGCAGCATAGAGACTATTTCTTTATTTGAAGTAAGCATTAATGCCGTAGAACCATCTGATTTTTGTAAGTTAGGATCAGCCCCCGCGTTCAGCAGCATAGACACGATTTCTTTACCTTCACGGAATGAAGCAATTATTAATGCCGTAGAACCATCTGACGATTGTAAGTTCGGATTAGCCTTTGCTTTCAGCAGCATAGAGACTATTTCTTTCCTTCCATGATTAGCGGCAATTATTAATGGCGTCTCGGAATTTTCTGTCCGGGCATTAATATCTCCTCCTTTGATAAACTTTTCAAGCAGATCTATATCTTCGTTCACTATGATATTATTTATTGATTTGACGGGTACTTCTGCTTCCGCGCCGGCGGCTAATAACATAGAAATGATTTCTTCATGTCTTCTGGCATACAGTAATGCCGTATAACCTTTTGAGTTTTGTAAATTGGGGTCGGCCCCTGCACTCAGCAAAATAGAGACTATTTCTTTATCTCCACGGGCCGCAGCGGACATTAATGCCGTAGAATTCTCCCTATCGCTTCCGGCTGGTAGGTTGGGATCAGCCTTTGCCTTTAGCAGCATAGACACGATTTCTTTTTGTCCGGAAGAAACGGCTCTCGTTAATGGTCTTTCCGTATATATTAGGGCATTAACATCTGCTCCTTTTTTGATAAATTCTTCAATCAGAGGTATATCTGTAAGGCTTATGGCGTTAATTAACATTTCAGAAAGGTTCTCTTGTGCGCCGGCGGATAACAACATGGAAACGATTTCTTCATGCCTTCTGACTTTCGCGTTCCATAAACCGCTATTAGGATCAGCGCCCGCCTTCAACAGCATAGAGACTATTTCTTTATCTCCATTGGATGAAGCCATACTTAGTGCTGTTTGACCCAGATATGAGTTTATGTTAGGATCGGCTTTTGCCTCTAGCAGTATAGATACTATTGCTTTATGTCCTGCTCTTGAAGCAGCCATTAAGGCAGTCTCGCCCCCGGGATTAATCCCTCTATGGAAATGTCTCATATTAGGATCAGCCCCTTCTTTTAATAATCTGGAAACAACATCCTTATCCCCATTTGCCGCGGCAGTTATTAGAAGAGGGGGTTTATTATCCTCAAAGAATCTTTGGATTTCTTGAAGTTGGACACTATCTAATTGCACCGCCGCCGCGGGCGAATCCATGGCGGGTTTATCCCTTTCAATTCGTTCTTGAACTTGGACACTATCTTTGCTTGCGCCGGCTTCCGACAAAAGAGCGTTTTCATCTGCAGAATTGTCTTTGCAGCCAGAGGCGAACAGAATAAACGACAGAATCACAAAAGAAAATAATAACAAAACTTTTTTTGGTTTCATAAAGCTACCTCCAAAGTTGACGTTACAAATAAATAATATAATTTTTAATTATCCGGATGCCAGTGAAAAACTATAGTTTCCAAAATCTGTGCATCCGAACACTTTGTTAAGCAACAAAAATTTAAATTGTAAGAAGAGCCCCATCTTTGACGAAATCGCTAAAGGGTTTAGTTTTCCAGAATGGCTCCTGCCGGCAGACGGTATCCGGAAAGAATATAAAGCCAAAGTTCCGTATTTCCATACCGCATTTGGCGCGTTAAAATTTGCAGCAGTGGTTTAAGGGACCGCTTCCGGCGCCCAAATCCAGGCCGGCTTTCAGCGCGCATGTAATATACTGTTTGGCGCGCTCAATGCTTGTTTCCAAAGGCAGGCCCGCGGCCAGATTGCAGGCTACTGCGCTTGAAAGCGTGCAGCCCGTGCCATGCGTGTTGGGATTATTTATTTTGGGCGCGCAAAACCAGCGGGCTTTTTTGCCGTCGTAAAATAAATCATCCGCGCAATTTTTTAAGTGTCCGCCTTTTAGTAAAACGGGTTTATTAAATTTTTTTGCCGCCGCTGGCATATCTTCTTTATTTTCTATTTTCAGGCCGGTGATGGCTTCGGCTTCCGCAATATTGGGCGTGATGAGCGACGCCAAAGGAAAAAGTTTTTCCTTTAAAGCGTTTACGGCGCCTTCGCTTATAAGCCTGCCGCCGCTGGTGGCCACCATAACAGGGTCAAGCACTATATTTGCCGCTTTAAATTTTTTCAGCGCGGATGCTATTGCCTCAATAATTTCAATTTCGGAAACCATGCCTATTTTGACGGCGTCGGGGAAAATGTCCGTAAACACGCATTCCAGCTGTTTGGTGACGAAGGCCGCGTCAACATTCATTACGCCGTAAACGCCGGTGGTGTTTTGCGCGGTCAGGGCGGTTATCACGCTTGAAGCGTAGAGGCCGTGCGCCGTGATTGTTTTTATGTCGGCCTGTATGCCAGCGCCGCCGCTTGAGTCCGAGCCCGCGATTGTTAGTACCGTTTTCATTTCCACTCCTCAAGCGAATTTAAGTAAAAATCCGCGCTTTCAAGCATTTGTTGTTTGTCATCGTTTACATCGTTTACATTGGAATCATAAACGCCTACGGCGTAAAAACCGGCTTTTTTAGCGGTTTGCAGCGCGGTGAGATTATCTTCCGCCAGAATACTTTTTTCTTTTACGCCGCCAGCCGCTTTAAGCGCGGCCAGAAAAACCGCGGGGCTATCTTTGGAGGCTCCCGCGTCACGGGTTGTTATTATATTTGTAAAAAACTCTCGGGCTTTAAGCCTTTTTAACACGGCGGTTACGGGCTCTTTTAGCGCGCCGGTGGCTATAACCATTTTTTTGTTTTGGCTTTGCAGTTTTTCCAAAAGTTCTCTTGCGCCCGGTTTAAACAAAGAATATTTTTTATAACCTTCCGTTAAAAGATGAGAGAGCTCTTTTTCTATTTCTTCCGCACCATCGGCAAGCGGGTATTTATTTTTAAGATGAAGCGCGGCCTCGGGCAGCGTTAAATACTCCAGCTCTTCATAAAGGACGGGCCCGGGTGTGATATTTTTACCCGCGAGATAATCTTTTGCCAAGTTCTTCCATACCGGCATGGAGTCTATTAAAGTGCCGTCAAAGTCAAAAATAATACAATCAGAAATTACTTTCATAATTTCAAAGCGCAGCTCTTTAGCCGCCGTATACACGTCCTTCGTGCCGAAGAGAGAAGAAATTACCGCTATGCCCGAAAGGCCGGCGCCCTCAAGCCGGGCGATATTATTCGCGTTTATTCCGCCAATGGCGACGACGGGTATTTTTACGGTTGAGCATATTTCTTTCAATACGCCCATAGAAATATTTTGCGCGTCGCCCTTACTGGGCGTGGGGAAAACCGCGCCCGCGCCCAGATAATCGGCGCCTGCCGCCTGCGCTTCAAGGGCTTCTTTTTTGTTAAAGACCGATATGCCCAATATTTTCCTTGGCCCCAGCATTTTGCGCGCTTCGCGCGCCGTTATGTCGCTTTGTCCTGCGTGCAGGCCTTCAGCGTTTACCCTGAGCGCGACTTCCAAATTATCATTAATTATAAGAGGCACTTTATATCTTGAAGTTATTTTTTTAACTTCCTCCGCGCGTGAAATAAATTCATCCGCGGGCAGATTTTTGCACCTTAACTGTACAAGCGTTGCGCCGCCTTTTATCGCGGCTTCCAGATTTTTTACGCCGTCCGTCACGGCGTAAAGTGCTGGATTAAACGGTAAGGGTTTCAATTTTTTTCTCCCTTTGCACTGTTTCGGGGGTTAAGAAGCCGACGGCGTCTATGAGATTGTTCCTGTAAGACATCAGCCCCTGGTTTTTGAAAGCTCTTTCGCCCGCTACGCCAAAAGCCGCAGTCGCGCAAACCGCTGCGTCCAAGGAAGGAAACTCCGCCCTGAAAGCCGCGCACAAGGCCCCCAGCATGCAGCCGCTGCCGCACACGCGGCCCATGTATTCGTGTCCGTTTGCGATAGAAAGAGTTTTTTCGCCGTCTGAAATTATATCCAAAGGCCCGCTTATTAAAATTACGCTTTTGGTTTTTAAGGCCAGCTCTTTTGCAAGCAAAGCGGCGTTTTTGGGTGAAGCTTTATCTTCGTCGCTTGCGTCTACGCCTTTTGTTGCGTTTGCGCTGCCAGCTATGTTTTTTATTTCCGAAATATTGCCTTTTATTATGTCAAAGCGGATATTTTCAAGCAACTGAAGCGCGGCTTCAGTCCTTAAGCGGCTTGCGCCCGCGCCGACGGGGTCAAGAATTACGGGGATATTAAGAGCATTGGCTTTTTTGCCGGCGCGCAACATGGCATTTACGGTGCGGGCGTTCAGCGTGCCTATGTTAATGTAAAGCGCGTTTGATATGGAAACGATGTCTTCGACTTCTCTTTCATCGTCGGCCATTACGGGGCTGGCGCCGCAGGCTAGTAAAACATTGGCGCAGTCGTTTACCGTAACGTAATTTGTTATGCAGTGTACTAAAGGTTTGGTTTGCAGCATTTTTTATCCCTCCGTTGGTATTATCCAAATCAGGTTATATGGGTCGGAATTAAAAATTCCCTCTCAGCCTATACATAAGCTCCCCGCCAACTATGAATTATATTAATATTATAACAAAATAACTGAAAGTTTTTTAAGCATAAAAAACCGAGTTTTAAGAAAAGAAAACCCTTCGGCATAATTGCCGAAGGGTTCAGTCTTGAAACAACGCGCCAAATCGTGGGCGCAATCCCGCTACTTCTTATAATTCCGTACAATATCCAGCACGATGTCCGCCGTCTGGTTGAACATTTTGATGTCCAGCCACTCGTTCAGCGTGTGCGGCGCGCGGTAGCCTATGCCGATTATCGGCGTAAGGAGACCTTTGCCGTAAAGGATATTGGCGTCATACCCGCCGCCGCTGGAATGGGCGTGTATTTTAACCCCGTGCTTAGCGGCCTGCGCCGTGATGTGATTCATCAGCGCGGACTTGGGGGGGATATTGAGTATGGGGTATTTTTCGCTCACTTTTACGTCAATAACGGCTTTGACCGTTTTGCCGTTTACTTTTTTGGTAAATTTCTTTTCGGCCTTTTTGAAGCAGTCCTGCATGTGTTTGATTTGCTTCTTAAGGCTGGCGAGATTTCGGCTTCGCGCCTCACCTTGCAAAGTCAGGGCGGGCATTACGACGTTTGTGGAATTGCCGCCGTTTATTACGCCGAAGTTGGCTATTGTCAGCGGGTCTATGCGGCCCAGTTTCATTATTGAAAGCGCGTAAGCTGCGGCTTCCAGCGCGGAGATACCCTTTTCCGGCTCCATGCCGGCGTGGGCGGCAAGGCCTGTTATTTCGACATCAAATACAACCGCGGCCGGGGCCTGCACCACAAGGGCGTCATTCTCATTGTTGTCCAAAAGCAAGCCTTCGCGGCCTTTGAGTTTTGTGGCGTCCAAACCCTTCGCGCCGTACATACCCGATTCTTCGCATAAGGTCAGCAGCACTTCCACAGGCGGGTGGGGGATTTTCTTTTCTTTAAGCGTTTGTATGACTTCAAGGATTATGGCTATGCCGGCCCTGTCATCCGCGCTCAAAATGGTGCTGCCGTCGGAGGTTACTTTGCCGTTTTTCACAATCGGTTTTACGCCTTTGCAGGGTTTTACGCTGTCCAGATGCGCGCCCAGAATAAACGGGGCGGATTTTATGCTGCCCGGCAGCGAGGCTATAACATTACCTTTGGCATTTGTTTTAAAGGTTTTGCCGGCATTATCGGTACATACTTTGCAGCCCAGCTGTTTTAATTTCTTTTCGGCCAGCAGCTGCATTGGCAGCTCTTCGTATGAGGGGGCCTCAACTTTAGCCAGCTCAAGGAAGGTGTCCATAAGTCTTTTATGATTTATCATTGCGCTTTCTCCTTATATAAGGCATACAAGCTAAGTATATTATAACATGCGCAAAGTTTTTTTGTAAACTGTATGTATGAAGAAATTTATGCTGCCCGCCCTGCTTTGCGTTTTGTGCGCGTGCGGCGGGTATAAAAAGACGGCCGTCACGCTGCCCGACGGCTTTGTGGTTAGGGCGGAAGTCGCCGATACTCCGCAAAAGGCCGAAAGAGGCCTTATGTTCCGCGAAAGTCTGGCCGAGGACGGGGGCATGTTATTTACTTTTGACGCGGCGGGGCCGCGTATGTTCTGGATGAAAAACACTTTTATAGACCTTGACATAATTTTTATAAATTCCGACGGGAGCGTCTATTCCGTCGCCGCAGGCGTGCCGCGTTCCTATTCCTACACGCCGGACCATCAGGTGGCATATGTCCCGGGCTACGGGCAGTATGTGCTTGAGCTTGCCTCCGGCGGCGCGCGCAGACATAATATAACGGAAGGCTCCAAAATAAAATTTGAATTAAAATGAAAAAAATCCTGATATTTTTCTTTTTCTTCCTGCCGGTTTTGCTTGGCGCACAGGAACGCGCTATTGATTATGCCCCGCTTAACGCCGCCGTAAAAGAAAATCTTATAAACCTTATAAATATAAACACCGCCCAGCCCGAGCCGGACGAAACGCTCGCCGCGCGCTATATTTACAAAGTGCTGAACAAAAATAATATAGACTGGGATATTTACCGCGCGGAAAAGCCGCGCGCCAATCTTATCGCCGTCCTGAAAGCCGATAAAAAGGCGCCCAGGCAGGACGCGCTGATAATGCTCGCCCATCTTGACACCGCCGCCGTGCACGGCGAATGGGCAAATCCGCCGGCCAAGGCCGTGCTGAAAGACGGGCGCATTTACGGCCTGGGCTCAAGCGACGCCAAGAACTACGCTGCCGTAAACCTGGCCATAATGACGTGGCTTAAGCAAAATAAAGTAAGGCTTAACCGCGATATTATTTTCCTGTTCACCGCCGACGAAGAAAACGGCAGCGCCAAAGGCATCAGATTTTTGTACGACAAATATCCGCAGAAACTTAAAGCCGGCTACGCGCTCAACGAAGGCGGCGGGTTTACGGACGAGGGCAGGGGCAGCATAATGTTTGTTGAGGCGGCTACAAAGATGTATATGGATATCCTGATAACGGCTTACGGCGAGGACGCGCATTCCGCCGCGCCGGCCGACAATAACGCAATTTATAAACTTTCGCAGGCGCTTTCAAAGATAGAAGCCTATAACCCGCCGCTGCACGCCGCGCCCTTTACCATAAAATTTTTTGAAAAGGTTTACCCGCTGCAGGACGACGATGCAAAAACCACGATGGCTATTTTCCTTAATTCCTCAGACTATATGCAGCGCGCGCAGGCGGCCCGCATAATAAGCGAGGACAGGTTTTTCAAAACCCAGCTTATGGACACCATATCGCCCACGGTGATTACCGCCGGCGCGCAGAGCAATACCGTGTCTTCCGAGGCTTACGCCACGCTGAACTGCCGCCTGCTGCCCGATACCGACCCGGCGAGGTTTCTTGCCGCGCTTACCGGCCTGTTTGATAATGACGACAGCATTACGCTTACGGTAACCGAGCGGCCGCAGCTGCCCTTTCCCCAGCCGGATCCTTCCGGCAATGACCCGCTTTTGCGCTCAATTGAACGCGCCGTGGGAAATGTTAATCCCGGCGCGCTTACGCTGGCCGGCATAGGCCCGGCCGCAAGCGAGAGCGAGTTTTTAAGACGCCGCGGCGTAATAACTTACGGCATAGGCCCGCGCATGGACAGGGACGGCGGCGGCGGGCCGCATCAGGTTGACGAGAGCATCGCCGAGGAAGACCTTTATCACCAGCTGAAGCTGACGCTGAACATAGTGCTTGATTTCGCGGAATACGCGCCGTAGTTTTTGAAGCGCAGGCCGCTGCTTTGCCTGCGTGCGCAATGAAAGCGGCGGCAATGCCCCTTCCCTCCCGCGGTGTATAAAATATATAATATAGTTGTCGTAACACCTGTGTACTGCTAATTAGCGACGTATAAAATATAGTATGCCGTAACAGGAGGCTGTATATGCAAAAAATTGACAATTCAAAAATTGCTGCTTTGAAAAATATTCTCAAAAAGAACGAACTTGACGGGTGTATCATAACCGATGTTAACGACTTAAAATATTTCATTGGTAGTGTTTTCCTCCACAACGGGGAAGCTGTTATGCTGGCTTCGTCAAATGGGTTTTTCCTTACGGCGCGCAGTCTCTACGAGGCCCCGGTCAGTGCCGCTTTCCCGCAGATAAAAACCGAAGGCTGCGACGGCGACAGGCCCGCCAAAATAGTTGAGACCGCAAGAAAAATGGGCCTCGGGAATATAGCTTTTGACGGCGGCAAAGAGATTTACAGCGCCGGCAAGATTTACGAGAAGGCAGGCTTCAAAGATATCCCGGGCATTATAGGCAGTCTGCGCATCGCAAAGACTGAGGACGAACTGGAAATCATGCGCAGCTCCGCCGGCATTTTATACGGCGCATTTAAATATATCCGGCAATTCCTAAAACCCGGCGTGAGCGAAAGCCAAATCGCCCGCCTGCTGGAAGATTATATGCTTAAAAAAGGCGCAAGCGGGCCTTCGTTTCCTACCATAGTCGCTTTCGGGGAGGGCACTTCCAGCCCGCATTATAAGACGGGCGAAGTCAAACTCAAAAAAAATATGCCCGTTATGCTGGACTTCGGTTGTTATTATGAAGGTTATTGCTCCGACATAACGCGCACATTCTGGTACGGCGATAAACCCGCGCCGAAGGAATTCGCGGAAATTTTAAAAACGGTGTGCGAAGCGCATGCCTTGGTCGCCGCCCGCGCCAAATACGGCATGAGCGGCGCGGAAATTGACGCCATAGCGCGCGGGCATATAGAAGCGGCGGGCTTCGGCAAATACTTCACGCACCGCACGGGCCACGGCATCGGGCTGGAGCCGCACGAGTCAGGCGACATCAGCCAGCTGAATAAAGAAAAAATCGGCCTTAATTACTGCTTCAGCGTGGAGCCCGGGATATACCTGTCCGGCAAATTTGGCGCGCGTTGGGAAGATTGTTTTTACATGACCAAAAACGGTATAAAAATTATTGAGTGAGGTGCGGCATGAAGTCTAGCGGCGAAAAGCTTAAAAAATTCCAGGAAATACTCAAAAAGCGGGGCATAGGCGCGTTTGTTGTTATGGACCTTGCCTCTGCGGTCTATCTTTCCGATTACCGCTTCAAAGCCCAGGGTGACGCTTATCTGCTTATAACGCCCTCGCGCGCTTTTTGTTTTACCAAGGAATTATATGCCATAACACTTCGCCGCGCCGCGCCGTTTCTTGAATGTATAAACAGTCTTAATCCTTCAGACATCGTCGCAAAAGTTAAAGAGCTTAAAATAAAATCCGCGGCTTTTGACCCGGGACTTATTGAATATCTCCCGGGCAATATGTTTAAAGCCGCGGGTTTTAAGGAACTGTCCGGCCTGATCTCCGCCGCGCGCGAAGTTAAACTGCCGGACGAAACCGCAAAAATCCGCAAGGCCTGCCATATATCGGCGAAGGCTTATGAAATCTTCCGCAAAAAACTTAAAACCGGCATGACGGAAATTGCCGCCGCAAGGATGCTGGAAGACATAATGTATTCGCTCGGCGCGACGGGCATTGCTTTTGAAACCATTATGGCTTTCGGCCCCGACGGCGCAAACCCGCATCACGAAAGCGGCGAAAGAAAACTGAAGGCGGAAGACGCCGTTCTTATGGACTACGGCTGCTCTTATCACGGCTATTGTTCCGATATTACGCGCACCTTCTGGCACGGCAAAAAACCGTCGGCGGAATTTAAGCGTATTTTTAAAATAGTCAAAGCCGCGCATGACCTGGGTATTAAGTCCGCCCGCGCCGCAATGACGGGCGGCGCGCTGGACGCCGTCTGCCGCGGTTATATGGGCAGCCTTGCCAAACATTTTATACACAGCACCGGCCACGGCCTGGGCGTGCAGATACACGAGCCGCCCTGGATACGCGCCAACTCTTTAAGCAATCTGGGCTGCGGCAGTATTTTTACGATAGAGCCCGGGATATATTTTGAAGGTAAGCTGGGCATAAGATGGGAAAACACCGTGCTTCTTACAAAACGCGGCGCAGAAATTCTGACTAAATAATAATTTAACTTAACAAAGGAGAAGCGGATTATGATAGGCACGGGTGATTTCAGGGAAGGTTTAATTTTTGAGAACGAAAACGGCGAGCTGGTTGAAATTATGGAATACCAGCATCACCGCAAATCGCAGGCGCGCGCCGTGGTGCGCGTTAAGCTGCGCAATTTAAATACCGGTTCCATTATAGAAAGTTCTTACAGGCCCGAGGATAAATTCAAGGAAGCAAGCATAGAAAAACGGCCTTTCACCTATTCTTACGCCGACGGCGATATGCTTTATTTTATGGACAGCGCCAGCTACGAGCAGGTGGGCGTACCCGCCGCGAAGCTGGGCAATAAGAAAAATTATCTGGTGGATAATATGGAAGCGGTCGGGCTTTATATAAACGATTCCCTCTTCAGCGTTGATTTGCCGATTAAGGTTGATTTGCGCGTGGCCTCAACCGTGCCGGGCGTGCGCGGCGATACCGTGGCAAATATGACCAAAATGGCCACGCTGGAATCGGGCATAGAAGTCAAAGTGCCGCTGTTTATAAACGAGGGCGATAAAATCCGCATAGATACCCGCACCGATACCTACGTGGAGCGGGTTAATGATATTAAGCCGTGAAGCTGATTAAAGCCGCGGGCGGCGCGGTCATCGCAGATAAACTTGTAATGAAGGATAGTTTGCGCGGCCGCGTTTGGGGCCTTTTGGGTACGAAGGAACTGGGCGCGGGGGAAGGCATAATCCTTAAACCCTGTACGCAGATACACACTTTTTTTATGCGCATGCCGATAGACGCGGTTTTTATCAGCGGCGATTTGAAGGTTTTATACGCGGCGGAAAATATGCGCCCCTGGCGCGTGAGCCCGCTGCTTTTTAAGTCGGTTTATACTGTTGAGATTGCCGCCGGCGCTTTGGCCGGCCGGCTGAAAGCCGGGGATGCTGTTTCTTTCAGGGATTAACTGCGGCGGCTATTGACTAAACCCGCAGTTTCGGCCATAATATATATAAAGGATTTACGATGAGGAAATTTGTCCGTTTTCTAATTTCAATAATTTTATTTTCGGGCGCGGCGCTGCCTTTAGCCGCAGCCCAGGCTAAATTTAACGATTTTGCCGCCAATATCAACAAGGACAATCTTGAATATTTCGCAAAGGATTTATCGGGCCTGCTCAGCGCGGGTACTTTTACCACGGGGCGCATTCTGGGCTGGGGCGGGTTTATGCTTTCCGGCCGCGCGGCGCTGATGCCAAAACCCAGCCCGAAAAACACGGCCTTCGGCCCCGCCGACGGGAGTCAATACAAAATTTATCCGTGGATACAGGGCGAAATCGGCCTGCCCTTCAGGCTGGACGGCTATATCCGCGCGTCCTCTTACGACGGGCTGACTGTAGCCGGCGGCGGCCTCAAATGGGGCATAATCCCTCCCAAGGAAGTGCTTTACACCTTCCAGCCGACGGTAGTGGTGCTGGCGGAATCCGGCGTGCATAAAGATTTTTCCCTTACGCATTACAGCGCGGATTTGGTGCTCTCCTTCAAACTGCCTTATGTCGTGCCTTATGTCGGCGGCGGCGTGGATTATATAAAATTTACCGTACAGGGCGCCGACAACGACGCGACGTTGATAGGAACCGTCGCCTATGCCACCACCCCGCGCGGCACGGCGGGCTTTAACTTCAAACTGCCGGCTTATGTGGATTTAAGCCTTGCCGCCAATTACGCCAGCTACGGCCTCGGCGCGGAAGCCAGCCTGGGCGTGCGCTTCTGAGTTTATGAAATTTTACCTTATCAGCCTGGGCTGTCCCAAAAATCTTACCGACAGCGAGGACTTTTGCGCCCGCCTCGCCGCCAAAGGCCATAAAATGGTTTTTACGCCGCAGGGCGCGGATATTATCATTATAAACACATGCGGGTTTTTATCCTCCGCGCTTAAAGAGGCGCGCGAAAACATCAAAACCGCGCTTGAACTTAAGAGCAAAGGCATAGTAAAAAAAGTGGCCGTTACAGGCTGCATGGTGGAGCGGCTTAAAGACGAAGTCAAAAAGGAGTTCCCCGAGCTGGATTTAGTGTTTTCCGTCGCGCAGCAGGAAAGGATTGATGAAATCATAAACGGCCGCGCGCAGCTTATCACGCCGATACAAAACGCGCTGCATATCCCGCGTTATAAAATGAGCCTGACGCTGCCGCACACCGCCTATCTTAAAGCGGCCGACGGCTGCAATAACCGCTGCGCCTACTGCGCGATACCGGCGATACGGGGCGCTTACCGCTCCAAACCCATGGAAGACGTTATGGCCGAGGCGCGGCTTATGGCGCAAAACGGGGTGAAGGAAATATCCCTCATAGCGCAGGATACAACTTCCTACGGGCAGGATTTATACGGCAAACCGCAGCTGGAGCGGCTTCTTAAAAAACTCGTTAAAATCAAAGATTTGCAGCGCATACGCATAATGTACGCATATCCGCACCGCGTAAGCAGGGAGCTTGCCGATATCATGGCGGGCGAGGAAAAGATTTTCCATTACCTTGATATCCCGCTGCAGCATATTTCCGATAATATTCTGAAAGCCATGAACCGCCATTGCGGCGCGGGCGCGGTAAAAAAAGTTTTGGACATGCTCAAAAAAACCGTGCCGGATATTGCGCTGCGCACCAATTTTATAACGGGCTTCCCGGGCGAGACGGAAAAGGATTTCGCGGAACTCAAAAAATTTGTTAAGGATTATCAGTTTGATAATATAGGCGTTTTTGAATATCACCGCGAGCCTGGCACGCCCGCATACAGTATGCGCGGCCAGGTGCCGGCCGCCGTCAAAAAACGCCGCGCGCAGGAGCTTGCGCTCGCCCAAAGCCGCGTGGTGGATAAACTCAATAAGGCTTTAATCGGGCAGACTATAGAAGTAATAAGCGATACGCCGCTACGCGGCCGCACCTATAAAGACGCGCCCGATATTGACGGGACGCTGGATTTTGCCAAACCCGTACAAGCGGGCCAAATCTTCAAAGCCAAAATCATCAAAGCCGAAGGCTACCGCAGGACGGCCGAAACTGCGTAAATTATTCCTTCGGCAATATTCTTACCAACTCATTTTTATCAAGGTCCCTTTATCCGGAATGGAATCCCTGTGAAATACCATTTTCTTCCGGGGGATTGGTAGTTTGGCAATATCTAAACTGTAAAAAGTATCCTGCCTGAAAACATTAGTCCAGATATTTAGCGTTACAGGCTCATTGAATAAAAACGGGTCTGCGATGACGTATACAATATCATTTCCTTTTGTCAGAACCAGAAGAGGCGCTTCATGATATGTCCACTCGCCGTAGCCGCTGTCAAAAGTGTCTGACTGTATGCGCTCTTGTTTTCCTGAGTAAGGAGAACTCCGTTTGCCGCTGTTTAAAGTTTTGATTTCGGCGCGCGCGTGTAAAAGCGGAGGGGCTTCTTGGAGAGTCGGTCCGTGCCCCGGGAAGGCTTTAATGCTATAAACCTCGGTTATTTTCCAACCGCCATATGTTTTGGGAAAAGACGTGTCAAAAAGATAGTTTTTACAGAAATAATGAGTGTTAGGACCGCACTCCATGCTTACGGGATGGTGTTCAAAGTCTATATGCATTGTACCTTTTTGTTCTATCGCCGCCGCTACGTCAACCTGTTTATAGACTGCTACCAGCTCGTCGTTTTTTCGCCTGTTAAGTTCCATCTGATACCGTATTCCGTTTTTAACAGCCTCGGGCAGGGGGCCGCGTTCTTTTAGCTCTGATATTCCGCCGTACAATATTACCCCCGCATTTTTACTTCGCATCAGTGTATACAAAAAAAATATCTCGTAAACGGACGCGGAGATGCTCCTGCCAGATGCAATGCCCAGCCTTTTTTTAAATGTCATGTTTAATGTATTGCTTATAAATTCTTTTTCCTTTTCATATATTTCTTTCCAATTTTCATTTCTGTTATCAAGGGAATCCGCCGCGCCGATATGGCCGATATTCAGTTTGTGCGGCATGCCGCGGTCGCTCAATGCCGTAATAATGTACATATTATAAATATAGTCTGCTAAAGCTTGGCGCGGGCTGACTTCTTTTTGCCTTATAATGTGTTTGTTAATCAGAAATTCTACAGAGGCGTTTTTATCATCGGCGTTCCGCACGGCTTCAGCAATAATAGCAATAAAATTAGACCTAGCTCCCTCAGATCTATTGAATCCGGCAAATTGTATGTATTGCTCCAATGAAGACGGAGACAGCTGGTCATTATACTGTTGTGGATATGCCGTACAAAAAAACAGCATAAAAATTGAAAAAACGCTTGCCACTCTTGTGAAATATTTCATAAAGCCCTCCGGTAATATATAAAAGTATATTATATACCAGATATTGCCCGCAAGGGCCAAAAGACCTATTTTGCGCATAGGCCCAAATGCCTTTAATAATTATAAGTGGCGGAAAACGGCAAAGCTGCGGGTGCAGTCATTACTGTGGCAGTTGTGGAACGCTGCCTAGCGTGGATTAACAAAGAAAAACAGATGATCTCCCTATGTCTTTTTACTTTTCGCGGGCCATACACTTTCTTTTTCGCGGATATTTTGTTTTACTTTTGCCCGTTTTGTGGAGGCTTTCACCATTTCCCCTCACCCTTAATTCCCCTCCAATGGAGGGGAATTAACAAAATATGCGAGCCGCTTCCTCTACTAAAGGACAAAAAGGCAAGCCGGCAATTACGGCAAAATAAATAACCCCCGCGTTTCGCGGAGGGCTATTTATTTTATTGTTTTTACCGCGGCGCGGCTACAGCGGGATATTGCCTTTTCTGGGGTTTTCCCTCGGGTCGCGCTTGTTCTTGAGTATGCGCACTGCGTGTATTATGCGGCTGCGCGCGGCGGAAGGTTCTATAATCTCGTCAATCGCGCCGGTGGAGGCCGTCTGATAAGGCGAGGCGAATTTAGCCGCGTAATCCGCGGTTAATTTGGCCTTGATTTCCTCCGTCTTATCCGGCGGGGCGGCTTTAATGTCGCGCGAGTATAAAATTTCTATCGCGCCGCGCGGGCCCATTACGGCGATTTCGGCCGAGGGTATTGAATAATTGAAATCCCCGCGCAGATATTTGGAGCTCATCGCTATATAAGCCCCGCCGTAAGCCTTGCGCAGCACGAGGGTAATTTTGGGCACAGTCGCTTCCGCGTAGGCGTATAAAAGTTTTGCGCCGTGGCGTATTATGCCGCCGTGCTCCTGCTCAACCCCGGGCAGATAACCGCCGATGTCAACCAGCGTAAGTATCGGTATGTTAAAAGCGTTTAGAAAGCGCACAAAACGCGCGGCTTTGTCGCTGGCGTTGATGTCCAGCGCGCCGCCCAGATGGTCGGAATTATTGGCCACCACGCCGACCACCTCGCCGCCCAGATGAATAAAACCCACCACCACGTTTTTGGCGAAGTCGCGGTGGATTTCAAAAAATTTATTCTGGTCCGCAAGCTCCCATATCACATGCTGCGCGCGGAACGGTTTGCGCGGGTCCATGGCGCAAATCTGCTCCAGAAATGGCGTTTTGCGGTCAATAGAATCCTCGCTTGAAGGCGCGGACGCTTTTTCGTTACAGTTCTGCGGCAGGAAGGTAAGCAGCTCTTTTACCTGGCGGAAGCAGTCCTGCTCGCTCTTGGCCACCACGTGGCACACGCCGCTCTGCTGGCCGTGCGCGTGGCTGCCGCCGAGCGTGTCAAAATCCACATCCTCGCCCGTGGCGGATTTAACGACGCTCGGGCCAGTGACGAACATATGGCTTATGCCTTCCACCATGAAAATAAAATCCGTAAGCGCGGGGGAATACACCGCCCCGCCAGCGCACGGGCCCAGGATTACCGAAATCTGCGGTATCACGCCGGATGCTTTTACATTCCTGTAAAAAATTTCGCCGTAGCCGTCAAGGCTGTCAACGCCTTCCTGTATGCGCGCGCCGCCGCTGTCCAGCAGGCCTATGACGGGGATTTTGGCTTCCAGCGCCAAATCCATTATATAGGATATTTTCTGCGCGTGCACAAGCCCCAGCGATCCGCCCAGCTGCGTAAAATCCTGCGCGAAGATAGCAACCTCGCGCCCGTTTACGCGGCCGAAACCGGTTATCACGCCATCGCCTTTTATGTGTTTGTCTTTTATGCCGAAGTCCGTACATCTGGTTTCAACCAGGCTGCGGATTTCGTAGAAGGAGTTTTCGTCCAGCAGATATTGTATGCGCTGGCGCGCGGTAAATTTGCCTTTATCGTTCTGGGCTTTTATGCGCTCCGGGTCGCCTGCGCGCGCCGCCGCGCTGACCTCGCGGAATTTTTTTATATTTTCCGGCACGGGCGCGGGCGCGGTTTCAAGCTCGGGTTTTTCGGATTTCTTTACTTCGCCGTTTTTTAAAGCATTATTATTTTCCATAAAAAAGAACCTCTATATATGCGGCGCCTCTGCGGCGACGGCCAGTTTATAGCCGCCGTCAAGGTCGCTCGCGTCCACCTGTATATTTGGGCTGCCCGTTTGCGCCCAGACGTCAAGTGCTTTGCCGTAAAGCATAAGCCTGCCGCCGATGAAGCGTACATCTTTCATATCCAGGCTGAGGCCCGTGCCCAGAAATTTCAAAACCGCTTCTTTTTTAGCCCAAAGCTCAGTAAGGAAAAACGCCGCGCTTGACGATATTTCGTCCTTATGGAAGCACATCCGCGCCCATTCTTTGCCGCGGTTTTCTATAAGTTCTATATCAATGCCGATATTATCGCCGGTAAGGCCTATGGCGGCCGCGGCGTAATCGCCGCTGTGCGTGATGGAAACCGGCAAATGCGTGCCGCCCTGCACCATGAGCACCGGCTTGCCCGAAGGCGTGCTGCGCACCTCCATATGCAACATATCAAAGGTAAAAAAATCCATAGCAAGCTGCTTGAGCGCGTAGCGCCCGCCCAGCCATTCGCGGCGGCGCTTTTCCACCTTGAATTCTTCGTAGGTTTTCGTCTCCCTCGCCGTGAGTATCTGCGGCGCGGGCGGCAGGCGGTCAAGTTCAACGACTTTTATTCTGTATGCCATAAATATCCTTTATTAAAAATTATATAATTTCTGTCCGTTTCCTGCACCGGTTATATAGGATATCGGCGGATATCGGGCTTTTTGCCTGCGCGGCATTTTTCCACCCTCACCCGCTCACTGCGTTCGCCGCCCTCTCCCATCTAAGGGAGAGGGAAAACTACTTCTAGCCGTCATTCTAAAAACCGCATACACAGCGGTTTTTAGAATCTATGCGCAAAGCGCATGTCTTAATTTATGCTTTTAAGTCTTAATAACAGCACCAATATGATATAACCGTTTTCAACGGTTAAAGATTCTCAAACGCGCATCGAAAGTGCATTTGAGAATGACGGCTCTGGCGCATTGAATGACGGCTTTAAATAATAACAACAATATTAAATCCCTCGCCCGCCTTCGCTTCGTTACGGCGTGGCACTCCCTTTACGAAAGGGAGAAAAAGACTTATTATATGTCGCGCTGATTGCCTGCGATAAACATAAATATAATTACTAATAATCATACCCTAAAGTCCTATGTGAGAATAGGTCTTTTGGCCCTTGTATTCAGCCCTCGATAATATTATACTTTTATTATAATTAGATTTTTCAGCTAAGGAGGCATCATGAAAAGACAGCAAACAAAAAAACTTATAACCAAAGTTCTAAGCATTGTATTAACGGCAATAATGCTTGTTAATATCAACCTGCCGGTTTTCGCCCAGTGGACGCCGGCTGATAAAAAAGTCATGCAAATTGCAGACTCTTTAAAAAATATGGCTGATGAGTATGAAAAACTGCAAAGACAACAGGAAATGTTACTTAAACACATTGAAGAATTAGAAAGAACAGCAGAATTACAGAGAGCAAAAGCGAACGCGTATAAAAAACTTGAAGAAGCGCCTGATACAAAAAGAGAGAAAAGGATGAATATTAGTAGAAATCTTTATATAGGAGGGGTAGGAGCTATGTTTGCCGCACTCATCCTTTATATCCTCCCTTCTGTGGTAGAAACTGCACCGATATGGCTTGAGACCTTGTCAACGATAGTCTTTAGCGGCGGAATGCTTGCACTTGTTGGTGCGGGGCTTTTCACGCTTTTTTCTTCCGCAGTTCCTGTGCCGGAGGAAATAAGCACATATCACATAAAAGATTTTAAAGGAACTCCTGATACAGAAAGAAATGACCCTAAATTTGTCAGAGACGTTCTTTTTAAACACCCCGAATATTTCGGCCAGCGGGAGAAATATAACAAAGACATTCCCGTAGTAAATCCGCGGCGTTTATACGAGGCCGAGCTGAAATATCCTGAACTTAAAACATACCGCGAGAATTATGCGTTTTATCTGAAGCTGATGAATATGGACACAAATGACGAAAGATTGGTAAAGGCTCTTTTGACAACCGTGGAAGAATACGGCAAAACGCATCAGCCTGATGAAAAAACGGCTCAAGAGCTTAAGAAGTTTATGGAAGGCGGCAAATTACGGCAGATTGTACAGTCCGGAGAGGGGCGAAAACTGCAGGAGAAAATACTGGCATTGCAGGATTTCCCGCAGCTGTACGCCGCTGTAAGGAAAAACTGCGGGCCGATAGTTAAAGAATTGGAGTATAAGAAAGAGCTGCAAAAAGAGCTCCAAAGGAAGATGATGAAGTTTAACTTTAGCAATCCGCAGGACAGCGGTTTTGAAGAATATAAAACGCGGATTGGTCTGTTAGCGCCTTAATAAAAGCAAATCATTTGTAAACAAACGCCCCGCGGGTTTAAAATCCAACCCGCGGGGCGTTTTAGTTTTACTTCATATTTTTCTACAAAGGCGCAGTAAATTACTGCCCTATCATCTGGTAATCGCCAAGCTCCGCCCAGAGTTTGCCTCTCTCGTCAAAAACAAAGGCGTCGTAAACGCTTTTGCCTTCAATGTTCTGCCCCGTAAATACGCCGAGCAAATATAATTTCTGCGGCGCGGGGCCTTTGCCAAAGATTGCCAGTTTGCCGATGGAATCGGGCAGCGTCATGCGGTTGTCAACGGCCAAATCGCGGTAGCCGCAGGTCTGGAAGGCCGCTTCTATAAGCATTGGGTAAGCGATAAGCTGTTTGGGCCCGTCGTGGAACAAAACCGAAGCCGGCGTTTTATAAACGCCCAGCACGGCATTATTGTCAATTTTCAAAATCCCGTCCAGCACCTGGAAGCTCGGCCCGTGGAAGTATTTGGAATAAATGGTTTCTTTTGAGACGGCGTACGCGCCGCCAAGATCAACTTTTGTTTTATAATCATTCCATTTACTTTCAAAGCCGCTCAAAACGCGCGCTGTAAAATGCCTGCGCGTATTGCCCATTTTAATGCCTTTGCTGTTGATGAAATCGGATTCTATTTCCATGTTGACATTGCCGTTTTCCGCGCGGGCTTTGACGCGCACGGTCTGCGGGTTGCGGCGCAAAAGTTTTATGGGCAGGTAGAAGTGCACGTCCTCCAGTCCCTGCGGCGCGGCGCCGGTAAGCGCGGCGGCGGCTTCCATAAAAGTTTCAATGCCCATTACGCCCGGCACATAAGGCGTGCCTTCAATGGCATGGTCAAAAAGGAAAGGATATTGAGCGTCAAAAGTATTTTCGGCAAACAGTTCTTTGCCCTTTTCCAAAGTTTTTATTGTGCCGAGGAAAAAATTTTCCCGCCCTTCTTCCGCGCGGGTGATATCGCCGCCCTGCCCGCCCTGCTGCTGCGCCGCGGGTGCCGCCGGTTCTGCCGGCGCGGCCGGGGTTGGCGTTTGTGGTGTTTGAGGCGTATTTTCGCCGTCGTCTTCCTGCGCCTGCGGCGCGTTGCCCGCATTGCCAACAGGCTCGCCGCCGCCGGTAAGCAGAGCGCCTTCCGGCGAAGGCTCTTCTTTAATAAACTCGTCTTCCGTGCGGACCTGATTGTCCCAGTCAAGCCGGCCGAGGCAGTCGGTCAGTACTATTTCCGGCGCGCGTCCGTAAACGATTTCGTCAAGGAAAATCTGCATGCCGTCGTGCGGGTCAACAAACTTGAGGCCCTGGTTTGTAAGGAATTCAAACACGCCGCCGCGCACGCCCATACCGACGGAACTGTATGCGCTCATATCCACGCTTACCGCGCGGGTGCCCTGGTTTTGCAGGCTTATGCACAGTTTGGCGAGGAAGTCATTGGCGCTTGCGTAATCGCTCTGCCCCAGATTGCCGTACTTGCCCGCGATTGAGGAGGCAAAGGCGTAAAACCCGCTGTCCTTAACCAGATTCAAAGCCACGAATGCGCCGGCGGAGGTAGCCTTAATGTCAAAGGTTCTGTAATATTCCTCAGGCGTTTTATCGGTAATCAGGCGGGACTTTTCTATACCGGCAAAATGTATCAGCCCGTCAACTTTGCCGTATTTGGTTTTGATTTTGGTTACGACTTCTTTCATCATGCTGCCGCTGGTAACGTCGCACTGGTAATATTCGGCCTCGCCGCCGAGGGCCTTTATTTTCTGCATATTTTTATAAAGGGTTATGGCGTCGGTTATTTTGCCGTAGGCGCGCTCAAGCAGCACGGGCGTAGCGCGCTGCGTGGTATCGGCTTTAAGCTGCTCCCAGAGCTTGTTTTTCAGTTCCTTAAGTTCGGCCTCGTTGAGCGTGGCCCAGTAGGAAGCCTTTTCGTCGGGCTCAATGATATCCAGTATCAGTATGCGGCTTTGGTACTGCGCGGCGATTTTCTGCGAAAGCATGGCCCCCAGGCCCCTGCCCGCGCCCGTGAAGGCGATGGTTTTGCCGCGCAAATCCATATATTTACGGGACATATCAAGCTGCCGCGGCAGCGAAAACATCGTGCTGCGCGCGCCTTTATACCAGCTTATCATGCAGCGGTCGTCGCCTTTTATAAGCTCGTGAAGCGTGCGTTCGGCCATGTATTCGGGCTCAGCTTCGGGCTCAAAATCCATTATCTTGCTGAAGCAGCCGCTGAGCTCGTACAAATCCTTGCGGAAGCAGTTTGCCGCGCCGCAGACAGAGCCTATGGCCGGGCTTATCGCTTCTTTGGTTTTATAGGCAAATGCGCCGTCAACCTTAAAAATTACCGACATAAAAGTATCCGCGGCCGGGCGGTTATCCTTAAGGTCTTTCATGAAGGTTTTGCACGCCGTGAACAGCGGCATTAAGAACCTGGTAAGATCGGCGTGAGGATTGCTCTTTTTGTCAAATTTCTTTATGGAGCACGGCAGCAGATAAACCATGCCTTGCACGTCGCCCGGGTTTTCCCGCGCATACTGGGCGAAAGCGGCCGTAGTTTCCTCCAGGCTGTCCCAGTTGACTATGGTGGTGTTTTTGGCGCGCGTCTTAAGCGTGGTAAAAACATGCGTCCTTACGCCCTGCTGTTTGAAAGCGTCAACGTAGGCTTTGGTCAGGGAGGCATTATCGGACATTATGAGCACCGCCTTTTCCGCCGATAATTTGCGTTTGCCCTCGGCCGCGAGCGGCGCGTCCACAAGCACGGGGATAAAGCGCAGTTTGCGGTTGTGGGAATCTTCGCCCTCGTATTGTTTTGGCGCGGCAGTCTGTGCCGCCGGCGCGGCGGGCTCGGGTGCGGGTGCAGATACGGGAGCGGGAGCAGGTATCGGAGCAGGCGCGGCCTCAATAACGGGCGTTTGAAGCGGTTCCGCCGTCGGAGCGACTTGGGCCGCCGGCTCTGGCGCGGCGGCAACAGGAGTATTAGCATTGCCCGCCGCGGTATTTATCGCGTATTTTATGCAATGCCTTATTGTAGGATAATCTTTGAGCTGTATGCCCTCGGTACGCGGCAGATTATATTTTTCTCTCATCGCCGCAAAAAGCTCGGCCTGTTTTACCGTATCTATGCCGAGGTCGGCTTCCATGTCCAAATCCAAGTCCAACATATCTTTGGGATAGCCCGTTTTTTCAGAAATCAAATCCAGCATTTCGGCAGTGACTCGCGCCTCGTCCAATTGTTTTGGCGCAGTGGCCGACGCGACTGGCGTTGACGCTGGCACGGGGGCGGGTGCAGCCTCAACAGCCGGCGCCGGAGCAACGGGCATTGTCGGTACAGGCGCGACGGCCGCAACGGGGGCCGGCTCCGCCGCAGCGGCAACAGGAGCATTGCCCGCCGCAGTATTTATCGCGTATTGTATGCAATGTCTTATTGTGGGATAATCTTTAAGCTGAATACCTTCCGCGCGCGGCAGATTATATTTTTCCCTCATCGCCGCAAAAAGTTCGGCTTGTTTTACGGTATCTATGCCCAAATCTGCTTCCATGTCCAGATCCAAGTCCAGCATGTCTTTGGGATAGCCGGTTTTCTCAGAAATCAAATCCAGCATTTCGGCCGTGACTTGCGCCTCGTCCAATTGTTTTGGAGCTGCAGCCTGCACGTCAGGCGCGGGTGCGATAGCAGGAGCGGCCTCAACAACCGGCGTTATCGGTACAGGCGCAACGGCTGCCGGCTGGTGTTCAGCAGCAACAGATGTATTGCCCGCCGCGGTATTTATCGCGTATTTTATGCAATGCCTTATCGTCGGATAATCTTTAAGCTGAATGCCTTCAGTGCGCGGCAGATTATATTTTTCCCTCATCGCCGCAAAAAGTTCGGCCTGTTTTACAGTATCTATGCCGAGGTCGGCTTCCATATCCAAATCCATATCCAGCATGTCTTTGGGATAGCCGGTTTTTTCAGAAATCAAATCCAGCATTTCGGCCGTGACTTGCGCCTCGTCCAATGGTTTTGGCGCGGCGGCCGGCGCGACAGGCGTTGGCGCGGGAACAGGAGCAGCCTCAATAACAGGCTCCGGGGCAACAACGGGCGCCGTCGGTACAGGTACTGGTGCAACAGCAGCAGCAACGGCTACAGGCTGGTGCGGGTGCGCGGCCTGCGCTTTATCCACAAAAGCCTGCGAGGCCTCCATAACCAAAGAAGGTTTTCTGCCGGCCTGATAGTCGTCCTTAATCCTTAAGGTATTATGAACCACTTCAAGCACCGGGTTCTGCTGGTTTGAAGATTCTTTAAGCCACGCGGTATGCGCGACCGCGTCAATTATTCGCGGCGTGCCGGCAGCCCACACCTTTTCCTGCAAAGTCAGCGACAGCTGCGAGCCAAAGCCCGCGGCCAGCCGCAGCGCGTATTTAAAATTATAATGCCCGCCTTTGCTGAGCGTAATGCCCTCAAGCTCGGGGTCCGGCTCTTTATAGTTTGCTATGGGCGGCACATTGCCGGTATTGAGCGAGTGTACTGCAATAACGTCCTCCAGACCGGTACCCATGGAATGGCCAGTAAAGCCTTTTACATTGCTGACGATAATTTCCTTCACGTCGCTTTTGAAAGTGTTTTTGAGCGCAAAAACCTCCGCGCTGGCGCTGCCGCCGCGGGCGGGGGTATAAGTCTCGTGCGAGATAAAAACCATCTCTTTTGCCATGTCCGCGCGGCTGAGATTATAATCCTTCTCAACGCCCGTAATCATTTGGTTCATGACTTCCGCCACGTGGTTTACGTCCAGCCGCATGGGGTGAAATGCGCTGTTGCGCATCTCGGCCGCCAGGATTTTGGTTAAAGGCAGCATGCCGCGTTTTGCGACTTCGGCCCCATCTTCAACCACTATGCCGGCCGCGCCCATGCCCACTATCATGCCGTTGCGCCGCCTGTCAAAAGGCAGTGCGGCCAGGGTAACGTCTTCTTCCCTGCTGACCGCGCCCGAAGCCAGAAAGCCGGCCAGAATCCATTCCTGCAAAATATCATTGGTAACGTCGTCCGCAGCGATTATAATGACGCGTTTTGCGCGGCCGAGGCGTATCCAGTCCTGCGATACCGATAAAGCCTGCGCGGTTGAGGCGCACGCGCCGCTGATATGCGTCGCCGGCCCGCGCGCGCGTATCCACTGGCAGAACTGCGAATGCGCTATGGGTATGGCTTTCAAGAGGAAATCCTGCGGGAAGGTACGGGCCTTATGTTCTTTGTATTCTTTAAAATTTTCGTCAAACCACGCGCTCAGCGATGCTTTTAAAGCCTCGTCGCTTAACGCGCCTATGAGACGGCGGTAAAAAGATTCCGCCTGTTCAAGCGTTTTTTTGCTCAGCACGTCCGTTATATTGCGCGCCACTTCGGATACCCACGTGGTAGCCGTTGGGAAGGCGGAGGTAAAAATTACGCCAGTGTCGTCTATCATGCTTTCCGGCAGGCCCCAGCGGTCCGGCAGATAGCCGCCGGCCGTGGTGGGTTTGTAATAAAGCACAAGCGGGATGCCCGCGTCTTTAAGCGCAAGCACGCCGGCCGCTATTGCCAGTTTGAAAACGGGGTCCATTGAATTGACCCACTTTTCCGGCACGCCGAAATCCTGCCCGAAGTCAAACGCGCCTTTGCGCGCCGCCAGTTTGACGGATTGAGACACGTCTTCCAGTTTTTCCACCCTGTGGTTGCCCACGCGGGACTTTACTACATATTCTATATTCTTATCTATCTGCTTCTGGCGCGCGGCGGCGGGCAGCTTTTCTATGAGGTTTTTACCGTTGAGGATTTCGTCAAGATTACCCTCGCGGAAAACGCGCTCCCAGCTGCCGGGCGTGCCGGCCGCTATGCCGCTGATTACTACGGAAGGCCAGCTGCGGAGGCCGCAGTCCTGCCGCGCGGCCGGCTGCGCCGCCGGCACTGCTGCCGCTGTTGCCGCTGTTGCCGCAGCTTTGCCGCCGACGGCTTCGTAAAATGCGGGGTTATACATTGTGGGCGGCGTATCAAGGTCGGTCAAACGCCAGTCCACCGCTATGCCGGCGGCGGCGAGGTTTGCCATAAGATCGTTAAATTCGCTTATGCCGCCCTTTTTGGGGTGGTTGGAGGACAGCACGCGCGCATCTTTTTTATCCGCAAGAATATTTGTCACAAAAGCACTCAAAACACGCTTGGGGCCTACTTCTACAAATAATCTCACACCGCGCTCATAAGCAAGCTGCACCTGCTTTATCCATTCAACGGAGCTCATTATCTGCTCCACCATTATATCCCTGATTTTGGCGGTATCTTCGGGATAGAAATCCGCGGAAACGTTTGAAGTTATGGGAAGCACGGGCGGTTTTACTTCAAGAGTGTTCAAAAATTCCCTGTAGGGTACCTGCGCGTGTTTTACTATGGCCGAGTGGAAAGCATGCGAAACCGGCACTATCACCGACTGTATGCCCATGGCGTTAAACCTTGCCACGGCTTCTTCAACGGATTTGCTCTCGCCGGCGATAACGGTCTGCGTAGGGCAGTTTTTGTTGGCCACCGACACATAGCCCGGGATTTTTTTAAGCTCGGGCTCAATCACCTCAACGCTTGAGGAGACCGCCGCCATCTTGCCATTGTCGCCCACTTTTATATTCGCCATAGCCGTACCGCGCATTGACACCGCGCGTATGGCATTGGGGAAATCCAGCACGCCGGCGGCTACCGCCGCGCCGTATTCGCCCAGGCTGTGGCCCATAACCACGTCCGGTTTAAGGCCGAACTGGTACAAAAGCCTCATCATGGCGACATTGGCCGTAAGTATGGCCGGCTGGGTGTACTGCGTTTGTTTTATGATTTCTTCCCGTTTGGCGATTTGCTCTTTGCCTTCGCCTTCTTTTGACCAGAGGCTGTCGGTAAGGTTCACGCCTATCATGGATTTCAAAATGTCGTCGGCCTCGTCAAAAGTGTCTTTGACTATTTTGTACTTGCTGGCCAAATCTTTCATCATATCCACATACTGCGCGCCCTGGCCCGGGAACATAAAACAGACTTTGGGCTTTTCCTCGCGCGGGTGGAACGGATAAATGCCTTTCATTTTAAGGTACAAAGAAGGCTCCGCCCAGACGTCGCTGCCCAGAGCGGTCTTTATGAAAAATTCAATCTTTTCCTTAAGTTTCTGCGGGTCTTCCGCGTTTATTGAAACCGCAAATTCTTTATGCCGCGCGGTATGGTTTTGATAAGCCGTGCGCGTGATATAGGCGGGGTTGTTTTCAATTGCGCGGGCGGCCTCGTTAAGTTTGTTGAATAAGTCCTGTTTCGTCGCGGCCGAAAATACCAGCATGTCCCCCTGCAGTTTTTCAAGGGGCGTCATAAGGACGTATTTTGAAGCTTGTTTCATTTCATTCTCCTGATTAGTCAAATTGTTTTGCGGCTGCTGCTTAGGGGCGGCGGCGGCGCAGGGCGCAGAATCCTGAGGCGCGGCGAATTTTACATCCGGGTCGTATTCCTGCGCGGCTAAATGGAAGTTCGTACCCCCGAAACCGAAGGAGGATACATTCGCCCGCCTTATTTTATCCGTCTCCCAGGCGCGGGCTTTGGTTATTACCTTAAACGGGCTGGAAGCCCAGTCAACCGTGGGGTTGGGCGTTTCAAAATTTATTGAAGGCGGCAGCACTTTATGGTGCAGCGCCAGGATTATTTTTATTACCGACGCTATGCCCGCCGCGGCTTTGGCGTGGCCTATCTGGCTTTTGACCGAGCCCAGGCCTATAGTCCCCGGCCCGCCGGCAAAGGGTGCAAAGACTTCATTCAAAGCGCCAAGCTCCGTTGCGTCCCCTACGCGCGTGGCGGTGCCGTGCGCCTCAAGAAGGCCGACTTCGCCCGGATTATAATCCAGCTGTTCAAAAGTTTTTTCTATAGCCAGCTTCTGGCCTTTGGGGTTGGGCGCGGTTATGCCTTTGCCTTTGCCGTCGCTGGAGGCACCGACGGCGCGGATAAGGCCGTAAATTTTATCGCCGTCCCTCTGCGCGTCGCCGAGGCGTTTTAAAATCATTATGCCCGCGCCCTCGGCCATTACGAAGCCGTTGGCCCTGGCGTCAAAAGCATAGCTGCCGTCGGCGGATAAAGCGCCTATCTTGCAGAATTTGACAAAAGCCGCCGGCGACATCATCTGGTCCACGCCGCCGCATACGGCCATATCGTAATTGCCCATGCGCAGGCCGTTTACGGCCTGGTCTATCGCGGCGATTGAGCTTGCGCAAGCCGCGTCAATGGTAAAATTGGTGCCGTTTAAATCAAATACATTTGCCACGCGGCCGGCTATTACGTTTGAAAGCTCGCCGGGCATGGTATCCTCGGTTATTGGCAGGAAGTGCTCGTCAAGGGCGCGCTCCATATCGCCTATTACCGCTTCCTGCGCGGCTGGCGGCAGGTTCGCGAAAGTACCGGATTTGCGCAGCATGTCATAATAGTATTGTTTATATATACGCGTGCAGCTGTATTCGTTTTTCTGGCCGCCCATGGCATTGGCTATTATTACGGCCGTACGCGCGCGGTTGAAATCTTTTTTATCGTAGCCGCTGTCTTCCAGAGCCATGGAGGCGCTTTCAATTGCCAGATGCTGCACGCCGTCCATCTGTCTGGCGATACTGGGCGGTATACGATATTTAAGCGGGTTGAACTGAAAGCCTGTAATAAACCCGCCTATTTTGGAATAAGTTTTGTCTTTCGCGCCGTGGTCCGGGTCGTAAAAGAGAGAGGAATCCCACCTGTCTTTGGGCACTTCCGTAATACAGTTCCTGCCTTCAGTGATATTCTTCCAGAATTCGTCTTTATTGGCCGCGGCGGGCATTATTGCGCCTATACCGATAACTGCCACAGGTTCAAGATATTTTTTGGACATTGCTTAATTACTCCTGAAAGTTAATTGGGGATTTTTGGCTGCCGCCGCGCCCCGCGCGGCGGCCCGCAAACGGAGGCTGCAAAGAGATTAGTTTCGCCATATATATTAAATGATATTAAATATAGAAGGGTAAGGCAAACCCGTTCTCAGAGTTCGGGCCGGCCGGAATTATATGAAGAACAGCCCGCGCGCGCCGCGGGCTGCTCTCGCTGTATCAGACTTTAAAAATTAATTAACCGGAAAATACCTTCCGTTGCCTACAATTACCGG
>JAISDW010000128.1 GCA_031264445.1 Elusimicrobiota bacterium
TGACCACCCCGTCCCCGCCTTCGCTGCGCCCGTCTTCGCTACGCTACGCCGTGGCTCGCTACGCCGCGGCACCCCTCCAACGGAGGGGAATTAAGGGTGAGGCTTTCTTTCTATTCCCCTCTTCCTTTTTTATTTTTTCCCTCTCCTGCTTTGGGAAGGCTTAAATTATTTCCCCTCTCCCTTCGTGATGGGAGAGGGCGGCGAACGCAGTGAGCGGGTGAGGGTGGAGTCAGAGAGATTTTGTTTGTCATTCCCGAAGGTAGTCATCGGGAATCTGTAAAAGGCCGGATGTTTTATTCTTTTACGATTTAATCTTCCCTGTAATGCGCGCCGCGGCTGTTTTTGTTCATCAGCGCGGCATAGGTTATCAGCAGCGCCGTCTGCGCGCCGCTGCGCAGGTTAAGTAAATCCGGCGTTATGCGGCAGCCTTTGTAGAAAATATCAATTTCGTTTTTGAGATGCCGCAAAATCTTTTCCGCGCGGCGCAGATGCGTGCCGCTGCGGATAAGGCCCACATAATTCCACATGGTATTTTTGATGACGGAAATATCCTGCGCAATCAAATTACCGTCGGCAACCGTCGCGGGCGCCTGCCAGACCTTGGGCCGCGGGATATAGAAGCCGCCGCCATTAATTTCGGCAATATCCGCGCGCGCGCAGGCAGCGGCCGTCGCAATGGCGTCAAGAAGCGAAGTGCTCGCCAGCCTGTTCGCGCCGTGGAAACCGTTGCACGCGCATTCGCCCACCGCGTTAAGATGGCGGATATTTGTGCGCGCATGGCCGTCCGTCCATATGCCGCCGCAGAAATAATGCATGGCTGGCACGACGGGTATAGGCCGGCGCGTGATGTCAATGCCGGCTTCAAGGCAGGTTTGGCAAATATGCGGAAAACGTTTTTTTATGAAATCCGGCTTCATGGCGGATAAGTCAAGGTAAACGCAGTCCGCGCCGGTTTTAAGGCGCTCGTGTTCTATCGCGCGGGCCACTACGTCGCGCGGGGCCAGATCTTTGAGTTTGTGGTATCTCTCCATGAAGGCCCTGCCCTGCGCGTTGACCAGCACAGCGCCTTCGCCGCGCACGGCTTCGGATATCAGCTCGCTGCGGCCCTGCCCCGCGGCCAGCACCGTGGGGTGGAACTGCGTGTATTCCATATTCATCACGCGCGCGCCGATGCGGTAAGCCATTGCTATGCCGTGCCCGTAAGCATTTTGGGAATTTGTGGTATGTTTGTAAATCTGTCCCGCGCCGCCGGTGGCGAGCACGGTTTTTTTTGCGGCGACGGCAAAGACCTGCCCGCTTACGGTATCCAGCGCGTAGGCGCCGAAGCAAGTCAAAGGTTTATATCTGTCTTTAATATTGACGGAGCTGTGCGAGAGCGTCAGCAAATCCACCGCCATTGTGTTTTGAAATATTGTTAAGTTTTTCAGATTTTTTAACTTGTTTTGCAGCGCGTCCGTCATTGCTTTGCCCGTGGTGTCTTTGCTGAATATAATGCGCTTTTTGCTGTGCGCCGCCTCCTGCGTAAGTAGAAGAGCGCCGCGCGCGTCCCTGTCAAAAGCCGTATGGAAATCTTTTATAAAATATTTTTCTATGACGGCAAAGCCTTCTGCGGCCTCAGCCAGCACGGCTTCGTCATTGCAGATATTGCAGCCGGCGGTCTGTATGTCTTTGAGAAGGGTTTTATAGTCGGGTTTTTGCTCGTAAATCACGCCGCCCTGGGCAAGGGAACTGTTGCAGTCGTCCAAATCCGCTGCGGCAAGCAGCGCGCATTTAAGCCCCGCTTTTGCCGCGATATAAGCATAAAGCGAGCCGGCGATACCTGAGCCTATTATAAGGCAGTCCGTCTTAATTATCTTCATATATTAAATTTTATCATTATTGCCGCATCGCGCGAGGGTTTCTTCTATAAGCCGCGCGCTCTGGCCGGCTTCAAAAGGCAGGCCTATGGCCCAGGCGAATTCTTCCATCAGCGGCGCGGCGAGCGCGGCCAAATCCCCCTGTATTTCACCGGGCTGCAGATTTTTGTCTATGCGTATATAATCTTCTATAAGCTGCTTGTCGCCCTGTTGCGTTTTTATTTTTACTCCGCGCGCATTTGACAGTTTCAGGCGCAGCATAAGCGGGCTTATAAGACCTATGGCATTGTAAAAATTTGCTGCGGCTTTGAAAAACAGCAGCATATTTTCGTAAAACGCGCGCGGGTTTATATAATGCTCCCCGTCGGCCATCGCGGTTTTGTACAGCATAAGGCCGTAGCAGTTAAGCTCCAGCGCGGAATTTTCGTCCAAAGGCGCGACAATGCCGTCCTGCACGGTTTTGTAATCATGTTGCGGCGGATAATCGCCGCCGCCGCAGTCGAATTTAATCAGCTCCAGCAGCAGCGGCAGGTTTTTATAATCGGCCGCGGGCGTCTGCGGATAAAGCGGCGTAAGCAGCAGCGAAGCGGCTGCCTGCGCGCCTTCGGGGTTTTTGAATTTAGCGCGCAGATAATTGTTGAAATGCGCTTCGGCTTTATCGGTAAGGATATGGCGCAGGTTCTGGGATTTGCGGCGGTTATCCAGCAGCCAGGGCAGCTTTTCGGGGTGTACTATAATTTCGGGCCGCGAGGCCTGGCCCGTGCGTATATACGCCCTTTTCATGCGCCCGACAAGATGCGGCGTAAGGCTGCTCTGCGGGATATTTACCACCACGAACATATTATTGCTGTACGGATCTTTGCACGTGGCGATGTCAACAAAGACCACGGGGTCAATATTGTCTTGTATGATGCTTTCAATCTGCCCGCGTATCTTGGAGTGGAAGGGTATGCCCGTAAAAGGCGGCAGCGGCTTATCGTGCCCGTCTTTTACGCCGATTATCACCGTCCCGCCCATTGAATTGGCGAAAGCCGCTATTGTTTTGGCAAACTTCTCATTATCGCGCGGCAGCATCAGTTTATAGTCAAGCATGGTGTTTTCCGCCACGCCTTTTTTAAGGAATTCAATAACATCTTCAAAAGTCAGTTGGCTCACAGGTTTGTTAAAGTACATTTTATATCCTCGCTATATATACTATAATTAATCTATGCAAAATACGCAAGACGCACTGCAGCACAAAGCCTCCGCTGCGGCCGTGCTGGAAAGGTTTTTGGAGGCCTCCCCGAAGGAAGCCGCGCAAACGCTTGAAGCCCTGCCGCTGAGCGAGGCGGTTTTCTGGGCGTCTTCGCTTAAGGCGCGCGGCATAATCGCCGCGCTGGAAAATATGGCCCCGCAAAAAGCGGCCGTGCTGCTGCGCCGGCTGCCTTTTAAACAGGCCGCGCATATAATTTTAAATCTTAATTCCCTGCGTGCGGGGGAACTTTTTGCCGCGCTGCCGCCGCATTACAAACAAAAACTGGCCGCCGATATGGAGCCCGCCCAGGCGAAAAATCTTGAGGCCGTATTGTCTTACCCGCAGGGCAGCGCGGGGCGGCTTATGGGCGGCGGTTATTTTATTTTTAAGACCGAGGCGAAAGCGAAAGATATTATTTTAAAACTCAAAACCCTGCCGAAAAATAAAATCCCTTTCTGCGTGTATATAAATGATAAATCCGGCCGGCTGGCCGGCATTGTAAAAACGGCCGAGCTCGCGCTCTACAGCCAGGAAGCGGCGGCGGGCGCAATCATGAACAGAGCGTTTGAAAAGCTGGCCGCCGCCGAGCCCGCGCAAGCCGCGCAGGCAAAATTTACCGCCGCGGGCGCGCCGGTATTGCCAGTGCTGGACGCGGAAGGTTCTCTGGTCGGCGTTCTTACCGCCGCGCGTGTTTGGCCGGCCGCGCAGCCGCCGTGCAAAACCGGCGTAAAGCGTACAATTACGGCGGCTTTTGTAACGGGCTTTTTTGCGGCCGTTGCATTTTATTTACTTCTGGTTTGGATATTTTTATGATAATAAAAGTCAAAAAACTTCACCCCGACGCAAAGCTGCCGCAGCGCGCGCACGCGGACGATTCCGGCGCGGATTTATTTGCGCTGGAAGATACCGTCCTGCCGCCGCGCGCCGTTACAAACGTGCGCACCGGCATCGCGATAGAACTGCACTCCGGCACCAGCGGCTGCGTGTGGGGCAAGAGCTCTGTTGAGAGCAAGGGCGTAAAAATTATGGCCGGTCTTATAGACGCGCCGTACAGGGGCGAGCTGCTGATATGTATGTATAATCTCAATGATACGCCTTTTAAATTTGAAAAAGGCCAGAAAGCGGCCCAGCTCGTCGTGCTGCCTACGCTTTACCCCGCTTTTGAAGAGGGGGAAATCAGCGGCAGCGCGCGCGGCGAAGGCAGATTCGGCAGCACGGGGGCGCGCTGATGCCCGCCGCGGCCGACGTCGCGATAATAGGCGCGGGAGCAAGCGGGCTGGCGTGCGGTATTTGCTGCGCGCGCGCGGGCAAAACAGTTGTTATTTTTGAGAAGGAAATCATCCCCGCGCGCAAAATTCTGATAACGGGCAACGGCCGCTGCAATTTTACAAACACGGCCGCCGCGCCGGATAAATATTTTGAAGCCGCAGCTTTTGCCGCGCCCGCCCTGCAAAACTTCACGCCCAAAGACTGCATTGATTTTTTTGCCTCAACCGGCCTGCTTTATACCGAGGAAGCGGGCGGGCGGTGTTTCCCGATAACCGGCAAAGCCTCGTCCGCGGCGGATTGCCTCATAAACGCTTTCGCGGCGGCCGGCGGCGAAATAAAACTTAAAACCGAGATCGTAAAAATATCCGGACAAAATAATTTTTTCAAAATGCAAACCGCGGGCGGCGAAGATTTTGAGGCCGCAAAAGTCGTTCTGGCATGCGGCGGCGCGGCTTGGCCGCAGGCCGGCGGCAGCGCGAAAGGTTATGATTTGGCGCGGCGGCTGGGCCATGTGATAACGCCGCTCGGTTTTGGGCTTTCGCCTGTAAATCTGAAGGAAAAGCCCGCGCTGAAGCGTCTGGCCGGCCTCAGGGTATACGCGAACGCGCTTCTGCAGGACGCGGCCGGCAAAACCATTGACGCGGAGGAGGGGGAAGTCATCTTCGGACGTGAGGGCGTATCGGGCAATAATATCCTGAGCATAAGCCGCAATGCGCGCGCCGGCCATAAATTAATTTTGGACTGGCTGCCCCGCATGGGCGCGGCGGAATTTGAAAGCTTTATGCGCGCGCGGCTGGAGGCCATGGCCGGCTTGAGCGTAAAGAATTTCCTGGCCGGCATACTGGCGGATAATGCGGCCAATCTGCTGACGGATTTTTTGGGCGTGCAAAAAAATACGACCGCGGGCGCGCTTAAGCCCGATATTTTTGCTAGAATAATTAAAACAATAAAGGCCTGGCCTTTCACGGTTGAAGCCCTGCGCGGGGGCACGGAAGCCTGTATAACCCGCGGCGGCGTCGCGAGAGACGGTGTTGACGGCAATACAATGCAGTCAAAAATTACGAGCGGCCTTTATATTACGGGCGAGCTTCTTGACGTTGACGGCCGCTGCGGCGGCTATAATCTGCACTTTGCGTGGGCAAGCGGCGTTTTGGCCGCCAAAGCCATTAACGGAGAGAAATAAATATGGATAACCAGAATCTTATAATCCGCAAAACCAAAGCTCTTGACGGCGCTGACAAAGGCAAATATCTGCGCGTTTATCTGTTTGAGGGCGACGAGGTTTTTACCGAAAAGCTGGACGAAAACCTTGAAGTCGTAGAAAGCAGCGGCACGCTGCCGGACGCGCTTGTCAAAGAATTTTTTGAAAACGGCCTTACTTATTTTGAATGCCCCTTCAGAAACGGCAAACGCAACGGCACCAGCCGCATATTTTACGAGACGGGCAAAATCAATGTGGAAAAGGAATATATTGACGGTATGTTAAACGGCAGGGCTTATGTTTACTACCCGACGGGCCGCCTCAGAGAAGAATTTTGCTATGTCAACGATATAGAAAACGGCCGCCGCCTTAAATATTACCCGGGCGGCAAAATAATGGAAGTGGCCGATTATGTTAAAGGATTTTTGGACGGTTCCGTAAAATCCTACGACGAAGACGGCTGCCTTAAATCCGAGGCGCTTTACGAGCGCGATAATATCGTGGGCGATAAAATAACCTATCATAAAAACGGCACAATAGCCTTAATATCTCCTCATAAAAAAGGCAAAGCGCACGGCCTGACCAAAAAATATTCCGAAACGGGCGACCTGCTTGAAGAATGGCTTTTTGAAGACGGCCAGCTGAAATCCAAAAAAGACTACACGCTGAATGTGAAACTTTAGCTTGTTTTGCCGTCATTGCGGGGCGGCTGTTTAACGCCGCCCCGCAATGACAATAAAAATAAACTGCTTTATACTCTGCCGCAATGAATGACGGCAATAATAAAATCCCCCCACACTATAACGAAGCGTGAGGGGATTTCAAGTTAGCCCAGCAGATAATGAAATTCAGAAAGGCCTCTTCCCGAGGAGCTTATTAATTATATCCTTAAAATCTACCTTGGTGTTGAAAACCTGGTCTTTCAATTGTGTTATTGTTGTTGTGGGGTTTTTTAATGTTTCCGCCGCTTTTGAACCCTTGGCGCTCAACCAAGAAAGCCCTACCGCGACCGTCAGCAGACTTTGTATAACTATTGTCCAAGCAAGCATCTTGCCATGTTCTTTGTCGAGGTCATAGGGCAGATCCTTAAGCTCTTTAAGCAAGCCCCATACGCCCATGCCCTGCCAAATCGCAACAAGCGCGCCGGCAGTAGCGACGCCGGCAGCAGCCCATAATAACCCCGCGTACGGATACGGTGCGTTTTGCGCAGCTTTTACAGATGATAATATGGAGAGACATGCTCCGACCGTGGTAAGGGCCATTAAACCAAGTTTGCCCCAAATCTTCTTTTTTAAATCTTTGGCTAATTCAACATTATCATCAATGTTGTCTAATTTGTCTTTGGTTTGTTGCGCCATCCCACCCAGGTTCGAATTGCTGTTGCTTAGCCCTGACACCGCTCCCTGCCGGACATTGCCGTCGCCGGCCGGTATACCCTCCGTCGCCACGCTGCCGTCAAATGCTGAAGCCGCGTCTGCCGCGCCTTTGGAAGCGTCCCCCATTACCGTGCCGCGCGCAGCATTGGTGCGGTTATAAGAAGTATATAAAGAATTACCAACGCCAATGCCTTCCTGCCCTGCGCCAAGGCCGCCGTTTTGTCCTCCTCCACGAACATTGCTGCCGCCCATAGAACCCGCGCGTCCGCCTTTAAAGGCGGCTATATCCTGCTGACTGGGCAGACTGCCAGCCGGCGCTTGCTGTATTGCCCGCGTACCGGCTCCGCTTTCCGCACCAGTCCCAAGCAAAGTTACGCTGCCGCCGGAGCCGCCGCCGCTTGAACCTGAAGAGCCGGCCATTTGAGAAGTCCTCAGCTGTCCGCTCTGTCCGCTGCCTGCGCCGCCGGAAGAAGCCGAAGCAGCACCCAAAGCCGCAGCCTGCGCCGCGCCTGCTTTCTGCAATGCTGCCGCCTGAGCAGCTGATGCCGCAGGATCCATAGCATTGGAGCCGTCAACAGCAGCAATACCGCCGCCGCCCATGCCGCTTATACTGCCGCCACGCAATCCCTCAACGCCATCACTGACAGAGGAACCATTGGCGCCGCCGCCGGTATTGCCTGCCGGCTGTTGCGGTGCGTTTTTGCCATAATAAAAACCATCTGCCGAAGCCGCCCCTCTTAAGGAATAAATAGAGTCTCCCTGCCGGCGTGCTGCCTCTGCCGCGGCCATGCTAGCTTCCAGGGCTTCCCTGGAATAAGCGCCGCTGTTTGACGCGTAAGAAGAAGTTCCGCCATACTGGCCGAGAGCAGAACCGCTTATTCCGCCGGTCACGTTATCACCGGTAGACTGTGTTGCAACACCTATACTCACAACAGCCACGGTAACCACGGCGGCCGCCGTATATGAAACTAAGCCGATAATGGCAGGCTTTGATATACGGCCGAATTTGTTTAATATGCTTTTCATATGCTTGCTCCTTAAGTTAGCTGCTGATACTATAATTGCTAAAATCACCTTTTTAACTTTTTGTAATTAAAAAATTATGTATTTATTCCTTATGGATAAAATATAGATGTATAAATATATTATAGCACAGAAAAATTAAATTACAAGGGGTGCTAAAGTTCAGATATAAATGAGAGGTTTAGAGAGAAAAGAAACAGTAATATAACGAAGCTTTGAAAAACAAGAGACTGCGCGCTAATATATGAAAGTCATTAAAAGCCGGAAAGGGGACAGATATATCTTAGTTCCTGCTGGCGCGGAAAATATAGCCAAATATCCTATACGCAGCGAAAGCTGGAAACTCTTACTTTTAAGTATGACAGCAAGCGTGGATTTTTGCCGGTACGACCGGCCGCTTGCGCGGCCGGCGCATAATCCGCCTGTTTATTTAATTCATTCAGGCTTTACATAAGATATACTAGTTATTGCCCACCGCTAAGTTTTGCAATTTCCTGCTCGGCAAGGTACCACTCTTCAGATCCTTTCGGATATGGATTAGAATATTGTCCAGTCTTGTTATTAAGATCCAGTTCTATCGTGCTGCTGGAGTTATTCATGTTATTCATACCGCTTTGTATACCATTGGAAGCAATACTTGTACCGGTGTTAACAACGGCCCCCATAGCACCACTGCCACCACCAGCAGTCGCGCCGCCGGCACCAGCAACGGTACCGGTAGCTGCGCCACTACCAGCGGAAGCTGTACTGCCTGCGGCCTTAGCAGCCGCCAGCGCAGCATCTTTTGCCAACGCAGCTTCTTGCGCTGCTTTAATACCCAGCACGAATGCCGCGGCGATTGCGCCCCCGCATACTACTATCGAAGCTATAACGGCAGTCATCATCCAGCCATAATTTGTATCACCTATATTAGCCTCTTTCAGTGCCTTAAGCTCCTTAAGCATTTTAAACATTTCAACGCTGCAGCCGATTATCGCGCCGGCAGCAGTTAAGGCGCCGGCGGCAGCGAGTACATATCCCCACGGTGCACCTATTTTCATGCCAGTGCCGATCATTATACAGCCGCCCGCAACAAGGATCCCCATTAAGAGCATTTTGCCCCAAATCTTTTTGCGGAGATCTTTTGAAGTTTGGACGTCTTTTGCTATTTTGTCCACTTTATCTTTGACTTGTTGCGCCATCCCACCCAAGTCCGAATTGTTGTTGCTCAGCCCTGACACCGCTCCCTGCCGGACATTACCGTCGCCGGCCGGTATACCCTCCGTCGCCACGCTGCCGTCAAATGCTGAAGCCGCGTCTGCCGCGCCTTTGGAAGCGTCCCCCATTACCGTGCCGCGCGC
>JAISDW010000003.1 GCA_031264445.1 Elusimicrobiota bacterium
AGGCATTCTCGCCGCTATTGCTTTGCCGCAATATCAGGCTGCAGTGCTGAAAAGCAAATTTTCGACGGTAATACAAAATGTCAAAACCCTCAAAGACGCAGAGGAAGTCTTTTTCCTGATTAACGGCTATTATACCGACGATTTAACGCTGCTTGACGCCGGTATAACAAACTGCAGCGTTGAATCCATTACGGGAATGGGAACGGGCGCAACAACGGTTTTTATTTGCGCCAATGATACGGCGTACAGGTTTCAGAAACAACCCGCTTTCAATCTTTACGAAATTGTAGGCCTGTACGCCCCGCAGCAGCCACTTAAAGCGTGGGGGCGTATAACGTACAGACAACCTTTGGACATACAGCCGGACGGTAAGCCGCTCTCAACAACGCCCGCGTCCAAAAGATCCAGATGCAGGATTAATAATACTTCAGACACTGCCGCCGCCAAAGTGTGCGACGGACTGGGGAGAAAAGCCGCCGCTAATGACTGGATGTGGGAATAATTCATTTTTCAAAATTTAAATAATAACGGCAATATTAAATCCCTCCCCGTCTTCGGGACAATTGTCCCTGCGCCGGTACTCCCTTTACTAAAGGGAGAAAACAGAACAAATCAAATCGGAACATATTTATCCGCCGCCGCGGCTTGACGAAGACGGCATTACAAATATTATAATATTATTATACTATAAATCTCAAGCATAAGCTGAGGTGAAATATGCTCAACAACAGGACGGCTTTTACTTTAATAGAACTGCTGGTTGTCGTGGTTATCATAGGCATTCTCGCCGCTATTGCTCTGCCGCAATATTTGAAAGCTGTTGAAAAGACTAAATTAATTGAAGTTCACGCCAATATAAAAACGCTGGCGGACAGCGTTGCCCGCGCGCAAAAACTTTACGGTATTGAGTCGCCGACATTTCAGCAATTGGACGTAATCATCGGCAATAATTGCCAAGAATATAGCAATTGCATAATTAAGGATTTTTGTTACGCTTTGGACTATAACAACAAAAGAATCGGAGCTTGGAAATCAAGCGTTTGCTCAAATACCGGCGGTACAGCTACTTTTCTAATTGCCTATGCACTTGAAAACAATGCCATTTGGACTGACAACATTATTGCTCTTATTATTGCATATCCCGCAACGCCGCGCAAGAAAAAATATGTAAAGCCGTTTCCGGCGGCGAAAATCCGGTTGGAGCTGTTGACGGCGAAAAAGTTTTTATATATAAATAAAACCCCCTGACTAAATTATTTTAAAACACGCCGAGCGGGCTTATTGCTGAGAGCAGCGCGATTGGATTTTAAAATATCCCGCCCCCTTCCGAAGACAACTTTTACCATATTTTGCTACAATACAGTTAAGGTTATTGAAATAGGAAAATCTATATGAAATCTATAAGGGAACAAGTGGCAAAATGGGCGCGCACCGCGTCGCCCTGGATAATACATTTTAATTCGGGCTCGTGCAATGGCTGCGATATTGAGACGGTGGCCTCGCTGACGCCGAAGTTTGACGTGGAACGCTTCGGCGTAATGCAGCACGGCACGCCGCGCCACGCGGACGTGCTGGTGGTATCCGGCGCGGTAAGCAGACAGCAGCAGGCGCGCCTCAAAAGAATATACGACCAAATGGCCGCGCCCAAATTTGTCGTTGCCGTCGGCGCGTGCGCGGCGGGCGGCGGCGTATTGCAGGGCTGCTACGGCGTGCTGGGCGGCGCGGATAAAGTTATCCCGGTGGATTTATACGTGCCCGGGTGCCCGCCGCGGCCCGAGGCTCTTATAGACGGCATAGTAAAGCTGCTGGGCAGCATAAAGGGGGTTGGAAATGCCAAATAAAAACAGTTCATTTGAATCTCTGCTTGAAGAAATAATAACCAAAGCGCCAAGGCGCATATGGGCCCGCCCGAAAGGCGCGGCTTATGACTGCATTAAAAATCTTAAAGAAAAGTATGATTTCGCGCACCTGTGCACCATAACCGGCCTTGAAAACGGCGATAATTTTGAAATACTTTATCATCTCGCGCAGGAAGGCACGGGCAATCTGCTAACCCTGCGCGATATACTGCCCGTTAGCGCGGCAAAGACAAAAAGTATTACGGATTTATTTCAGTCCGCCGTGTGGTACGAGCGGGAAATGCTTGACCTGCTGGGCATAGAATTTGAAGGCCTGCCCGCCGGCAACCGCTACCCTTTGCCCGACGACTGGCCCGCGGGCGACCATCCCCTGCGCAAAAACTGGAAACCGACGGAGGCCAGATAATTTATGCCTAAAATATCCGTGCCCTTAGGGCCCCAACACCCCGCTTTGAAAGAACCCGGCAATTTTACCCTGCTTCTGGAGGGTGAGGAAATTGTTGACGCCGTCCTGCGCCTTGGCTACAATCCCCGCGGTATAGAAAAAGCGGCCGAAAGCCGCAATTTTATACAGGCCATGTATCTGATAGAGCGCGTGTGCGGCATATGCTCGCACGCGCACGCCACGTGCTATGTTACCAATGTGGAAAATATTGCCGGCCTTGAAATCCCCAAACGCGCGCAGGCCATACGCGTGGCCGTGGGCGAGCTGGAGCGCATACACAGCCACCTGCTGTGGCTGGGCGTGGCCGCGCACGAAATAGGGTTTGATACGCTTTTTATGTACTCCTGGCGCGACAGGGAACACGTAATGGACGCGCTTGAAACTTTAAGCGGCAACCGTGTGCATTATTCCATGAATGCCATCGGCGGAGTGCGGCGCGATATTGCGCCTGAGGACGAGAAAAATATCCTCCAAAAACTTGACCTGCTGGAAGAGCGCACAAACTATTACATCAAACTCGCCACGGCGGAGCCTACTTTGCACGCGCGCACCAAAGGCGTCGGCCTGCTGCCAAAAGAGGAAGCCGTTAAACGCGACGCCTGCGGCCCGCTGGCCCGCGCCAGTGGCGTAGCGCGCGACGTAAGGCGCGACGACCCGTACCTGCTCTACCGCCAGCTTGATTTTAAAGTTATCACCAGCGACGCCTGCGACGTTTTCGGCCGGCTGTACGTGCGCGTGTTTGAAATTCTTGAATCAATAAAAATCCTGCGCCAGGTGCTGGGCCACCTGCCCGAAGGCCCCATAGCCGTAAAAGCGCCGCCGAAAATCCCCGCGGGCGAATGGGTAACGCGCTACGAAGCCCCGCGCGGCGAGGATATACACTATGTAAAAGCCGACGGCGGGCCCAACCCCGCGCGCGTGAAGGTGCGCGCGCCGACGCTGGCCAATTTTGAATCCGTTGACTATATGCTGAAGGGCGACCAGCTTGCCGACGCGCCGCTTATCATCGCGGCGATAGACCCCTGCTTTTCCTGCACGGACAGGGCCACAATCGTGCGCGGCGGCGGTAATTCAAGCATTGAAATGTTGAAAGATTTACGCCTGCGCGCCATAGAATATTACAAGAAAAAGGGAATAGACTTCGGCAAAATAGGGTAAAAAACCATGCATCAAAAAATATTGGATTTAGCCAAATTAGAAAAGGCTTTAAAATCATTTGACAGAGCGGTAAAAGCCTCGCAAAAGGTTTTAAATTCCAAAGAACTTGACATAAAGGAAACGGTGCGCGCCGGTCTTATACAAAATTTTGAGTTTACTTTTGAATTATGCTGGAAGTTCATCCAGCGTTATTTGGAGTTAAATAATCAAATCAGCAAAATTATCCCCAAAAAACAATTATTCAGGGAAGCCTTTGAAAACGGCCTAATAAAAAACCCGGAAACCTGGTTTGAATACCTGGAAGCAAGAAATAAAACCGCGCACATTTACGGCGAAGAAGCGTCTGATATTGTTTACGCCTTATCAAAAAAATTTTCAAAAGACGCCAAAGAACTTTTGCGCAATTTAGATAAAATAAATGAATAAAAAAATCAGTCTGGAGCCGAAATATTTAAAAATGACGGAAGCTATCCTGCAAAACAGACTTGGCGGCAGCGAAATAAAAGTTTATGTTTTCGGCTCGCGCGCGCGCAACGCCGCAAAAGAAACTTCGGACATAGATTTGGCTTTGGACGGCGGCGCGAAACTGGATTATTTTAAAATAATCTGCGCGTTAAAAAATGATTTTGAAGAAAGCGATATAAAATACAGCGCGGATATTATAGATTTAAACGCGATAGACGAAAGTTTTAAAAATCATATCAAAGACGATTTAATTGAAATAAAATATTCTGTAAAGAAAAAAAGCATAGACTTCGGCAAAGTAAAGTAATAATTTGTAAAACAAAAATATTCGGGATAGCGGCTGAATAAAATTATGAAAAACACAAAAGGCTTCACGCTGATTGAATTATTGGTGGTAGTTTTAATAATCGGTATTCTGGCCGCTATTGCCTTTCCGCAGTATCAGTTTTCGGTATACAAGTCCAAGGTTGCATCGGCTATGGATTTAATCAATAAAATCAAAGACGCGGAAGAACTGTATTATTTACAACGCGGAGAATATACCGGTGTTTTGGATAATTTACTTATTGGTCTTCCGTCAAATTGTGTTTGGGAAGACCATCCGGATTGGTCTTATAACACTATTAAATGTACAAATCAAAAAGGACAGCTAGAAAAGCAAATTAACCTTAACAAATCTTACGAAGCAGTTCAGGGGTATATATACGGTTATAAAAATACCTTTTGCTTTAGTTATAATATTTCCTACGATAAAAATAGAGTACCGGTTAAAGGCAGGCCCGGAATGCGTAATTTTGAATTGAACACTGCTCTTTCACAATCAGATTTAGCATTTTGCGAGAGAGTGGCCCTGTCCTTCGGCGGCAAAAAAGAAACCGATAAATGGAGTGATAAATATTATCTTTAGAGGCATTATTCTGTTTTAGGATATACGGCCTCCCCCTCACCCTTAATTCCCCTCCATTGGAGGGGTGGCCTCACCATAGCGAGCCACGGCGTAGCGTAGCGAAGACGGGC
>JAISDW010000054.1 GCA_031264445.1 Elusimicrobiota bacterium
CAGGATATCCCGCTGCTTTTTTGTAAGTTCCTTCCACGGTTTGGTCATGGGGATTTTCTGCGATTTGCAGACGGCGTTTAAAATTTCATAATAATATCCGGCCCAGGAATTTTTCCACCGGCCGGTGCGGTTGGTAACGGGGCTTTCCCACGCGGCTATCGCGCCTTCGTTTATGCTTAAATTTTTGTCGGGCACTACCAAATCTTCGTCAATCTCTATGATTATGCCCAGGCCGTTGCAGTGCGGGCACGCGCCCTGAGGCGCATTGAAGGAAAATAAGCGCGGCTCCAGCTCGCCGAAGCCTATTCCGCATGCGGTGCAGGCATTATTTTCGCTGTAGGTAAAGGTGTCTTTGCCGTCTTTGACTTTGACGAGGCCCTTTGAGTATTTTACGGCCAGCTCCAGCGCGTCGGTCAGGCGTTCTTTGTCGGCCGCGTCTATGAAAATTTCGTCAACCACCAAATCAAGCTCGTGCTTTTTATAACGCTCCAGCACGGGGGGGGAGGATAAATCATAAGCCTCGCCGTTAGCCAGTATTTTTACAAAACCTTCTTTTTTTAGCTTGGCAAAAAGCTCGTCGTAAGTGCCTTTTTTGCCCTGCACCACCGGCGCGAGGAGCAAAACCGTCTTGCGCGCGAATTTTTTGAGAATATCGGCGTTGATTGCCTGTATTGACCACTGCTCCACCGGCCTGCCGCACTGCGGGCAGAACCTCTGGCCGGCGCGCGCGTAAAGCAGGCGGAAGTAATCGTAAATTTCCGTCACCGTAGCGACGGTTGAGCGCGGGTTGCGGCTGGGGTTCTTCTGTTCTATTGATATAGCGGGGGAAAGGCCGTCAATCATTTCCACGTCGGGCTTTTCCATAAGTTCAAGGAACTGGCGCGCGTAGGCGGACATGCTTTCCACGTACCTGCGCTGGCCTTCGGCGTAAATGGTGTCAAAAGCGAGCGAGCTCTTGCCCGAGCCGGAAAGGCCCGTTATAACAATCATCTTGCCGCGCGGCATTTTGAGGCTGATATTTTTGAGATTATGGGTTTTTGCGCCCGTTATGGAGATATATTTCATAATAAAATTATATAATTTATTGTCGCCGCTGCGGGAGGCGTATTCTCTTACTTTGGGAAAAAGGAGAGGCCGGCCGCGTGACGCATGAATAAAAATAAGGATTTTAAACATATGTTCAGCAGAAAAACCTGGGTTTTAATCATAAGCTGTATAATTTCCGTCTCGGTAGTGGGGTGGGTGATATGGCATTCCAGGGGGGACTTCCTCAAAATCTGGAATGAAGTCAACACCTGGTATCTGGTACTGGCGTGCCTGAGTTCCGCCGCGATATACGCGTGCATGGGCCTGTCGCTCTGGGAGACTTTAAAACTGCTCGGTACGCGCATAAATATCGGCGCGGCGGTAAGCATTGCTTTTGTGTCAACTACGGTGAATTATCTTGTCTCCTCTCTGGGCGTAAGCGGGTTTGCGCTGCGCGCGCATCTGCTGGGCAAACGCAAGGTTCCGCTGGGCGTAAGCGTGATGGCCAGCATAGTGATTACCGTGCTGCTTTACATGGTGCTGATTATTATAATACTGCTGGGCACGCTTTTGCTGCTGCTCACGCAGGGCGTAAGCCCGGCGCAGATGGTCAGAAATTTTGCCGTAGTCGTGGGCATCGCGGCGGCGGGCGCGGTCATAACGGCGTTTTTCTTCAATAATGAATTCCGTTACCAAACCCTGCGCAAAGGCTTTCTGCTGGTCAATAAAATAATTTACGGGCTGTTTGGCAAGCTGATACCAAAAAACAACTATTCCGCATTTGAAAAACAGTTTGACAACGGCATAAAAACCATACACCGCAACAGGCACAAACTTACGCTGGCGATAGCTTATATCTGTTGCGACTGGATTTTTACCATACTCATTTTATACCTCGCTTTCCTTGCCGTCGGCGTTAAAATACCCGTAGGCGTGCTTCTGGCCGGCTTTGCGCTGGGTATGGTGACGACGCTTATCCCCGTTCTCCCCGGCGGTTTGGGCGCGATGGAGCTGGCGATGGCTTCCGTCTTTTCCCAGATGGGCGATATCCCGTGGGAAACCGCTCTCACGGCGGCCCTGATTTACAGGGTGGTTTATTATATCCTGCCCGGTGTAATAAGCGTGATAGTTTACTGGGGCCTGAAACTTTCTGAGCCTTCCGCAATGACTACCAATAAAGCGAGAGAGTATATAGAAAATGAAGCAAAAAATTAATAATTTGCAGCCGGTTGCCGCTGCTTCCGCCTATGTGCACGAGCGCGCGGTGCTGATAGGTAATGTCGTCGTGGGGGAGGGGGCTTCGGTCTGGCCCAATGCGGTTTTGCGCGCGGATATCGCCGCGATAAATATTGGCGCGGGCAGCAATGTGCAGGATAATGTCAGCATACACGTGGATTATGACAAGCCTGCGCTCATCGGCAAAAATGTTACGATAGGCCACAATGTGGTTGTGCACGGCGCAAAAATAGGCGATAATACGCTTATCGGCATGGGCGCGATTGTGATGGAATGCGAAATCGGGCCCGATTGCATTATCGGCGCGGGCGCGCTGGTGCCGGCTGGCAAAATAATCCCAGCGGGCAGCCTTTTGATGGGCGTGCCGGCCAAAGTCGTCCGTGTTCTGAGCGCGGAGGAGCGCAAAAGCCTCTGCGAGCACGCTCAGGAATACATACGCCTTGCCGCCGCTTTCAAAACCGGCGCGCAAGAGGTTTAATTTATGGCCAAAATACTTTTGATAGAAGATTCAAAATCCCTGGGCGCCGCGCTTAAGGCCGCGCTGGAAATAAAAGGCCATGAGGTTTTCTGGGTTGCCGACGGGCGCGACGGCTTCCCCGCGGTCAAAAAAAATATGCCCGACATTATTTTGCTTGATTTAATGCTGCCGCACGTAAGCGGCTATGAAATCTGCAAAGCCGTCAAGCGCGACAACGGCACCTGGCGCATACCTGTGGTGGTAATGTCAACGCTGACCAAGCCCGAGCATAAGGAAAGAGCGCTGGAGGCCGGCGCCGACCATTTTGTTGACAAGCCTTATGATTTGAAGGCCACCCTGGCCGAGATTTTCAGATTTCTGCCGAAGTAGGTTTGCCGTACGGCGTTTTTATTTTTTGCGGGAGACGCTTTTGCCTCATGTGCGCCGCAAAACCGTTATTTTTTCGGACGTGTTTGACAACTCGCAAAAAGCGCAAAGACTTTTAAGGAAAAAGAACCGCACTTTTTGCTCGGACAAGTCAAATACATTTGCAATAAAAAATAACAGTTTTGCAGGCCGGCGCGAAGTCGTCAAAAGTATTCCCCGCGGGATAGTTGAACGGCACGGCAAAGGCTTGCGGTTTCCTCTCTTTCGTGAGAGAAGTATATTTCTCCTGTGTCTTTTTCTCCCTTTCGTAAAGGGCATTGGTATGAATTTAGTGGTAAGATATGGGAATAAATGGTATATTTAGGTAAAAGGTAAGAAGGTAGGAGGTGTTATGACTAAATGTAGCCATTGCGGGAGTGAAAGGTTTAACA
>JAISDW010000025.1 GCA_031264445.1 Elusimicrobiota bacterium
GGAGTACCAAGGATATCTTTCCCGACGCCGCCATCATTACCAATAACACTTTGTTCGTTTATATCTGCACCCATATTTAACATAAATTGCAAATCTTCTACATTGTCTAAGTGGAATAAAGTAGGCTTTACACCATGTTTAATAAGATATTCAACAAAAGGTTTATCATTTATAACCTGTGCTGGTATTATGTCTGGAAGATATGCGCCGCGTTCTATTAAATACTTTATCGTTTCTTTTGACGGTGATATCCATGACTCTGATAAAGAACTTTTAAAGCGTGCTCCATTATCAATCAAAAGTTCTATTAGTTCTATATTGTTGTTGGATATTGCTGTGTATATTGGAAAATATTTTTCGTCACTTTCGCAAGATTCTATATCAGGGATGTTAGTGTCTGCTCCATGTTGTAGCAAAACTTTCATTACTTCATAATTGCCTTTTTCAACAGCTAATTTAAAAACGCCGGTTGAGAAACGAGAATCAAGGCTATATTTGAAACAATCATAATCGGAGGTACGACAACCGGTATTTGCACTCGCGTCGTTTGCCAAAGCCTGTTTTACTTTTTCCAAATCATTATTTCTAACGGCGTCACATAATTCTTTGTTTTTTGCGTCTATTTTTTGATATTCTTTTGCTCTTATTTCTTCCTGCTCCTCTTGTGGATACTCTTGTATTTTCATTTCTATTCTTTTTTCTATTTCTTCTTGTTTTCTTATTTCTATTCCCCGTTGTTCCTTTCGTATTTTTCTTTTTATTACTTCATATAGAAATTCTTTTAATTGTTTATCATCGGTATTTGATATAATTTTTTCAAGGTCAGGCTCAAAACTATACACAAAATCTTCTTTATCCACAAAATTCCTGTCGTCTATAATTTTCCACGCTTTTTCAATTATCTTGTCATCTTTGGACATAAAGAATTTAAATGCTTCCGTGTTGTTATTTTGTATTGCCGCTTCAATAGCCATATCCGTTATTTCCGCACCCTTTTCATACATAAATTCTGCCGTTGCAAGGTCGTAGACATTAACTAAGCTGGGTTTTGCGCCGTGTTTCAATACCAATTCTTTTGCAAAATCCGCTTCTTTTTTGAGGTTAAACTTACTGACTATATCTATATCGCAAGCATTCGGATTAAAACCATAAGGCAATAAGTATTGCTTTATCATATATGTAGAATAATTCTTGCAGTCTTCTTTTGGGCAAGTATTCGGGTCCTGCCCTGCTTTAAGGAATTCTTCAACGCGGCCATAATAATAATTTTTTACGGCATCGCAAAATTCTTGGTTTTTCTTTGCCTGTTTAGCATTTATTTTTGTTTTAGCAGCCGCGCCGGCTTGCGGCTTTTGCTTTGCTTCCGCATTTGCTGATGACGCCGGCAATAATAATATCGCTAAAGCCAGAACACAAAAAACAATTTTTGTTATAGAACCTTTTGATAATTTTGTCATTTTTGGTATAAAGGTCCAAAAGTGTTGCTAAAGAGAGGGTAAATTTGAAGGATTGTCGTCGAGTTATGAAATAAATGATAGCGTAAAGCTCAAAGGAGTTTGAGCTTTATGAAAAAATCATGTTATTTTTGTGGGAGCAAAGTTGTAAAGAAATTTGGGAAAACCAAGCAAGGGAAGCAGCGTTTTCGCTGTTTGTCTTGCTTCAAAACGTATATATGGAAAAGTCCTAAAAACAAGTGCGCGAACGAACAAATATGGTATAAGTGGTGGGTGCGAGAAGGGCTTAGCATAAGGCAGATAAGTCGTATAAGCAAGTATGGTCGCAAAAAGATAAAACGGATAAAAAAGGAATGGCTTAATCAAGAGGCGCCAGAGCTGTATAAAGATTATGCAAGAGCGAAATATTTGATATTTGACGGGACGTATTTTAAGCGTACAAACAGTCTGCTATTGTTTATGAATGATGAAGACGGCAAGGTAATGAGCTGCCGTTATGTTGCCAGCGAGAATTATGAAAACACATATAAAATGGCCAAGGAATTAAAGCGTTTTGGAGTAGAGCCCAAAAGTGTAACGTTAGACGGGCTAAAGCCAGTAATAGCGGCGGTAAAAGAAGTTTGGCCAAGAGTAATAATCCAGCGGTGTTTATACCACATAGAGCATCAGGGGCAGATGTGGCTGAGGGCTAAACCAAAGACAGAGGCCGGTAGAGATTTAAAAGATATTTTTATTGGGCTAACAGGGATAAGAAGCGAATTTGAAAAAGGAATATTTACAAAGAAGTACAAGGCATTTTTAAACAAACACGGGAAGTATGTTAAGAACCTGAGCTACAAAGAAGTTGGGTATAGGGACATAAAAAAAGCGGTATCGCTTATAGCAAATGCGTATTGAGACATGTGGCATTACTTGGAGGATAAAAGAATCCCCAAAACAACCAACAAGGTAGAAGGATATTTTAGTGAGTTGAAACAACAGTACGGGAAACATAAAGGACTTGCAAAATACAATAGAGATAGCTATTTTAAGTGGTATTGTTATTACAAAAACAATCCAAAATAGCAACACTTTTGGACCTTTATACCCATTTTTATACTCCTATGAACATATAATATATTTTTTTGGAATGTTTTAGTTAAAGACAAATATCCGTGACAGGGGCAATTGCATGCTGTAAAGTAATCCGTTTCTCCGTTGTCATGCCAGAATGTCTTTATCGGGCATCCGGCCTTTTTCAGATTCCCGATTACGACTTTCGGGAATGACAACCAAAATATCTATCGCACCTTCCGCTACTCTATTTAGTAAAGGAATTGCCCTGAAGGGGCGGGGGATTTAATTTTGCCATATGCCCGATTTAAGAACAATGCCCTCAAAGGGGGGAGAAAAAAGCGCGATGATTCTTTCGCTACGAAGGCAATTGCTTTACTATCGGCGTCGGCGGAGATGGTTTTGCGGGGCTTACGCCGTCCTGTTGCGCAGTTACGGTGCGCCGCATTGAAAGAAATAAAATCCCGGCCAGCGCGCCCAAACCTGCGACTATAAGCCACGGCCCCGGCGCATACCGCGGGGAAAGTTTCTCCATCAGTACGCCGGCCATGAAAATACCCGCCGACTGACCCGCCGCGTTTGAAAGCACATAAAGCCCCAGATAGCGGCCTTTTTTATTATCCGCCGCCAGATTGGAAGCCAGCGAATGCCCTGCCGGCAGTACAAACATCTCGCCAATTGCGCTGACGGCAACACCCAGCATTATCCCCGCGAAGGAAACCATAAACCCTATCGCGCCGTAGCCCAGCGCATACAAAAAACACCCCAGCCCCAGCGCGGAAGTAAGCCTTATTTTTGAGCTGTAAGCCGCCATCGGAAACTGGAAAACAACCACCGCCAGCCCGTTAAGAGAGAAGAAAAGCCCCACAATATTTTCCGTCATGCCCAGCCGCATAATCGCATGCAGCGAAAGCCCCACCACCAGCTGCGCCATCACCATGGAAATTATGAAATTATAGGCGCACAGCGCGGCAAGATTTTTGTCCTTAAGGGCAAGCAGCATTGTTATAAAATTTGCTTTGCGCGTGTTTTCTTTTGTAAGCGTCTCGTTTATATAGCGCGACACAAAAAACATGGTTATCAGATAGGTGCACGCCGTCACGCCGAAGCCCAGGGGGAAAGAAGCCTTGGCCAGCAGCCCGCCCAAAGCCGGCCCTATGCACCAACCCAGATTAAGGCCTATGCGTACGTAGCCGAAGGCTTTCACACGCTCGGCCGGAGTGGCGGTATCGGCAATCCAGGCGTTTGACGCGGGGCGGAAGAACGCACCCGCGAAACTGCCCGCGAAGTGGAAGAACATCGCCCAGAAGTAATGCGCGTCTATGTACATTGCCCACGCCATGGCGAACATCGCCGCCGCGCGGAAGAAAAGCGAGCACAGCATAACGCGCCGCCGGCCGAAGGTGTCCGAAACTTCGCCGCTTATCGCGCTGGCTACGGCGGTCAGGGCCATCGCAAGCGCGAGCATGAGGCCTATCACGCCGGCCGGCACGCCTTTCTGCGTACTCAGATAAATGGCAAAAAACGGTATGGCTATGCCGTAAGCCAGCGAGTTGAGCCCGTTGGCTACAGATATCGTGATTATGCTTTTTGTTTTTGAATTCATTGCGGCGGCCTTTTGCGGTTTTTAGCGGCCTCTTATATTTTTGATATTTTGTATGTGTTCGTTATAAGTCTTGCTGAAGACGTGGCGGCCGGTATTGTCCGCCACGAAGTAAAGGGCGTCAAACCCGGGCTCGGGATGCAGCACAGCCTCAACCGAGCTTATGCCCGGGTTCGCTATTGGCCCGGGCGGTATGCCGCCGTAGCGGTAGGTATTATAAGGCGAATCCAGCCGTAAATCTTTAAGGGTGAGGCCCTTTTTCCAGTGGCGCTGTTCCTGCGCGTTCCAGCCGAGCGCGTATTGCACGGTAGGGTCCGCCTCAAGCCTTTTGCCGATTTTTATGCGGTTTAAATATACTGCCGCGATTTTTGGGCGTTCGTCGTGCATTACGGCCTCGCGCTCCACTATTGAAGCTATGGTCAGCACCTGCCGCTCGCTCATATTTGTATTGGCGCGCAGGATAAGCGGCTGCACTTTGTTTTTGTATTCGCTTACCATGAGGCTGAGCAGCGACTCGGGCCTCATATTTTTCGGCAGCATGTAGGTGGAAGGGAATAAATAACCCTCCAGCTCCTGCGTTTTTGCGGCGTCTATAAAGGACTGGTTATCGGCGGTAATGCCGTTTTTCTGAAGCTCGCCGGCGATTTCTTCTATGCGCCAGCCCTCGGGGATTATCACGCGGTAAAGCATCGCGCCGGAATCGTTTATCAGCCGCCAGATAGCCTCTATGGACGAAGTATTTTTGTTAAGCAGGAAGGTGCCGCTGCGCAGCATGGGCGCGCTGCCGCTGAGTTTGAGGCATATTTTAAAAAAAAGCCTGCTCTGTATTATGCCGTTTTCTTTGAGTATATCGGCTATTTTTACCGCCGGCGTGCCGGCAGGTATTTCCACCTGCGTCCGCGGGCCTTTATTGTTGAAATGCCGCCACGCGCCGTAAGGCACGGCGGCCAGAAGCAGCAGAATAACGGCGAAGATATATTTTTTTTTCACTCAGATGTCGCCTATTTAATCAGTTTAAGAAAATGCCGCCTGCCTACTTGCAGCACCGCCTCCGCACCGAACTGCGGCGCGCCGTCGGCCGCTACTCTGCCGCCGTCCAGCTTTACTGCGCCCTGGTCTATAAGGCGGCGGGCTTCGTTCCTGCTTTTGGCAAGGCCGTTTTCAATAAGTATCGCCGAAAGCAAAACGCCTTCGGCCGCTTTGCAGACGGGCATATCCTGCGGGTTTTCTTTTTTAGAGAAGACGCTTTCAAAATTATCCAGCCCTTTTTTGGCAGCGTCCGCGTCGTGAAAGCGCGTTACAAGCAGGCTCGCCAGATCCTTTTTTGCCTGCATGGGGTGTTTGGCTTTGACGGTGTCCAAATCTTCCAGCGTTAAAAGAGTATAGTATTGCAGCATGGTCTCGTCGCTTATTGACATTATTTTGCCGAACATTTCTTCGGACGCGTCATTAAGCCCCACGTAATTGCCATATGATTTGGACATTTTTTTTACGCCGTCCGTCCCCACGAGCAGCGGCACGGTTATCACCGCCTGCGGCTCCGTATCCACATTCTTCTGCATCTGCCGGCCGATGAGCAGGTTAAAAATCTGGTCCGCGCCGCCAAGCTCAACGTCGGCCTGCAGCGCCACGGAATCCTGCCCCTGGAAAAGGCTGTACATAACCTCCAGCAGCGTTATCGGGCGGCCGGCTTTTATGCGGGTTTTAAAGTCGTCGCGCTCAAGCGCCTGCGATACGGTAATCTTTGCCAGCGCGCCAAGGATTTCTTTGGTGGAAATAAAAGGGTCAAGCCATTCGCTGTTGAAGCGGATTTCGGTTTTTGCCGGGTCAAGGACTTTGAAGGCCTGGTCTGTATAAGTCTGCGCGTTTTGGCGGATAATTTCGCGCGGCAGGACGGGGCGCGTGCTGTCGCGGCCGGAAGGATCCCCTATAGCGGCGGTGAAATCGCCTATCACCAGGACGGCGGTATGCCCCAAATCCTGAAAGGCACGCAGCTTTGTAAGCACCACGCTGTGGCCAAGGTGCAGGTCTGCGCTTGTCGGGTCCGCGCCGAGTTTGACGCGCAGTTTTTTGCCGCTTGATAATTTTTTTTCCAGCTCGGCGGGGCTTACGCAGTCAACCGCGCCGCGCATTAAAATTTTGATGGCTTCTTTTGTGTCCATAAATATTTCACCCCGAGGATAATATACTATATTTTACCATTATATACGCGCATGTGCGCGTACGCAGGATAATGGAATAATTATCCCCCGATTAACTGCCAGTCGGGGGATTTTTGTAAATATTATCAAGTTATTTTAACTTTTATGCTGTTGTATGTCTTCATTTTCTTTTTTCCACGCGCACATCACAAGCAGTACGCCGATAATGCTCGCTATTATACAGGAATTGAAAACGCCGGCCCAGCCCCATTTATTTAAAATCAGCGAAGCTCCGCCGCCTGCGGCAAAACCGCCTATATATCCGAATAACCCGCAAAAACCGCAGGCTGCGGCAACGGATTCTTTGGTTGTCAGCAATGAGATTTGCACGTTCACAAGGTTTTGCGGGCCGTCCACAAAGAAACCAATCGCACCGATAAAGAAGCAAGTTAAGAAAATCTTATCCGGCCCGGTGAATAAATAAAAGCAGTATGCTGAAACAGCAAGCAAAGTAAAATAAATTATATTTGCCGGCGTACATCTGCCTTTAAAATATTTATCCGTTATCCAGCCCGCGAAGATGCCGCCCGCCGCGCCGACAAAAGGATTAAGCGTAAAAATAAGCGGAATGCTTGCTTTTGATAAATTGCGGCTTTCCAGAAATATAGCCGCCCAGCTTAAAGTTACATAACGCACAAAATACACGCACAGGAAAGCGCAAGATAAAATCCAGATATATTTGTTTACCAGAACATATTTGAATAAAATTTTCCAATAGCTTTCTTCGTTTTTCTGTTTTTTAACCGGGGCTTCTATGCCGGAATATTCTTCAATGGAAGGCAGGCCTACGGAGGATGGTTTATCCGTCAGGTTAAAAAGAAGCCAAATTGAGGTGGCCAGGCCGATTATGCCTGGTATTACAAAAACAAAACGCCATGACAATAAGCCTGTTTTAAGAATTATAAATGCCACAACTGCGGCCAAAGTTATGCCGATGGTGTGCGCGGAGGCCCACAATGTCCATTTGCTTGCTCTTTCCTTTGGGGTAAACCAATAGGCGAAAATCCTGGCAATCGGCGGGAATCCCATTGACTGAAAGCCTTGGCTCAGAGTCCAGAAGAAAACGAAAAACGGGAAACTGGGCAGGAATCCGAAGAACAGGTTAATTATGGAAGAGCCCATCAAACCCGCGGCCAAAAAAACGCGGATATTGCTTTTATCGGCCAGCATTCCGCTTAAGAATTTGCCCACTCCGTAAGCGATTAATGAGATTGAAACCATCGTGCCGTACTGGGCATTTGTCATGCCGGTTTCAGCCTTAAATACATGGGCTATAGGGGATAGGTTTTGGCGCGTCAGATAATACATCGCGTATCCTACGTAAGCGCTGATAAATAATTTTATTCGCCAAGATCTGTAAAGTTTTTTTACTGCGGCAGGGTCGGTAATTTTTACTGCTGCGTCCGGCATAGGCTTGAACCAAGTTAGCAATTTAGTCAGCATCAGTTTTCTCCTGTTTGTAAGGTGCGTTTACACCATAGTTAAACTATAAGCGTATATCCCAATTATATTAACAAAGCAAAAAAGTCAAAAAGCACTTGACTAAAATTAATCATATCACTTTTCATTAGGAATGTACAGCCCAATTAAAACACTAACTTTATTTTCAGCTTCTCAATCGGTAGTTCCATTTATAATATCCCAAGCTTTATCTTCAGGTATGCCTGATTTTTTTGTCATAATACCGAAGCTAATTTTATTCATTATGGCTTCATCCGGTGTTCCATTTGCGAATATTTCCGCTTCTTCTTTGGTCAAGCCATATTCCATAACACTTTCCATGACGTTTTGTTTTAATTGCTCCGGACTATGTTTATCTAGGAATTTATTAAATTTTGATAGAGCTTTCTTAAAAGAGCTTTTTCCTTTTAGGTTCTTACCATTTATAATATTCCAAGCCTCTTTTTCGCTTATGCCTAGTTCTTCAACCATGTTTTTAACAACGCCGGCATTCAATTTATCAATTAAATCGGGATCCGTTGATCCGTTTGTAAGCGCTTGTGCTTCTTCCTCAGTCAAGCCCAAATCCATAAAGCCTTTTTTTATATTCTCTTCTATTCGCGCAGGACTTCTATCGCTTATAGCTTTCCACATACTTTCTCCAATCAAAGCAATCGTAACGCCGAGTAAAGGAACAAAATACACTAGCGGGTCCTTAACGCTGAGACCAGTTTGGGAAATAAAAGCTATAAGCGCGAGGATTGTAAGGGGAACAAGACCTTTGACATATCCGTTCCATTTGGCAACATCATCTTTATAAAGCCCAGGAATATCAATAGTTTGGCCTTGGCTTGCATGTTTCTCCTTTGCCGCTTTAAACAATGCATTCTCGGCTATGTTAATAAAACCTGCCTGAGAATTTGAAAGCCCAAGCGTCGCAATTAAAAGGCCCGCCGCTATCATAACAAATGGAATAATAATCGGCGAAGGATTGACAAAGGCTGCGCCTATAACTGTTGCATAGCCCGCTATGCCCATAATAGAAAAGACAGGATTCATTTGCTCGTTACTAAATTTATTTTTTTTAAGCCATTTGCTGACTATGCTTGTGGTTACTATAGAAGGAACATTTAAAAATGCAATAGTCGCTATAACAGAAAGTGCCTTTAATGTATCGTCTGTTAAAAAACTTTCCGGCAACAATTTTTCAACAATAGGATATTTTTGCACTAATTTTATGAATTGTTCTTTCAATATATTAGCGCCTAAAATATCACCTGTAATTTGCGCGCCAACAGTAAGTATAGCTTTTATGACATTTGATTTAATTTTTTTTACATTGCTGAAGGCTTGTTCTAAGATTTTTTCTGCTTTCTTACTGGATATATCGTTTTTATAGCCCGCCTTATTCGCCATGAACAAAGTACTAACGCTCCAAAAAAGCATTGTAAGAAAAGTCCCAACAATAGCTGTATCGCTAACGGGATTTTTCCCATTCAAGCTCCAAGAGAAAATATGTGCGGCACCGGCAGTTAACCCTGCGAATGTAAGCGTTGCGATAGCTGGTGCTAAAGATCCCCAGAGTTTATATGTATTTAATTTAGCATTATTTGCGTTTCTTGCCGACTTTGTAGCCGAATGCTTGCTGATTCCCATTTTTGACGTCTGAGCGTTCAGTACCGCGCCAAACCCGATAAGAATTGAGCCTCCTATCTTTAACATCCAATCGTACCATTCGTCACTGGACAAACCTCCAAATATTATTTCATTAACTATTTTCCCTGAAATATACGGGACCATAAACATCGTTATACCTAAAATATTAGCCAAAAGGCCAATGTTTATTGATTTCTTTTCCCCCCAATTATCGTATAGCTGATTAATTTGCTTTGCAAAAAGAGACATTGCATAAGAAATCCCAGCAAATAAAACTAATTTAATCGCCTCCTCTACATTATTAGTTACTATCAATATTGGAGCCATCACTCCAGCCAAAGTCTTAAATAATCCGGTTAAAGAATTGGCCATAAGATGAAAAAGCGGCGGTATCTTATTTTTTGACGTAATTATGGTAATATCAGGAAGAATCTGAACATATTTTAACATAGAAGCTATAGTTGCTTTTGGAATCCCGATATCAATACTAATATTATCTATATCTATAGGTATTTCCCCGTTTTGCGCTTTAATAGATAGTTTATAACTCCCATCTTCATTATGCGTAATCAGCAAAATATCATTTTCACTAGCGCCAAGAGACTTGTCTATAGTTGCG
>JAISDW010000063.1 GCA_031264445.1 Elusimicrobiota bacterium
GACTAATAACTCAATTAGAGTAAAAGCCATTTTGTTGAGTTTCATGTGTGTCTCCTCTTGGATTTAAAAATAAACTACCATTTTTTATATCAAATCAATTTTGATTTTGCAACAGAGTACCGCGTATCAAATATGCGGCATTGATCTGAAAATGGATAAAAAATTTCCACCCTCACCCGCTCACTGCGTTCGCCCCCCTCTCCCATAATTAAGGGAGAGGGGATCTGTTCTTCCGCACTCCCTTAATTCCCCTCCAATGGAGGGGTGGCATGCGAAGCATGACGGGGTGGTCAAGAAAGGCCCACTTTTTTTCTCCCTCTCCCTTTATGATGGGAGAGGGACGGGGTGAGGGTGGAAATTCCGCGCCCTTGCGGGTTATAATTTAGTAGAATAACATTATGATAGAACGCACAAAAAGGCTTGAAGCCCTGTTTCTGACGGAGATTAATACAATAATCACGCGCATGATTGCCAGCGGCAGTTTCAGCGGATTTATTACGATTACGGGCGTGCGCGTCTCCAAAGATTTGGCGAATGCGAGGGTTTTCTATTCCGTCTTCGGCGGCAAAGAGGATAAAAAAAACGCCGCGCTGCGCCTTGCCGCACTCAGGGGTGAAATCGGCTCCCTGCTGCGCAAAAGGCTGCATATCAAGCGGATACCTTCTTTCGCCTTCCAGCCCGACGACACGCCTGAGCGCGCGGCCGGCGTTGAAAAAATATTTTCTGAAATAGAAAAAGACAATGAACAAAACCGCGCCTGAAAATCAGGCAAAAATTTTTGCGCAAATCGCCGCCGCCCTCAAAAAAGGGCAGCGTTTTTTTGTCGCGGGGCATCAGAACCCGGACGGCGATTCTTTGGGCTCCACTTTGGCAGTCGCCTCGCTGCTAAAACGCATGGGCAAAAAAGTTTATGCCTTCAGCAATGATATGCCCGGCGACGATCTTTACTTCCTCCCCGGCCTGCGGACTGTAAACTTCGGCAAATTGCCCGCAAAAAACAATTACGATACAATGATACTTCTGGAATGCTCCGACAAAAAACGCGGAGGCCCGCTGGACGCAATTTTTGATACGGCAAAAACCGTCATAAATATAGATCATCATATCACGGGGGAAGGTTACGGCACGATAAATTATATCGCGCCTTATGCCTCCTCCACTGCGGAAATTATTACTGGGCTTTTTGAATACATGCGCCAAAAGCCGACCAAAGACGAAGCCACCAGCCTCTACACCGGCATCACGACGGATACGGCGCGCTTTTTGCATTCAAACACGACGGCGCAGGCCTTGCGCGCGGCTGCGCGGCTGGTTGAATGCGGCGCGGATTTACAGACGGTAAACACGGTAATTTACAACACGCGCGCTTATAAGGAACTTAAACTTTTGGGCCGCGCGCTTGAAAAGCTGCGGCTGCTTTACAAAAATAAAATCGCGGAAATTACTTTAACCGCGCAGGATTTCAAACTGCTTAAAACGGACCCGGCGCACACGCAGGGCATAGTCAGCCAGCCGGTTATGATACCCGGGGTGGAAGTTTCCGCACTGCTGAGGGAAGAACCCGGGCGCATTGCCGTCAACCTGCGCTCAAAAGGCAAAATAGACGTAAGCGCCGTGGCGCAGAAATTCGGCGGCGGCGGCCACGCGCGCGCGGCCGGTTTCAAGCGCGCCGGCGGCGTACTGTCAGCGGTAAAAAAACAAATCCTCGCCGCGTTAAAGAAAGAAGCGGCCGCATTAAAATGACCGCGCTCACCGCCGGCATATTGCTTGTTGACAAACCCCGGGGATGGACCTCGCACGACGCGGTTGCCGTGGTACGCGGCCGCCTCAAAATAAAAACGGGCCACAGCGGCACGCTTGACCCGATGGCTACGGGCCTGCTGGTAATCCTGCTCGGCGGGGCGACAAAAAAACAGGACGCCTTTCAAAAAATGCCAAAAACTTATGAGGGCGAAATCACACTGGGCGCAGAGACGGATACCTGGGACGCGGAAGGCCGCGTAATCAAAACCGCCGCCGTGCCGCAGCTGCTGTTGAGCGATATTGAAACCGCCGCCGCGCAACTGACGGGCGATATTGTGCAACCCGTGCCTTTTTACAGCGCAAAAAAAGTAAACGGCGCAGCCATGTACAAAGCCGCGCGCGCGGGCAATAATATAGAAAAACAGACGACGGTGCGGGTTTACGGCTGGCGCGATATTAAATTTCAAGATAACAAAATAACTTTTACGGTCAACTGCGGCAGCGGCACTTATGTACGCAGTCTTGCACAGGTTATGGGGCGGCTTTTGGGCGCGCCCGCGCATTTGAGCGCGCTGCGCCGTACGGCCTGCGGCGGCTTTGAAGTGGCCGGCGCGCTGCCCGCGCCCGCGCTCAAAACAATGCCGGCGGAAGAGATTTTAAAATGCGTAAAAATTGTATAACCATAGGCGCTTTTGACGGCGTGCATCTGGGGCACAGGCATTTGGTTTGCGCGCTAAAAGATTTGGCGCGCCAAAACAATATGGCAAGCTGCGTGTTTGCTTTTACCGTACCGCCCAAGGCTTTCCTGACGCAGGGCGTGCAGCTGCTCACCACGGCGCGGGAAAAGCTGGCATTGCTGCGCGAGCTCGGCCCCGACAAAATAGTGCAGCTGGATTTTAAGGAAGTGCAAAATATTTCCGCAGGCGGATTTTTTGATATGCTTCTTGCAAAATATAATATGGTCGGCATACTTGCCGGGCCGGATTTTGCCTTCGGCCATAACCGCGGCGGCGGGGCGGATTTCCTGCGCCGCGCCTGCGCGCAAAGCGGCGTGCTGTACGCGCGGGCAAGCGCGCTGAAAACAGACGGGCACAAAATTTCATCTTCCGCAGTCAGACGCGCTTTGGCCGCTGGCGATGTTGCGGGCGCGGCGGCCATACTGGGGCGGCCCTACAGCGTGGAAGGCAAAATAATAAAAGGCCGCCAGCTGGGGCGGACTATCGGCTTCCCTACGGCGAATATTGACGCCGACGCGGCAAAACTTCTGCCGCGCGGAATTTTTGCCGTGCGCGTTTTCCTGGGGGATGAAGTTTTTAAAGGCGTTTGCAATATCGGCATACGCCCGACGGTATCAAACTCGGGCCTGCCTTCGGTGGAAACGCATATACTTGACTTTGACCGCGATATTTACGGCCGTTTTATGCGTGTGGATTTTATTGCAAAAATCCGCGACGAAATTAAATTTGAATCCCTGCCTCAGCTCAAAGAGCAGATACAAAAGGACGCCGCCCGCGCGCGCCTGCTACTGCGCGCGCCGCAGCCATAAAAAATAATGTAGAATTTTTAATATGCCGAGAATAAAAGGAATAGCACCGGTCGTCTTGAACAAAAAGGCCAGACACGAGTATTTTATAGAAAATACTTACGAAGCCGGCCTTGAGCTGCTTGGCAGCGAAATAAAATCAATACGCCTGAGGGAATGTACCCTTGACGCCGCTTATGTGCGCTTTGAAAACGGGCAGGCATATCTTTTCAATATGCACATAAATCCTTATATTTTTAATACGCATACCGCGGTGGAGCCTGCGCGCACGCGCCGCCTGCTGCTGCATAAGCGGGAAATTAATAAACTCAGCGCGGCGGCGGATATAAAGGGCTATACCGTCGTGCCGCTGGAAGTTTTCATAAAGAACGGGTGGGCCAAAGTCAAAATCGGGCTGGCAAAAGGCAAAAAACAGTACGACAAGCGCGATACCATAAAAAAGCGCGACCTTGCGCGTGAGACGGAGCGCGGTTTTAAAAACAAAATCAAATTTTGAAATTATTGCTGAGGAGGTTTTGCGGTATGTCCGAAAAAATTAAAATTATTGAGGACGGGCCATATCTTGTAAGCCCGGGCGTGCCTCTTAAAATCAATATCATAGAATGCGCGGGCGACGGCCTGCCGGAAAAATGGGCCGAAGGCAAAACTTATGATACGCAGGGCAAGCCTTATGCGCTGTGCCGCTGCGGCCGCAGTAAAACCAAACCTTTCTGCGACGGGGCCCATACCTCGTGCCGCTGGAACAAAAAAGAAACCGCGCAAAATATCCCTTATATGCAAAGCGCGCAGAAATGCGCGGGCCCGCGCGCCGACCTGCTGGATAAAGAGGAGCTTTGCGCCGTCGCCCGCTTTTGCGACAGGCACGGCCAGGTGTGGAATTTGATAGAGAAGGACGACGAAACCTCGCTAAAACTCGCCATTGAGGAAGCCTGCAATTGCCCCGCCGGCCGCCTGACCGTCGTCAAAGACGGCAAAGTGATAGAGCCGCAGCTCCCGCGGGAAATCGGCGTTGTGCAGGACCCTGCCATGAAACACCGCGGGCCGCTGTGGGTTAAAAGCGGCATAGAGCTTGAGGGCGCAAAAGGCGTTAAATATGAGACGAGGAACCGCATGACTTTGTGCCGCTGCGGGGAGTCTTCAAACATGCCGTTTTGCGACGCTACGCATCTGCGCTGCCCGCATATGAAAGGCGCGGACGAATAGCATTTGTGCAACTGCAACTGCGGCGGCGGCGTATACAATTAGTGAATGCAAAAAGTTTTTGCGAGTTTGAATATGTCAATAGACGTCTAAGCTAAAAAAATTGAAAGTTTTGTATAATACAAAATATCAGGAAATAAACAGGAGATAAATTATGGGCGAGCTTGTTATGTGTATATTAGTGATAGCCGCGATTATTTTGTTTGTAAAAGTTTCCGGAATTAACGACCAATTATATTCATTGGGCAAGGAAATTGAACAGTTAAAAGAGAATATAAAATCTCTTTCCGGCAAAACGCCCGAACAAACTGACGAAGAAAAACCTGTTGAAATTGCCTCGTTACAAAAAAATCAGGGAAGCAAAGAGGAACCCGAACCCGCGCCGACGGATTTAGCCGAAAATGATGAAACGCGTTTGGAACAATATCCTTCTTATGCGGCGGCAAAAATATATACGCCCGCATCAACAAAACCTTTAGACGAAAATATTCCCCCCTTGCAGCCTGCAGAAAGCGTATCGCAGGACAATATTGCCCTCGCGCCGGCGGATTTAGCAGCCGCGCAGGAAACGGAAACCGGGGTTTACGATGAGCCGCAAACCGCAGCCGCCGTAAACATTGAAGCCGGACCTACGTATTCAGACGCGCAAATAATAATGCATAATGAAGAACAAAAAGAAGAAAGTTCTTTTAAGCTGCCTAAAATTGACTGGGAGAGTTTTACCGGCCCGAAACTTTTCTCCTGGATAGGGGGCATAGCCTTATTTTTCGGCGTAGCTTTCTTTGTAAAATATTCCATAGACAATTCTTGGATAACCCCCGCGCTCAGAATTATTTTGAGCATAGCCGCCGCAATAGGCTGCATTGCGGGCAGCCTGTTTATAAAAAATCCAAAATATAAAACCACCGCCGACACGCTGGCCTCCGCCGGCGTAGCCGTTTTATACGCAAGCATTTTCGCGGCGCAGTATTTTTATTCATTTATCGGCCTGCAAAGCGCGTTTGTTTTAATGTCAATAGTCTCCTTGTGCGGATATTTACTGGCGCAGGTTGCGCAGTCGAAAGCCGTTGCCGTACTTTCAACAATAGCGGGTTTTCTGCTGCCGTTCATCAACGGCCTGCCTTATGAAAAACAGCTTTTGGTTTTTGGCTTTATATTTATTCTCAACGCAGGAGCGGCGGCCTCAGCCGTCAAAAACAAATGGGATATTGTCGTTAAACTGTGCGTGGCAGGCACGTTTATTAATATAATAAGCTGGTTTGCCAATTTCTTCTCGCCGGAAAAATACTTGGCTTTGGCAGTTATAATATCCGTTTTTTCAGCAGGCGCGGGCGTGCTGGCTTCAAAATTTAAGGATAGTTTTGAAGACTCCGCGCGAATCTTTTTGAAAACATTTATACTTTGCGGAACGCTTTTTGGAGCAATAATATTTGTCCGTTATTGCGGCGGCTATATTTTAAAGATTTTGCCTCCGGGCGCTGTTTTAATCAATCCGATTCAGATTTTATGGACGGGTTTGTTTTTAATGGCTCTGCCCGTCATAATTTATAAGCTTATTAAAGACAGGAAATTTACGGTCATTTCCTCAGCCGTAATGACCTCGGTAATAATACTGCGGCTCGCGCTGCTTGCTTTCGGCGCGGATTATAAAAATATAATAGCGCTTCTTATACTGCCGGTAATATTCTTTATCTGGGAACTTATTGATAAGGAAGATAAAACCCCGGAACTTAAGGGCTTTTTTAATACGGCAGGCGCGGGCGCGCTTACTTTAATTGCCATAGCAAGCTGCGCGGGCGCGGTACCTTATTTTGTTTTTGCGGCTCTTGCGGTGCTTGTGTTTTTCAACTTCACGGAAGACGGACAAAAAACTTACCGGCCGTGGATAATATTTTCCACGTTTGCCGCGCAGTTCTTCTGGGCGCTGAGAAGCGAAAATCTGGGCCCGAACATACTTCTTTTAACATTCGGCGCGTTTTCGCTTTATAATTTTGTATTAGCCAAAATTGCGCAGTTTCAAAAGAGGCATATGGAAAATTACGCTATAGCCTGCACGCTGCCCTTTTTAGCCATTATTTATCTGTATATAAATTTCAGGCCGGAAATATCTTTGGTTTTGAAATGTTCCGCGTTTATGATTCTAATGTTTGCGGCCGCAGTGCATTTTGCGCTTAAAGAATTGAAAGGAAAATATTTATATCTGCCTTTGGGCGCGGCATTGATTTGTCTGTTTACGTGGAATATAAAACACTTAACATTGGATTTGCTGCCTTTATCCGGCGTATGGACCGCGCTTGCCGTACTTATCCCTTTCATAACAATGTTGCTGACCCGGCTCGGCAAAGATAAAAATATAAAGGATATTTTTGTTTATTATACGCTCGCTTCAATGATTACGCCGATATATATGCTGCAAAAAACCGGCGGCGCCTGCGAAGGTTTTATTTTAGGTTTTATCCTTGTGCTTTTGATAAACATATGTCTGATTTTTACGGCCGTAAAAGATAAAGAAAACTACGGCAAAAAACTGCTTGCGTTTATTTTCGGCGCAACGTTCATTGCTGAGCTTACGTGGACGGTTTCGCATTACCAAGCTTACAATATTTATCTTATACTCGGCGTTTTTGCGTTCTTTATGGCCGCGTACGCCTTGCTTATTTTCGCCTTAAGAAAATATGAAACGAAAGAAAGCGACGACCCCGCCGGCATTTTTGTGCTTGCCACCATGGCATGCGCCAATTTTATGTCCTCAATTATAGAGCATAGCGCGCAGATTGTATTTGGCAATTTCGGCTTTCTTTTAATGTCAAGTATTTTGCTGGTGGCGCTGGTTTATAAACGCAAAAACCACGGTTTGTATATTTTGGCCGCAGCGGCAGCAACTTTTTTGTTTGAAGCCGTCTGGTCCGCAAATGGTTTTGGCGGCATTTACGTTCAGGCGGGCGCGCTTTTGCCGTTTATTATTTTTTATACCGTAATTCCGCTTCTTAAAGGCATCACCGAAAATATTGCAAAAATATCTTCAAGCTGTTTCCTGATTGCAAACACTTTTCTTGTGCTGGCAATGCTGTCCGGCAACGCGTCTGTTCCTTCGTTTCATATTTCGGCAGGAATGTTTCTTACCATAAATCTCGCGCTGGCTTTCCTCGTTTACAGGGAAAGAGTTTTGCATATCATTCAATTCAGAGCCGCCGGCGTTATGGCATTCCTTTACGGCTGCGTATTAGTGTCCATGCTTCCCAGTTTGGATGTATACAATGGATCTATTGTAACGCTTTTCTTTATACTGTGTTTAATAAACGGTTTTGCGGATTATATATACGCGTTGAAAAACAAAACCGAAGAAACCGGCTTCTCCTATATAATAAGCATAGTTGCGTTTTTCGCGCTTTTTGCAACCGTTGCGGGTTTCAAAACGGCATGGCTGTTTCTGAGCGGCGCATCCGTTATTTTCCTGTGGTTTAACATAATCAAAAATAAACAGATTGCAAGCATAGCGGTTTTTGCAGGTTATTTGCTTGTAGTATGCAGGCTTCCAAGCAGCGCGCCATTACCCGGCATAATATACGCATTTGCAATGGCGCTGCTGTTTATGGCTCCGGCTTTTTTAAGCAAAGCTGAAAAGAAAGATATTCTGCAAGGCATAACTTTTGCGGCGGGAATAAGCGGTTTTATAATAATGTACGCCGTAGCTGTAAAATATAATTTCTGGCCCAAAGCGCACGGCTTGTGGCCTTTGTTATGGGCTGCGGTTTACGGCGCGGGTTCCTACCTGCTTTACAAACAAAATGCGAATGCGAAAATGCGCTTTTTGTTTAATACCGCAACGCTGGCTTTTTTAATAGCCGCAGTTCCCATGCAGTTTGAAAAACAGTGGATTACAATATTCTGGGCGGTGGAAGGCGTGGCGTTTATGCTTGCGGGCCTTTTAAAAAGCAGCAAGTATTTAAGAATAGCGAGCACCGTGCTTTTGATGACGGTAGTATTAAAATTATTCTTTATAGATTTGTGGCATTTAGGCGGTTTGTACCGTGTGGGCGCTTTTATGGGCACGGCGGTAATGCTGATAGCCGTATCGTTTTTCTATCAAAAATTTATCAGGGAAAAATAGTTCTGCAATATAACCGCTCGCGGTATTTTTTTACGACGGGCGGTTATGTCAGTTAAGCAAAGCCATTTAAAACTTATTTTTTATTTTTCCGTCTGACAGTTCAATCACGCGGCTGCCTATTTTGGCCAGCTCCGGATTGTGCGTCACCAAAATAATCGTAATTCCGCGTTCTTTATTCAAGCGGACAAACAAATCTTTTATTTCATCGCTGCGCCTGCTGTCCAGATTTCCGGTCGGCTCGTCGGCGATAAGCACTTTAGGCCGGCCGGCAAGCGCGCGGGCAATGGCAACGCGCTGCATTTCCCCGCCGGAAAGTTCTTTGGGCAGATGGTCTTTGCGTTTGAGTATCCCCAGCATATCCATAATGCCGTCCAATTCAGCTTGCGGTATTTTTAATTCCGGCCGGAATACGCCGGGGAGCAGGATATTTTCCGCCACGCTGAGCGTCGGGATAAGGAAGAATTTCTGGAATATATATCCGAAGATTTCGCGCCGCACGCGCGTGAGCTCCGCCTCCGGCAGTTTCACACCGTCCGCGAAAATCCGCCGCCCGTCAATGATAAGCTCGCCGACGCTTGGATTATCCAAACAACCGAGTATATTGACAAGCGTCGTTTTGCCGCTGCCGGATTCACCGACAACGGCCGCGATGTCGCCTTTGTCTATGCAAAAACTCACGCCGTCCAAAGCGCGGAGTTTCTCCGAGCCGCGTTCATAGATTTTTACGAGTTTTTTTGCTTCTATAAAATATGCCATTTTACTCGCTCCTTATGCTGTCAAGCGGGCGGACCGAAGCCGCGCGCCAGGCCGGATACACGCCGCCGATGACGCCGATTAGTGTTATTGCGGCAAGCGAGAACAATGCCGTATATCCGTCAATGGCAATCAACTTTCCGCTGGGCGCGAACGGCAGGAAATAGCGTACGGCCATCTCGGAAACGCCGGAAAACAAATAAGAGAACGCTATCCCCAGCAGCCCGCCGGCAGAGCACAAGATTGTAGTTTCAATCAGTATAATTTTGAATATATCTTTGGGCATAGCGCCCATACTTTTGAGGATTCCGATTTCCTGATACCTCTCAAGCACGGACATCAGAACCGTGTTGAGAACGCCGAACATGGCAATCAAAAACGCTATGAAAGCTATGGACAGGACGATTACTTTCGCGCTGGACACCAACCCCATGATTGTATTCCTGACCTGCGCCATGGAAACT
>JAISDW010000100.1 GCA_031264445.1 Elusimicrobiota bacterium
CCTCGTTTTTCTCATCTGAAAAATAACGGTTTTACCTTAATTGAATTACTTGTCGCCGTCCTCATTATCGGCATTCTCGCCGCCATTGCTTTGCCGCAGTATCGTATGGCCGTTTATAAAGCTAAGTTTACTAAAATGCAAATAATAAACAAAGCATTTGTAGACGCTGAAGAAATATATTTCTTAACCTATGGAGAATATACAAACGATATAAATAAACTTGATATTGATTTGCCGGGAAAAGATGCAATTGTCCCTGCGAGTGGTTATTGGACAATTGGCGAGTTTATGCCTTGCTGGCCTGCTTTACCGGATTATCCCGACCACGAGAAGTACACAACTGTAGGTTTACAAACTAACGGCGGCGAAATTGCATTGCGGCAATTTTTACAAACTAAAAAGAAATATTGCACAGCTACTAAAAATAATGACTTCTTAAATAAATTATGCAAAGCCCTCGGGGGAGTAGAGGATAGCCAGCATTTTACAGGCGCGCATAATACCTATTTACTGCCATAGCGCAAGAAGTACGGAGAAGTAAAAATTTAATTGCCGCCCTGCCTTTTTGCCGCTTAATTAATGCAGACCTTGTATTAAATTTTTTACTGCGGGGTTTTTGTTTTTGGAGGCAGCCTCAAGCAGCGCGCCGATATTGGCGGTATCCGCGCCGTTTTTTATAAGCGCGTTTATTATTGCAGGCTCTGGATTATTTGCCGCGGCCGTAAGCAGCGGCGTGATGCCGCCGTAATCTTTGGCGTCAACGTTCGCGCCGGCTTTGACCAGCGCGTCTATTACTGCGGGATTCTTCGCCGCCAGCGCGGCTACAAGCAGCGCCGTATCGCCGGCTTCGTTGACGGCGTTGACGTCGGCCCCTTCTTTAATTAAAGTATTTATTATTTCTTCGTTCTGCGTGTGCGCCGCGGCGTACATCAGCGCGGTTATGCCGCGGCTGCCGTTAAGCATTACCTTTATATTTACGCCGCCGCCCAAAGCTATGCGCAGCGCTTTGACGTCGCCCTTTTCCACCGCGTCGGAAAAGGCTTTATTATTATACCACGCTTTTTTGCTTGTGGAATTTTTTGACTTTGCCGCGTCCTGCTGCGCGGCGGGGACGGGGCTCCTTTCTTCCGCAAGTTTATCTATATAACTGCGCACCGCTTCGCTTTTGTTTTCGGCTGCGGATTCCTGCAGTTGTTTGATATCCCCTGTCTCCGCGCCGGCGTCTATAAGCGCGGTGAGCACTTTCTCGTTCTGATTGCTGGCGGCGGCAAGTATAAGCGGCGTTTGGCCCTGCGGGTTTTTGACATTCACATCCGGCGCGAAAGCGGCGATTATAGTTATAAGTTTTTCATTTTCATTCTGCCCCGCGGCAAGCATCAGCGGCGTGAGGCCGGCATTGTTCGCGGCTTCGGCTTCGGCGTGTTCCTTTAAAAGCGTTTCGGTTATAATATCATTTTTATTATAAGCGGCGGCGAGGTGCAAAGGGCTGTCTCCGAAATTATTTTTGGCATTGATATCCGCGCCCGCCGCGAGCAGCGCGCGGATATTATCCGGCGTTTCATTGCCGCGCGCGGCAAGGTGCAGCGCGGTGTCGCCGTTATTATCGGCCATTTTTATATCCGCTTTGTTTCTGAGCAGCAGCTTTATTATTTTGACGCTTTCCGGATGCATGCGCGCGGCCACCATAAGCGGCGTTTGGCCCGCGCTGTCCTGCGCATTGACGTCCGCGCCGTTTTTGAGAAGCGCGTCAACTATCACAGGCGGGCGGCTTGCGGCGGCGTAAAGAAGCGGCGTCACTTTCTGCACGGGTATGATAAGCCCGTTTACGTCCGCGCCGGCTTTAATGAGCTCCGCAACAATATCGCTGTTAAGCCCTGCTATGGCCAGATATAAAGGCGTTGACTGCTGCGGCGCGGAAGGATTTTGTATATCGGTAAAAGGCAGCTCGCGGCGGAGGGTTTCCAAATCGCCGGATTTGAGTGCGTCAAGGAAAGCCGCGGCCTTATCCCACGGCGTTTTCATTATTAGGCGGCCAGCCATAGTCGGCACTTTGACATTGGTGTTCTTGTAAGCGCTGTCCAGAAGCAGCTCCGCGTCCTGCGGGCGCGCGCCGGCCACGAGCAGCGCAAGAAAAACTTCCTCGTTATAATTACTTTCCGCCGCGCAGCTGAGCGCGTCATAGCCCTGCCCGTCCCGCGCTTCCAAGTCCACCCTGCCGGAGCCGGCTATCGCGCTTATCAGCTTTTCATTGGCGGAAGTTTCAACCGCATAATGCAGCGCGGTGCGGCCTTCGTCGTCGGGAGAATTAAGATCTATATCCGTGGTGGCGATAATGCCGGCCGCGCCGAGGTCGTCCGAAAGCTGTACGGATTTCATGAAGCCGTCGTTTTTGTACCAGACGTCGGGCCGCTTCTCTTTTTTGGCGCAGGCCGCCGTAAGGAAAGCCAGAACGATAAAAAGCGCAAGGAATTTTTTCATGCTATTATCCCGCCGCCGAGCGTCAAATCCCCGTCGTAAAATACCGCGCTCTGGCCCGCCGTAGCCGCCATTTGCGGCTCGTCAAAATCAATGCGCGCGCAGCCGCCTTCAAGCGGGGTGATAAGCGCGGACGCTTCCTTTGCCTGCCGGCGGATTTTGACCGCAGCGCGCAGCGGCCCGGCCGGCTGCGCTATGGAAAGCCAGCTGAGCTGTTGCACCTGCAAGGTTTTTGAATATAAATCTTCTTTGAAACCCGCGATAATTTCATTGCGCGCGGCGTCTATTTTAACCACGTAAAGCGGCTTACGCGTGCCGCCGCCCGTCAGGCCTTTGCGTTTGCCGATGGTATAATTCCAAATCCCTTCGTGCCGGCCGATAATATTGCCCTTCATATCAACAATATTGCCGGGCTCGGGCGCGAATTTTAGGATATCATTATAATCGCCGCAATAAAAATCCTGGCTGTCGGGCTTATCGGCCACGGGCAGATTATGCCGCGCAGCAAGACGGCGTACTTCCGCTTTAGTATATCCGCCCAGCGGGAAAAGAATCTGCGCCAGCTGCTGCTGGCTTAGGCGGTAGAGGAAATAAGTCTGGTCCCGCGTTTCGTCCTTGGCTTTGCGCAGCTGCCAGCGGCCGGCGGCGGAGTCAAAATTTACAATCGCGTAATGGCCGGTGGCGAATTTATCAAACTCTATACCCGCGCGCCGCGCGGCCGCCGGCAGCGCGCCGAATTTTATGAAACTGTTGCACCATATGCACGGGTTGGGCGTGCGGCCGCATTTATATTCTTCTTTAAAATTGCCGATGACGACTTGTTTATATTCCTCCGCGCAGTTGACGACGCGCGAAGGTATCCCCAGGCTTTCGGCGACTTTGGCTATGGTTTTTAAATCTTCTTCCTCCGGCCCGAGGCAGGCATTGTTGTGCACGCCCGCGGGCGGCACGGGCAGGCTTTCGTCCCAGATGGACATGGTTACGCCCAGCACGTCCCATCCCTGCTGTTTTAGCAACAGAGCGGTTGCCGCGCTGTCAACCCCGCCGGAAAGGCCTACTATGACTTTCTTCATAATATACATTTTATAAAAAAACAGCCCGCTTTACAGCAGGCTGTTTTCTGTTTTGGTTAAACAGTTATCTAAAAATAAAACCTCGCCGCCAATGCGCCGCCAAAGCCTGAGCGATCGGATATTACCTCATCATTTTTCTCAACCTTTGCGCTGATATTATATTTCAAATCAAAGCCCAAAGCAAAAAGCTGCGAGAAACGATATTCCGCGCCTGCAATAATATGCGGGAAAACTTTGCTCTTACTCTCGTCATCATTATTTGCTTCTAATTTAGTGGAAATGAAAGTAGCACCTGCGCCGCCATAAAAAGCAAATTTCTTTATACCCGGATCATATTTATAGTAAACTGAGAGCGGAACTGCATAAGTCGTTTCGGTAATCTTCTTATTGGAGGTATGATTCTTATATTCGTTTTGGCCGTAAATATCAACGCCTAATTTAAGGCCCAATTTATTTGCGCCTTCAAGACCAAACAAATTATCCTCATACAAACCCTCCAGAGAAAAGAACGCCGGCGATTTTGTTATTTCTCTGTTTCCGGAATCGGTGTCAAACAGCGCTTGCATATCTTTCGGGTCGTTTTGGCCCGCGCCAAGTTTTACTCCCAAGCCGAATTCGGCAAAAGCCATCGGCGTTAACAGCGAAACTGCTGCTATAAGCATTAGTTTTTTCATTTTTCCACTCCTAGTCCGATAATTAAGCAACTTAACAACAATTTAGTTTAATAAATCTATACTTAGCTGTCAATAAATATTTTTCCTATACAGAATAATCAAAGATATAACAACAAGTGCATATTTCTGCAGTTTTTCATACAGGCACGGCGATTTGGTATAATAATAAGCATCGTTCCGCGCTTCCCCAGACCTAAAAGAGCCACGGCCCGCAGAGAATATTACTAAACGACTGGGAATTTTGCCCTTTTTTTTGTAAAATAGAGATTATGTACGCAATTATAGAAACTGGTGGTAAACAGTACTGGGTTGAGCCCGGTCAAAATCTGCAGGTTGAAAAACTGGAAGCCGAAGCCGGCGCCGCGGTGGAATTGAAAACACTGTGGGCGGCTAATGGTGAAGGTACCTCGCCAGATGCCAAAGCCGCGAAAACGGCCAAGGTCACCGCTGAGGTCGTGAGACACTTACGCGGTCGCAAGATTATTGTATTCAAAAAACGGCCTAAAAAAGGTTATGAAAAAACCAAAGGCCACAGGCAGAATCTTACCGAAATCAGAATAAAGGAAATCGTCCTTTAACCGGACGGGGAGAAAACAATGGCACATACAAAAGCGCAGGGTTCCTCCTCCAACGGGAGGGACAGCCACGGCCAGCGGCTGGGCGTTAAGAGATACGGCTCCCAATTCGTCAATGCGGGGGAAATTATCCTTAAGCAGCGCGGCACAAAAATACTGCCGGGCAAAAACGTTTCGCGCGCCAGCGACGACAGCCTTTTTGCGCGCGCGGCCGGCATAGTTACGTTTGAATGGGCTAAGAAAGGCAAGCAGCAGGTTTCAGTCTATCCTAAGGCCGGCGCGGCCCAAACCGCCAAGCCCGTCAGGAAAGTGGCGGCCTGCAAAGTCGTCAGGGCTGCCAAAGCCCCGGCCAAGCCGGCAAAAGAAGCTAAAAAATAAAATTTTTTAGGCTTTACTAATCCCCGCGTTAACCAGCGCGGGGATTGTTTTTTGTCAGAAGAGAAGAAATCTAGCACCGCCCGGCATAGGCAGGTCATAACAGTATATGGTGCCGGTACCCTGATATATGTCGGACGCGCAGGCGTGTCTTACGCCGCCGAATTCTTCGCATAATTTTACACCCAGAGAATACGAAGCAAAAGTTTCGCAATTAATGCGGAAGTCATTACTCTGGCGCAATGAGAGCCATACGGAATTTTTTCCTCCCCAATAATCTCCTAACATACTGTCTAACCGTATGCCTTTGGAAGAATCATAATTAAAAGAGATCTTATCGCTCAACTTAATATCCAAATCGTCCGAGCTTGTCGGAATTCTTCCCGTGGCGAGCTTATACATCTCTATAGCTGAAACGGCAGCTTTCATTTCCGGCATAAGCGCGGTATATCTTGATTTTAACACGGCATAATTATATTGCGGCAAAGCGATTGCGGCCAGTATGCCGATGATGAGCACTACAACCAGAAGCTCAATCAGCGTAAAACCGTGTGAGAAATACTTAAAAGACGATTTTAATTGCTTGTGGTTAAAAAGCATAAATAAAGTCCTCGTAGAAAAATAAATAGCTCTTAGTATTTATAACATAAATTTTGATATATTTGCAAAGGAAATTTTTATGCAATCAAACAGTTTTTTGGACAGAGTTAAAATTTATGTTAAGGCCGGCAAGGAAAGTGGCGGCCTGCAAAGTCGTCAGGGCTGCAAAAGCCCCAGCCAAGCCGGCAAAAGAAGCTAAAAAATAAAATTTTTAGTGCAAACAAAAAGAGCGTCTTTTACGGGACATTCTTTTTTGTTTTATATTTTAAAGCGGATAATAATCATAGGTATTTATCGTTCCGGCGGAGGGGCCGCCAATTATTTTGCAGACACTTTTGCCTTTTTCCGATAATCCGGCGCAATAGGTACAGGGCCTTGTCGCCGTAACGGGGCAAATGCGGTAGCCGGGAACGATCGTTAATATTACAAAATCCTGCTGCGAGCCGCCGGGGCAATAACTTTCGTTAGTGAAATTACCCATTCCCCATTGTTTTTCGCCTATTGCTATTTGGTTTTTGCCGTCGGTATAAATATTTGTGTTTGCCTGGTTAATACAAAAATGATACGCGGACGGGAGGACTTTTATGTCCAAATCGTCCAAATTATCGGTATATTTACTGTGAATGAGGAAGTAGAGCGATTGTGCGTCATTCAAAGCTTTATTTATAAGAATCATTTCCGAGGCGCGTGCCTTAAGTACCGCTTTCTGATACTGCGGAAGCGCAATTGCGGCTAGTATGCCAATGATGAGCACGACAACCAGAAGTTCAATCAGCGTAAATCCTAGAGATGAATTCCTGAAAGATGTTTTTAATTTCTTGTGATTATAATACATACACATAGCTCCTCTGAGATATTTAAATATCCTTTAGTATACATAAACTTTTATACGTTTGCAAGCGGGTCGCAATCGGTGTACCAGCCTGTGCCTCTGTTGCTCTATTCAGAATGCAAAGATGCCAAAGTATTATATAGAATATATTTAGCAGTATAAGCGGCCGACTATCGGCTAAGGAAATTTTTATGCAATCAAACAGTTTTTTGGACAGAGTTAAAATTTATGTTAAGGCCGGCAAAGGCGGAGACGGGTGCCTCTCCTTCCGGCGGGAAAAGTTTATAGAATTCGGCGGCCCCAACGGCGGCAACGGCGGTAAAGGGGGCGACGTCATTTTAAAGGCCGAGCCGAACCTTACCACGCTGCAGGAGCTCGCCTACAACCCGCACATAGAAGCCAAAGACGGCGCAAAAGGCGGCACTTACAATAAATACGGCGTCGGCGCGGATGATAAAATTGTGCCGGTGCCGCTGGGCACGGCAATCAAAAAAGACGGCGTTGTGATAGCAGATTTGACGACTGCCGGGCAGGAAATTATCATCGCGCGCGGCGGACGCGGCGGACGCGGCAACCAGAGTTTTAAGACGCACCAAAACACCGCGCCGCGCATCGCGGAAATCGGCCAGCCCGGGGAGGAAATAACCCTTGTCCTTGAGCTTAGAGTTTTGGCCGACGTCGGGCTGGTGGGCTTCCCCAACGCGGGCAAAAGCACGTTTTTAACGGCCATAACCGCCGCACGGCCCAAAGTGGCGGATTATCCTTTTACGACACTGAACCCCAATTTGGGCATTTGTACGCACAAAGGCAAAAGTTTTGTTACGGCCGATATCCCGGGCATCATAGAAGGCGCAAGCGAAGGCAAAGGCCTGGGCCACCAGTTCCTTAAACATATAGAGCGCACGCGCGTACTGTTGCACATTGTTGACCCCGCGGGCTTTGACGGGATTGACGCCGTTAAATCAATAAAAATAATTGAAGACGAGCTTAAAACTTTCAGCAAAGAACTGGCCAAAAAGCCGCGCATTATAGCCGTAAACAAGGCCGATACAGCGGGCGCGGAGGACGTTTTCAAAAAAATAAAAAAGAAATATGCCGCACGGCCGGTATTTCTGATTTCCGCAGCAGCGCGCGGCGGCCTTGGCAAAACGCTGGACGAGATTGTCAAAACGCTGGCCGCAAACCCCGTCAAAGCTGCAAAGCCGGCCGCCGCTGGCCCGGCGGTGCACGCGATTGCGCCGGTTTTTACGATATCACCACTTGACGACGGCCGCATACAGATATCCGGCAAAAAAATAGAGGAATTTATCGCCATGACCAACTTTGCCCAGCCGGAAGCGGTTGAAAGGCTGGGGAAAATCTTCAAAAAAATCGGGCTGGAGAAAGCATTGCTAAAACACGGCGCGACGGACGGAACAACCATCGTCGCCTGCGGCAAAGAATTTGAGTGGAACGGCGGACTGGGCGCGGAAGTCAGCGCCGAGGCGGAGCGTATCGGCGGGCGCACCGTGCGCGAGAGCAAGGCCCAGCGTCTGGCCAAACGCAAAGCCCGCCGCGAGAAAAAGAAAGGGCTGCAATTATAGGAATTATATGAGTATTTTTGAAGCGGGCATGCTTTTCTGCTTTGGTATAAGCTGGCCGTTTGCCATCTGGAAAGTTATAAAAACAAAAAGCGTAAAAGGCGTAAGCCTGTTGTTTTTGAGTTTGGTTTTCATCGGCTATATCTGCGGCATTACGCACAAATATCTCTACAGCCGCGACTGGGTGATGCTGCTTTATGTCTATAACTGCGCGCTGGTGCTGGCGCAGCTCGTTTTGTATTTTGTTTACGCGGGCAGTAAGGAAAGCTGCTGACCCGCGCCCCTCCCAATATCCCAACCAAGCAAATCCTAAACTAAAAATTTGCAAATCCGGCTTCTTATTTGATATAAAATTAAAGAAAATATATTTTATTTCAATAGGGGGCTCCAATGTATCCCAACAAAAAGGCTTTTACTCTGATTGAATTATTGGTTGTTGTTTTAATCATCGGCATACTTGCCGCTATTGCTTTGCCGCAATATATGTTCGCGGTTGAAAAAACACATTATGCGGAGGCGGCCGCAAATTTAAGAGCCATTGCAAACGCTCAAAACATATATTCCCTAAGCACGGGCAATTATTCCACAACTTTTACTAATTTGGATGTCCAACTGCCAAACAGCGGCATTGTTTCCTGCGCGTACACCCAAGACTGCATAGAGACAAAAAATTTCTATTATGGAATTCACTATAACCCTAAATATAATATATGGATACTACAGGCAAGAAGACGCACAAACAGCGGAAACAATTATGAGACTTATTATTATGCTCTCATACTTTCCGACGGCACTGGAACCTTATTGCCAAATGCTTTGTATTGCGCCCTTATTACAAGTATGGTTTCTAATGTAAGTAAAGAGAGAGCTTTTTGCAAAAAAGTGTCAGGGACGGCAACGCCCAAACCTTTAGACGGCGGTGAATATTGTTTGATGAAATAATTTTGCGTCCTCAATTATTTAAAGCGTCAGCTCCGCTTATAATTCGGTAAGTTCGTTTGTTATTGTTTCCTGCCGCGCTTTGTTTAGTTTAACTTTCAAATTTACGGCAAAAATAGATTTTTACAGCAGCGATTTTGCGATTTGCTCGGCTTTTTTGTTCATCTCCGCGCGGCTTGTTTTTTTGCCTGCGCGAAACAGATAATTCCGGAATGTCTCAGTTAAAGGCAGATATCCGTGCGAAGGGCAATTCCATGCTTTAAAGTAATCCGTTTCTCCGTTGTCATGCCCGAATGTCTTTATCGGGCATCCGGCCTTTTTCAGATTCCCGATTACTACCTTCGGGAATGACAAACAAAATATCTATTGCGTCTTCCACAATTACGATTAAAGATAATGCCCTGCCTTTAAATACGCCATTGTGAATAAAAATACCGCCATACGGCCTGCCCGCATCACAATATCCCAACCAAGCAAACCCTAAACTAAAAATTTGCAAATCCGGCTTCTTATTTGATATAAAATTAAAGAAAATATATTTTATTTCAATAGGAGGCTCCAATGTATCTCAACAAAAAGGCTTTTACTCTGATTGAATTATTGGTTGTTGTTTTAATCATCGGCATACTTGCCGCTATTGCTTTGCCGCAATATCAGGTTGTCGTATTAAAATCTCAACTGTCAACCGTAATACAAAATGTCAGGACATTAAAACAAGCGGAAGAAACATATTATATGATAAACGGAGAATACACACCCGACTTAGGCAAATTGGACATTAGTATATCCGGATGTACCTTGGAAGCGGATGTGAGGGCGAGTGTAAGTAACGGTAAAGGTGTTGATTTAGTTTGTAAAAATAATAAAACTGCGTATCAGCATGTGAATAATGGAGGCGTTAGTGAGATTATAGGCATATATAGCCCCAACTTTTATACCGGCTATATATCATGGGGAAGAATAGTATATAGAGACACTTTAGATAAAGGAAATGTACCGCCCAAAACTAATCTAAGCAGGTGCAGAATTGATAATGCGTCTGATAAAATTGCCGCCAAAGTATGCGATTCTTTGGGGAGAAAAATTGGAGCTCAGGACTGGGCATGGCAATAATGCGTCGTTCTTATAAAAATATTATGCGGCCTAATTCTTTCAAATGCTAGGCCGCATACCGCAAAATTTAACGACTGGACTGCTTACGCTTTACATTAAACAATAGATATTTACAGCAGCGATTTTGCGATTTGCTCGGCTTTTTTGTTCATCGCCGCGCGGAGTTTATCAGTATTGTCGTCCCAACCCGCTAAATGCAGCGCGCCGTGCGCGGCTAGCGTAAGCATTTCAAACAAGGCCCCGTGGCCCAGCCGCGCGGCCTGTTTTTTTGCCTGCGCGAAACAGATAAAAATATCGCCGTAAGGCCCGCCCGCGACCGCGTAAGGATAGCCGAAAGCTATGACGTCCGTCGTATAATCATGCCCTAAAAAATTTTTGTTTATGCGCCGCATTTCGCGCGCGCCGACGATTATTAAATTAAGCCCGCCCGCGCGCCGCGCGTTTTTGCCCAAAGCCTTAAGCGCGGCCGCCCTGTACTTTGCGCCGGCGCGGTAATATTTTGGCAGCGGCGTTTCGTAAAAAATATTTACTTTCACAGGAATTTCGCCCGGCCGCGCGGGATTACCGCTATGCCGGAAGGGTCTATAAAATATCTTTGCGCGTCGTCCTCTTTGCTGATGCCTATTTCGCTGCCGTCGGGGATAGTATTAAAACGGTCAATAATTGATTTCTTTATGCGCGAGTTTTTGCCTATGGAGCAGGAGTCCATTATAATACTGTCTTCCACCACGGCGCCTTCCATAACGACGACATTACTGGCCAGCACGCAGTTGCGTATAAGCGATTTGGGGTGTATTATGCAGCCATTGCTGAGCATGCTGCGCTCTATGCTGCCGCCGATATACGCCGTCGGCGGCATATTGTGCACGGAAGTATTTATGGGCCAGTAAGGATTATTTAAGTCAAACCTGGGCTTTTCGCCCAGCAAATCCATATTGGTCTGCCAGTAGGATTCTATGGTGCCGACGTCGCGCCAGTAGCCCTGCTCCTCGTAATCTTTTATGCCGCGCAGTTTGTCGGAGGCGAAGTCATAAGCGAAAGTCCTGTGCGTTTTTAGAACTTCCGGGAGAATGTTTTTGCCGAAGTCAAGCGAAGGCACGTCGCAGTACTTCTGCTGCAGGATTTTAAGCAGCACGTTTTTGTCAAAAATATAATTGCCCATTGATGCGTAGGCAAAATCGGGATTGCCGGGCACGGGCTTGGGCGCGGCCGGTTTTTCGTCAAAGCTGATTATGCGGTTGGAATCGTTTACCGCCATAATGCCGAAGGAAGACGCCTCTTTGAGCGGCACGACATTGGCGGCAACGGTGATATCGGCTTTATTTTTAATATGGCAGTCTATCATGCGACCGATATCCATTCTGTAAATATGGTCCGCGCCGAAGATGGCGACCAAATCCGGCCCGAAATCATTTATTAAACTTATATTCTGCCTTATTGAATCCGCCGTACCGCGGTACCAGATTTCGCCCAGGCGCATCTGCGGCGGCACTACGGTTAAAAAGTGATCCTTAATAATACCCCTGGTGGACCAGCTTGTCCTTAAATATTCAATGAGCGACTGCGACAAATACTGCACCAGAATATAAGAGGAAAAAATATTTGAATTGACGAAATTTGAAAGTACAAAATCTATAATCCTGTACTTGCCGCCGAATGGCACCGCCGGTTTGGAACGCTCTTTCGTCAGCGGGAACAGGCGCTCCCCCTTCCCGCCGGCCATAATCATGCCGAGTACGCGCATAAAAAATTCTCCCTGACTGCTTTATTTTTTGTTTTGCAACAACATAAAAGCTTCATAAGTCCACGGCATTTTTTGTTTGAAAATCCGCGCAATGGCTTCCGCGTAAACGCGGATTTCATACTGAGCGTGGCCGTCTGCGCGCAGAGTGATAAAATTCATGAGGCTGCGCGCGTTTATAGTCCAGTAAAATTGCGTATACTGCGCTACGGGCAAAATGCCACGCGCCATTTCGCGCGCGACGCCGGCTTCCAGCAGCTTCTGGTAAGCGGCGTAACTTGCTTTGACGCTTTCTTCGTAAATTTTCAGCAGCGCGCCGTTATCCAAATCTTTGCCCGCGAGCGAGCCCTGTTTATTATTTCTGTCCTGCACGCGGAATTCCGCCGGAGTATAAAACTCGTCCTTAACTTCAGTATAGCGCGCGCTGACCTCATTATAAGAACAGATGCGGTGGCGCATCCACTGCCTGGCGACAAAAATAGGACATTTTATGTGGAACTGGAAAACGCAGTGCTCAAAAGGCGTGTGGTGCGCGTTTTCTATCAGATATTTCAGCAGCATTTTGTCTTTTTCTTCGCCTTTGCTTACGCTGCCGAAGGTCACGCGCGCGGAGCTCAGGGCCCGCAAATCGCCGCCCATAAAATCAACCAGTTTTACAAAGCCGCAGTCCAAAACCCCGACGGCTTCTTCATTATCCGCATTGCACGCGTTCATACTTTCTCCGTTAATAAGCCTTAAAAAGCGATATGGTGGTATATCCCGCGGTTGAAACTGAAGGCACTATAATCACGCCGCCGTAACCACCCAGCGGCGCCTGCACGATATCGTAAACCGCGCCGTCAATATCGGCGCGCGCGTATCTGGCAAGGCCGCCGCCAGTCCACTTCAAAAAATAAAGCCTTGCGCTCTGGTACGAGCCGAAGGTATCCGCCAGTATGCCCAGTTTCGCCTGATTTTCTATGCCGGCTATTATTGTATTATCATCGCCGTCTTTGAATAAAGCCAGCGAAACTGGCAGCCGCTCAACGCCGTTTTTAAATTTCACGCGCACGGGCGTGGAGGCAAAATCAATATCCGACGGGGATTCTATAAAACGGCCCCTCTTTTCAAACTGTATGCGCAAACGGCGGTTTGGCGCGGTGAAAATTACGTTCTGCCTGCCGTCATGGCGGAAGTCGGCTGTATTAAAGCCGAAAACGCTGTCAAATTTATAAGCGGTCAGTTTATCCCCGCGCGTAAATTTTTTGCCGTCGTAAAGCAGCCTGGCTGGCGCGCTGCGCGTAAACTTGCCGGAGGCCGGGGTTATATCCTGCGCATAAAGCACGCGCGGACCGTTACCCGGCGCTATGCCTTTAACCATACCTTTTATAGTATCGCTCTGGCGCAGTTTGCCGTCGTCGTATTCATAAACCAAAGTTGAAAACCGCTCCGAAGAAGCGTCATAAACCGTAGCGAAAATCTGCGCACGGCCGGTGCCTTTTACGTCGGCCGCGTCCAGCGCGATTATTTTACGCAAAGGATTGACGGGTGCGGTAAGAATTTTTTTCAGCTTATTATCCGCGAGCGTGTAAATATTTATGGTATTGCCGCCCAGGACAAGCGCAAGCTCCGCGCCGGCGCCAGTGATATTTGCGGCGGCCGCGGCAACGGCTTCGCCTTCAACGGGGTCGCTCTTCCAAAGCGGCAGCACGCGCGTTTCCCCGTCGGTCTGCTCAGAGGGGAAAGCGTCGGCGGACCGCGCGGCTTCGGCCGGCAAAATAAACTCCGCCTCAAGGCCGAGTACTGCCGGCGGCTGCGGCTCGTCAAGCTGACCGGCGGCAAAAGCCTCTTCCGCATAGTCTATACGGCCCGTATGCCGTTTAAGGATTTCTTTACCCAGATTTTTGCCGGTTTTGGGGTTAATAATGTCCGCGCCCTTTTCCGTTATGCGGAACTGTACGCCTTCCCACGGTTTGGTTTTAAGCTCAGAAATATCCATATAAACCTTACGCCCTTCCTGTTTCACGATGAGGGCGGTTTCCCCCGCGCCCGCACAAACGACGGCGGAAGCTGTTAAAATAAAGCAAAAAAGCAGTTTTTCTGCAAAGTTTTTCATATCTCTATTCTATATTATTTTGATAGAATTATTCTATGGACATCCAAACCGCCGCGCTTTTCTTTAACGAAGCCAAACCGCAAAGCGTCAAAGCGCATAAAAATCTGAGCGCCGCGCTTAAAGCCGCGGGCGTAAAATATTATACGCTTAAGACGGATTTCGCGCCGCGTGATATAAAAACGGGCACCGATATAATTTTTTCGCTAGGCGGGGACGGCACGCTGCTCAAAGCCGCGCGCGCGGCCGCGCTGCGCGGGGTAAAAATAATGGGCATTAACGGCGGGTCTCTGGGTTTTTTATCCGCGGCGGAGGCCGCCGGCGGCTCCAAACGCCTGCTAAAAACGCTGCAAAGCGGCAAAGCTCTGCAAATCCCCAGGCTTATGCTTGACGTGCGCGTGCGGCGCGGCGCGAGGCAGGTTTTCCGCCAGCCCGCGCTTAATGAATGCGTAATAAAAGCGAACGGGCCCCGCGCAACGGCGCTCAATCTTTCTTACGGCGGCGTGAAGCTAAAAGAATATTTCGGCGACGGCGTTATAATAGCCTCGCCCACGGGCTCCACCGCTTATAATCTGGCGGCGGGCGGGCCGGTGGCGCATCCGGCGTTGGATATTTTTATAATAACCGCCATATGCCCGCATACGCTTACGCAGCGGCCGCTGGCGCTGCCTGCCGAAAAAGCGATAAAGATTAAGCCGGCGCGCCGCGCAGACGCGCAGGACGCCATGCTCAGCGTGGACGGGCAGCTGAACTTCCGCCTGAAAAAAGAGGACGAGGTTTACATATCGCGCCACGCCGCGCGCGCCGTAACGCTTTACGCGGGCGGTTATAATTTTTTTGACGTACTGACTTCAAAACTTAAATGGGGCAGCCGCTGATGCTTAAATCCGTCGCCATAAACGATTTTGCCATAATATCCGCGCTGCAGCTCGGCCTGGGGCCCGGGCTTAATGTTTTCACGGGGGAAACGGGCGCCGGCAAATCAATAGTTATAGAAGCGCTGGGCTTTGCGCTAGGCGCGCGCGGCGACGCGGGGCTCATACGGCGCGGCGCGCAGAAAATGTCGGTCAGCGCGGTTTTTGAAACCGCCGATTTGCCGGCCGCGCTCGCGCAGAAATACAAAATAACCGGCGCGGATTTCTGCATTAAGCGCGAGCTTGACCGTAAAGGCAAAAGCCGCGCGTGGATAAACGACGCACACGTCCTTATGGCGGATTTGGCCGCGCTCGGCGATATTCTGGCGGACTTCCACGGCCAGCACGAGCATCAAACGCTTTTTAAACCCGCCGCGCATCTGGATATTCTGGACGATTTTGCCGGCCTTGAAAAAGACTTAAAAACCTTCCGCGCCGTTTATGACGAAGAGCGGGATATTAAAGCCAAAATAGCCGCCGCGCAGATGTCGCGCCAGGAGCGCGAAAGCGCGCTTGAACTTTACAAATACCAGCTGGAAGAAATTGAAAAACTTTCCCCGAAGCCGGACGAAGACACCCAGATAGAAGCCGCTTTGCCGCGCCTCAAACACGCGGCAAAACTTAAAGAGCAGGCTTCCTCCTCCTATGAACTTCTGGCCGGCATGGAAGGCAGCGCGGCCGCGCTGCTTTCAAAAGCCTCGCATACGCTGGGCGATATGGCGGGGGTGGATTACACGCTGGCGGCCGCCGAAAGCGAGCTTGCTTCCGCGCTGGCCATAACGCAGGAGACGGCCCGCCTGCTGCGCGCTTATCACGATAATACCGAGGCCGACCAGCAGGCGTTGGACGATATGCTTTCGCGTCAGGACGCTTTGCGTAAAATCAAGCTCAAATACGGCCCCGCGCTGGAAGACGTGCTTAATACCGCGCAAGACCTGAAAAAGCGCATTGCGGATCTGGCCGGCAGCGAGCAAAGCTCGCAAGAATTTGAAGCCGCCCTTGCAAATGTGCATAAAAAACTTCTATCCTTAAGTGAAGGCCTCTGCGCCGCGCGCCAAAAGGCCGCGCGCAAGCTGGGCGCGCTTGTGGCGGCGGAAGTCGCCCCGCTGGGTTTTGCGCAGGTACGCTTTGAAGCCGCGCTGGAGCGCAGCGCGGATATCGGCCCCAAGGGCGCGGACAGCGTTGAATTTTTGTTTTCCCCTAACCCGGGCAGTTCCCTGCGGCCGCTGCGCAGCGTAGCCAGCGGCGGGGAAATATCAAGGCTTATGCTGGGACTTAAAACCGTGCTCAACAACGGTACGCCCGTCGCCGTATTTGACGAAATTGACGCAGGCATCAGCGGGCAGACGGGCAAACTTGTGGGCCGCAAGCTCAAAGCCTTAAGCGCGGGCCGCCAGGTTTTATGCGTCACGCATCTGCCGCAGGTGGCGGCTTACGGGGATATCCACTTCAGCGTGGGCAAATTTGTAAAGGATAATAATACGGAAGTCAAAGTTACGCCGCTCGGCACCGGAGAAAGGATTTTGGAAATCGCCAAAATGATGGGAGCCGCGGGCAAAGCGTCGGCGGGGCACCGCCACGCGCAGGATCTTTTGTCAGAAGCGGCGGCAACCGCCGCGCGGCAAAATCCGGCGGAGACTACGGCAAATACAAAGGAGATATGAAAATGTCAGAACAGGAAAACAAAGAAATAACCCAATCCTCGCAAAAGGATAATTGCTGCTGCAAACACAAATGCAATTTGTGGCACAGAATAACCGGCCTTAAGGGGCTGTCCTTAATCTACAAATCGCTGGCCGCGCTGCTGGTGCTTTATCTCGTTTACATATTGGCGATGATTTGGTACGTTGTCTTCAAGGATAACGCGCCCAAGGGCGACGCTTTAATCGCTTCCGTACAGTTTATACTGACCTACGGCTTTTACGCGCTGGTTATGCTTACCGTGGCGCGCGCGCTTAAAGTACTCAAAAAAATCAAACACGCCGTATATAACGGCTGCAATAAATAGGTTTGTCTTTCACCTCCTCTCCCCGCAGCGGGGAGAGGGGCGGACATCAGCGGGCATGAAAAAATTTATACTTTCCATATCCATTTTTATCTTTCTGTGCGCGGCCGCGCGGGCCGAGGCCGTCAAACTTAAAAACGGCGTGATAATAAACGGCTCAATCGTGGGGCAGACGGAATACGTCATCAGCGTGCAGACGGACTACGGCACAATTGCCATAAACCAGCGCGAAGTTGACTCCATCATGCCGGATTTGCACCGCGTCCTTATGAAAGGCGGCGGTGAATTTGTCGGCACGGTTATGGATATGGACGAATTTAACCTTACGCTCAAGACCGACAACGGCATTGTCAACCTGGACGTGGCGCAAATCGCCTCAATGGAAATTTACGACTACGGCGAAGCCGAAAAGCAAAAAAAATACGTTGAAAAGAAAATAGAACTTGAGCAGGAAGCTATGAAGGCCATGCCCGACGCAGCGGCTTCGCCCATAACCGCGGCCGAGGTAGCCGCCGGCGGCACGCTTTCAACTTCCGGCCTGTCTTTTGACCCTGATTTGGAAAAGGCCTTCCCCTCAAAACCCGCCGTGGTGGAAGCGCAGCAGGCTTATAATTATCACCTCAATACTTTCCAGGGGCAGGAAATCAAAGAGAACGCCGCGCCGGCGGAACCTGCGCCGCCCGCGCCTGAAGAAGAGGAAACCGTTGAGCAGGATAAAGTGAAAGATAAAGCCGACAACTATGTGGCCGTCAGCGCTGGCGCGGTAAATACAAAACTCAAACTCGGCAATTTGAGCGACGATCCGAGCGCTCAAATTCAAGAGGCCGATCTTGGCGGCAATGCGATGGCCTTCGGCGTGGAATACCGCCACAGGCTGGGCACGCATTTATGGGCCGGCGCCAATTTGTCCTTCGGCCTTATCCCAAAAAAATACGCTATAATTGTGCCTGACAAGCATGAAATGAAAGTAACCGGCCAAATTATAAACCTTGATTTGCTGCTCAATTATTATTTCAACCCGAAGAGCAAAACGCGCTTTTATATGCTGGCCGGCGGCGGCGGCAGTTTTCTTAGTCTTGATAAAAATAATGCGGTCAAGGTGATAGTCAACAACATTGAAGAGTGGGTGACGGCGCAAACGGATTCCGTAAGTTCAACCTCCGTCGCGGCAATGGGCGGCATCGGGGTGGAACGCTCCGTGCAGGATATAAATATCGGCTTTGAACTGCGCGCGCATTACGTACCCTACGGCGGCGATTTGGAAGGCAGCCGCAAAACAAATATTTTCGCCCTGCTGAAAGCCAGCTGGTTTTTTTAATTCCGCAGATTTCTTGCTTCGGCGGCTGCGCAAAGAGCATTATCCCCGGAACAGGATATTTTATCGCCATAAGCGTATTTAGTGAATACCGTGCCGGAGGCCTTACCCGTAAGCCTTGTTGCAGTAACCGCACAATTTTTTTGATCAATGGCAAAAGAATAATTTTGCGACGGTGGAATATCTATATCTAATGAATTAAGCGCAGCGGCGGAGCAGTCGCCATTATTATCCAGCATATATCTGACAAGAGAAGCTTCCAAAGAACCAAGCGCGGAAAAAGCCTCGTTGGCTTCGTTTGTTGCCACCGCCTTGTAGTACTGCGGCGAATACATAGAACTGCGGAACAACCGTGCAACCAATATCAACGATATTACAACAAAAACTACTATTAATACCTTCTTCATCTGCTGCCTCCTGACTGTTTTTTATCGCAAAATTATTATACTAAATAATTTTAATTTTGCTTCAAATTTTTTCGTCTTATAAAATGATAAAATTAAAAATGATAATAAACAATTTATATGAAAAAAATTCTTTTAATGCCCAACTCTCTCAAAGGCAGCCTTTCGGCCGGCGGGTTTTGTATTGCGGCGCGCGACGCGCTTAAAAACCGCGCACATATAAAAGCATTACCCGTTGCCGACGGCGGGGACGGGCTAATAGAAGTCTTTAAAACCGCTTATCCGCAATGCAAAGAATACAAAATTCCCGCGCCGGGCGCGGCCCACAAAATCAAAAAAGCGCCATATCTTATCCTGCCGGACAAAAAAACCTGCATTATTGAAACCGCCAAAATCTGCGGACTGGCCGGCTTGAAAAAAAGCGGGCTGGCCCCGCTGGAGGCGACTTCCGCCGGCGTAGGCTTTGTGATAAAAGCCGCCGCAAAAAAAGGCGCGAAAATTTTTTATATAGGCCTTGGCGGCGTTGGCTGCAATGACGGCGGTGCGGGCATGGCCGCCGCGCTGGGTTTTAAACTTCTTGACGATAAAGGCCGCCAAATCCCGCGCGGCGCGGCGGGCCTTTTGAAACTTGCGCGAATCAAGGGCGGGCCGCAAATGCTAAAAAACCTCAGGTTCTGCGGCCTCAGCGACGTTGAAAACCCGCTGCTCGGCCCGAAAGGCTCTGCCCGCGTTTACGGGCCGCAGAAGGGCGCAACACCCGCTGACGTGCGCGTGATGGAGCGCGGGTTGAAGAATTTAGCCGTTGTTGTCAAACGCGATTTGGGCAAAAACATAAATAAACCGCGCTGCGGCGCGGCGGGGGCGATTGCGGCGGGGCTGCGCGGATTTTTGGACGCGCGGCTGTTGAAAGGCGGGCCTTTTATTTTCAAGAAACTCGGCGCGGCGCAGGCCGTAAGGGGCTGCGACATCGTTATCACCGCCGAGGGGAAACTTGACGCTCAAACATTTTACGGCAAAGCGCCGCAGCTCGTATGCGCGCTGGCGCGCAGTTATAAAAAGCGGCTGGTTTTTGTATGCGGAATTAATGAAATAAAAAATAAAACCACGCTCAAAAAGCGCGGCATAGGCGAAGTTCTGGAGCTTATCCCGCTTGCAAAAAACGCGAACGA
>JAISDW010000012.1 GCA_031264445.1 Elusimicrobiota bacterium
GATTATTATGCAACAGGCAAACTTGATTTAAACGCGGGCAAAAAAATTATCGCCGGCATTCTGGAAGGCTGCCGGCAGGGCAACAGCGTGCTTATCGGCGGCGAGACGGCGGAAATGCCCGGTTTTTACCAAAAAGGCGAATATGATTTGGCCGGCTTTTCCGTCGGCATGGTAAAAAACAGCGATATTATTGACGGCCGCAAAATCAAAGCTGGCGATGTTTTGCTGGGGCTGCCGTCGTCGGGATTCCACTCAAACGGTTATTCGCTGGTGCGCGCGGTTTTCGGCAAAGAGCTTAAAAAATACGCCAAACAGCTGATAACGCCGACGCGCATTTATGTCAAAGATATTTTAAAATTAAAAGAAGGACTTGCAAAACAGAAAAAGGAAATTTTGGGCATGGCTCATATCACGGGCAGCGGCCTGCCCGGCAATGTGCCGCGCTTTTTGCCCAAAGGCGTGGACGCGGTTTTAAATACCTCTGCATGGAAGGTGCCGGCGATAATGAAAACGCTGCAAAAGAAAGGCAGAGTAGGCGACAAGGAAATGTTTGATACTTTCAATATGGGTTTAGGTATGGTAATCTGCGTCAAAAAAGATGTCGTTGCCGCCGCCAAAAAAATATTACCGGAACTACTTGAAGTCGGGCATATTGCCAAAGGCGGACAGAAAGTTATTTTGAAATAGGATCGGCTAATAATGAAAAAAAATATACTTGTATTTTTAGTGGTTGTCTCTTTAGCAGGCCTTATAATATTAAGGTATGCGTCGCAATCACCGAAATATGTTTTATTGGACACCGCTTGTTTATTTATTTTTTTGGTATCTATAATATTGCTGCCTTTGGAACTATACCGCAGAGGTAAAAATAAACGGAATTTGATCCTGTTCATACTTCTTCTAATTCCGTTTGTTGTAATTGGGGCAGGCTTGATATTTTTTATCCTTTCTTTCGTAGGTTTATTATGAAAAAAATATTAAATATATGTCTACAAATATTGCTTTATTCCCCGCTATTTATAATGTTTTTCTTTGTATTTTTTTCAATATTGGGATATTTAGGAAGATTTTTTCTGCCGCCTGTTATATTTGAGCTATACTTACAAATGATATCCCATAGTGAATATCCAACTGCCCATATGGTATATGGGATATTTTCAGCAGTATTATCAATTTTATTTTCTGTTGTAGTAACAATAGAAATTTTCTTGTTGAACAAAAAATTTATAGCTTCAAAAAATAAAAAGGCAAGAAGAGTGCTTACTTGGAGTTTGCTATCATTATTTTTTCTTTATTTTCTTATTTCAATATTAACAATGTGAGTATGAAAAAAATAATAATTTTTGCCAGCGGCGGGGGGAGTAATTTTGAGGCTTTAGCAGAGGCTTGCAAAAGCGGTTATATTGACGGCAAAATTATTTTATTGGTTGCGGGAAAAGCAGGAATTGGCGCGATAGAAAAGGCAAAAAAATTTGATATACCGGTTTTGATAGAGCAGCACCCCTCACCCTGCCCTCTCCCACAAGGGGCGAGGGAAAAAGAAAAGAAGGATGGCGTGCAGTTTTCTCACTTTTGTAAAGGGAGAGTCGCCGAAGGCGGGAGGGATTTACTGGAAGTATTGCAAAATATTAATCCGGATTTAATTTGTCTTGCCGGTTATCTTAAAAAGATACCCGCGGAAATTTTGAAAATTTGCCCCGTTATGAACATTCACCCCGCGCTTTTGCCGAAATTCGGCGGCAAAGGAATGTATGGGCATCATGTGCACGAAGCCGTTATAAAAAGCGGCGCAATAGAAAGCGGCGCCACAGTGCATTTTGTAAATGAAGATTATGACAAGGGCGCAATTATTGCACAGGATAAAGTGCCCGTGCTGCCGGAGGACAATCCGCAAACCTTAGCCGCGTGCGTGCTTGAGCGGGAGCATAAATTATACCCGCGCTGCGTAAAACTTTTTTGTGAAGGTAAAATGAAAGAAAAGGAGCTGTTATGAAAATAAAAACACTGGCGTTGATATCCGCGTTTGCCGGCCTGTATGCCGTCTGCGCATTTGCCGCTGACGACGTAAGAACCAAGCCTGATTTGTATTTCTTAAGGATTGACGAAGTCGCCGACAGCTATAAACTGCTGCCCCAGCCGCCGGCGGTGGATAGTATTTCTTTTTTAAACGATAAGGCGCAATACGATAAAGGCAAGCTTTTAAGAAAAACACCAAGAGGCGAGCAGGCTTACAGAGACGCCGGCCTTGCCGGAGACGGGCTGGCACAAGCGTTTTCAGAAGCATTCGGCGTGCAAATCACAAAAACAACAACACCGGAAATATATAAATTATTAACTAATATGATAGAAGACGCCGGTGATCTGGCGACAAGAAGCGCCAAACAGACCTATATGCGCATAAGGCCTTTTGCTTTCTTCGGCGAGCCTACCTGCCGGCCGTAAGATGAGGAAACTTTATCAAAAAACGGCTCTTACCCTTCCGGCCATACTTCAATCGGCTGGGCGGAGGCGCTTGTACTTGCCGAAGTAAATCCCGCAAGGCAGAATGAAATCCTCGGCAGAGGTTATGAAGTCGGGCAGAGCAGGGTTATCTGCGGCTATCA
>JAISDW010000042.1 GCA_031264445.1 Elusimicrobiota bacterium
GGCAAAAGCCGCGTCCACTGCGCGTGCTTCAAGGCCCACTATGCGCAGTTCTGCGGGCAGGCTTATAACGCCGACGCAGAAGGGCAGCCTGAGCAAAAGCCAGCTTAATCTCGGCAGCGGCGGCGGAACTTGGTATGGACTCTGGCGGCCGTCCCAATAGTGTAGATGGCCGGGGCAATTTAAAGAAGACATTGGACGATAAACGCGACAAGGATACGCCTGAGGAAGGCTGCGACGGCTGGTTTACAGCAGAAGGCGGATGGGCTGGGAAATGTTTTTGGACAGAGCTCGGCAAGCAGGGATTGAATATTGGCATGAATTTGTTTGATGCGAAGTTAAAACAATGGGCAGGCGCGGATAAAACATCGTGGCAAGATAAGTTCTATAGTGATGTGAAAAAGGACAAGCTTACGCCAGAACAGATAGCTGCTCTCGGGAGGCTTTTGGACAGAAATAGTGGTCAAAATAGTACGAGTTGTACAGACGCATGTAAAGGGAAGTCTTCTGGGGAGAAGGTCGGTACTTGCACTTGCTAGTAGCCACGGTGGCTGTGGGCCATAGGCTTTATAAAGCAGTCCACGCAGTAACTGAACTATGCCATATCCCCTTGTGCGTGAGCAGCCAATCTAACCCAGCTTCTTCATAATTCTGTTTATCAGGCTGTTGAGGAAGAAAATATTTTCTTTGCTGAGGCGCGTTTTAGAACGAAGGTCAAGCAGGCGTTCCTGCCTGACGCGGCGGTTTAGCGTCGGCGGCAGGCCAAGCCCGTCAAGCAGCTTTTGGAAATTATCAATAACCATTTGCTTGGATTTAAAATCCGCTTCTTTTGCTTCTTTCCCGCGCGCGTTTTTGCGCGCGGGCATTTTATTTTTGCTTATTTCATAGCAGCACAAAACCACGGCCTGCGCCAGATTGATTGACGGCGTTTTGCTTGCGGTAGGGATATTTAAAACGGCATCCGCCAGCGCGATTTCGTCCGCGGTAAGGCCGGTCTTTTCCGGCCCGAAGACTATGGCCGTATTGCAGTTTTTATGTTCTTCCAAAATGCCAGAAACGTCGGGCAGGCTGATTATTTGGCGGCTTACGCGGCGGTTTTGCAGCGCGGTTGTGGCCAATATAAAATCAGCGTCGTGCAGCGCAGCCGCCAGCGTGGGGAAAATTTTTGCATTCTTTATAAGCTCGCCCGCGTGCACCGCCGTGCGCACTTCCTCCCACACCGGCGGGTGAGGCGATACAATGCGTAAATCGTTTAAACCAAAATTTGCCATAGCGCGCGCGGCCGCGCCGATATTCTGCGGGTTGCGCGGCCTGGCGAGTATTATTGAAATATGCATAATTGCCGACGGCGGCGCGCCTCAGGCATTTGTTTTATCCTGCATTATGTCAACTATGCAGCTGTCCACGCGGCGCATACCGACATTTGATATTTTGCTGAGGTTTTGTATGGTCTGCTCGGCCGTTTTGCCGACAAAGCCTTCCACCTCGGTTATGCCGTAGTGGCGCATGCCCATAAAAGCGGCGCGCATCGCGCTGTCGACGGAGCTTGCCACCTTAAGCGCGCAGCCGCTTTTGGCGCCGTCGCACAGCATGCCGCCGATATCGCTTATGATATTGTTGATTGCCAGCGTTATGCCTTTTATATCCGCGCCGTTTTGCTGGTAAACCAGCGCGGCGCACGCGCCCACGCCCGCTGCTATGGCGCAGCCGCAAATCGGCGCGAGCCCGCCCGTAAAACATTTGACATAGCCGTTCAGCAGATGCGAAAGCGCGATGCTGCGCAAAATAGTATCTTCGTCCACGAGCATTTGCTTGCCGACGTGCCATGGCACCAGTACCGCCACTATGCCCTGATTGCCGCTTTCGCCGCTGCTCATTACGGGTATGGGCAGGCCGTCCATACGCGCGTCGGCCGCGCGCGCGGCCAGGATTTTTGTGGAATTTACTATATTATTGTCCAGCATATCGCTGGCCACCAGCTGCTGCAGATAATAACCAACTTTTTTAAGCGCGGCGCCGCTGCGCGCGGCGGACATATTCATCAGCGCGCCTTTTTTGATATAGGCAAGGTCGGCCTTGTCGGCTTTTTGCGCTTCTTTAATTAAATCTTCTAAAGTTGCGCCGGCGAGCCTGTTTTTAAAGCCCGCCGCGGCCGCTTTGGTTTTGGCGGCGGATTTTATTAAGGCTTTGCCGTTCTTTTCCAGCAATGTCACGGCTGTGTGGCTGCCGCTTATTACGCAGGTGATAAGTTCTTTTTTATCCGTCTGCAAATTGCATTCAATATAAAAGCCTTTTTTATTTACGGCTTTTATCTGCACCGTTTTTTTTGCAACCATTTCTTTGGCTTTTTTCAGGACGGCCGGCGTGCAGGCTTTAAGTATTTCCATACCCAGGGAAGGCTTTGCTATCAGCAGGCCGGCCGCAGCGGCCAGCAGGTTGCCGCGCTCGCCCGCGGTATTGGGTATGCGCACGCCGAGGCCGTTTTTAAAAGTCCCCGCGTCGGCCGCAAAAACCGCTTTTATAATCTTACCTTTTGCCTGCGCGGCGGCGTGCGCGGCGCAAAGCGAGACGGAAACAGGCTCCGTGCAGCCCATCGCGGGATATACCTGATGTTTTAAAACTTCTTTGAGAAGCGTCGTCTTCTTCATACCTGCTCCTTTTTATATTCTATGAGAGAATTGGCCTTAATGCTGAAAAACCTGTCTTTGCCAACTATAATATGGTCCAAAACTATTATGCCCAGCGGCGCGGCCACGCGCGAAAGCGTTTCCGTAAGTTTTATGTCCTGCGGAGAGGGCGCGGGCTCACCCGAGGGATGATTATGCACGAAAATCAGCGCGGCGGCGCGGCGGCTTAAAGCGCGTTCAATAATTTTGCGCGGCGAAACCTCCGCGCTTTGCAGAGAGCCGCTCGCAATGCGCTCCGCGCCGATAAAATCATTGCGCGCGGTCAAAAAAATAACTTCAAATATTTCTTCCGCCGAGCCGTGTAAAGACGCGCGGCAGAAATCTATTATATCCGCGAGGCTTTCAATTTTTTTATTTTCCTTTGTTTGTTCAAGGGAATACCTGCGCATAAGAGCGCGTAGTAAATTTAAAAACACCGCGCTTTGCGCGCCAAGGCCGGCAATTTCGCCCAGCTCTTCGGCTTTTGCGTCCAAAACGCCGCGCAGAGAGCCGAAACGTTTTATTAAAGCCCACGCGGCCGGTTTCGTGTCCTTGCGCGCAATTGTGTAAGTCAGCAGCAGCTCCAGAACTTCGTGGTCCATAAAAGAATCAAGGCCGGAGGAAGCAAATCTCTCCCTCAGTCTTGAGCGGTGGCCATCGTGCGTATGTTTCTGCGGCATGTAAATATTATATACTTTTTTAAAAGCCGCCATTGTATAGCGGCGCAAAGGAGGTCTTTTTTATATGTCCAAAAAAATCGTCGTAATAGGCGCGGGCCCGGGCGGATACCCCGCCGCGCTAAAAGCCGCCGCGCTGGGCGCGGAGGTGGTTTTAATAGAAAAATACGAGCCCGGCGGCGTCTGCCTGAACTGCGGGTGCATACCCTCAAAATCCCTTTTGGACGCGGCGCACCGCTTCCATGACTTGCATGTGCTAAAAAACATTTCTTCCGCCGTCGCGCATGACGCGGTCGACGCCCTGCGCGCAAGCCCCGATTTTGAAAAAATCCAGGCGCGCCGCGCCGGCGTTATTGAAAAACTGCGCCAAGGCCTTTTGGGATTGTTTAAACGCGCCAAAATCAATTATATCAAAGGCGAAGCCTGTTTTACCGGCCCGCGCGAAGTGCAGGTAAACGGGCAGAAAATAGCTTTTGACGCGGCCGTGATAGCCGTCGGCACTAAAGCATTTTTCCCGCCGCCTTTTGATAAATATCAGGATCAACTGCGCGATAACAGAACCGTTTTTAATCTTGACAAAGTGCCCGCGCGGCTGGCCATAATCGGCGGCGGCGTGATAGGGTGCGAGTTTGCGTGTATCTTCAACGCGCTTGGCAGCAAAGTTTCCATTATAGAAATGGCGCCGTCAATAATATCGTCCGAGGACGAAGCCTCAATCCGTGTTTTGAAAACTTCGCTTGAAAAGCGCGGCGTGGAAATAAAAACCGGCCGCGCGGCAAAAGACATAAGTTTTGACGGCCCCGTCAAAAAAATTCTGCTGGACGACGGCAGCGCGGTGGAGGCGGAAGAAGTGCTTGTCGCCGTCGGCCGCGCGGTGGATTTGGAAAGCCTTAACCTTGCCGCGGCCGGCATAAAGCCCGAGCGCAGGGGCATTAAAGTCAATCCGCAGACTATGCAGACTTCCGCGCCGGACATTTACGCCGCGGGCGACGTCAACGGCCTGTGCCTGCTTGCCCACGCCGCGCACGCGCAGGGCGAAACGGCGGCAAAAAATATCATGGGCGTCGCTTCTTCTTATGATAATGATATGATACCCCGGGCCGTCTATACCTGGCCGGAAGTGGCTTCAATAGGGCTTAATAAAAAAGAGGCCGAAGCAAAGGGCATTGAAGCAAAAGTTTATAAATCTTTCCTCATGGCCAACGGCCGTGCGCTTACGCAGGAAGCCGCGGAAGGTTTTGTGCAAATCGTCGCCGACGCAAAGACTGATAAGGTGATAGGCGCGCAAATCGTCGGCGCGGGCGCGAGCGAGATGATACATATCCCGCAGATGGCCATCCTTGCCGGCTTTACCGCGTATAAACTGGAGGAGACGGTTTTTGCCCACCCCACAATGAGCGAAGCGATAAAAGAAGCTTTGGCGAGATAAAAAGCAACGGGAGCAGATTTAAAATCTGTTCCCGTTTTTACATCGGCGCCAAAACTTTTAAAACTTTAATTCAGTATATATGTTTTCAGACCATCGTTCGTTGGCAAATAAGTGCCGAGGCTGGCGCAGGCTTTTCCTCCGACAGAATTATCAGAAGCGCAAATTATACAGTATTGTTTCGTATTAGGACATATGCCCTTGCCAGCGCCGCCGGTACGATAAAATGATATGCTGGACTTTGCGGAATGCCCGGCACAACCCGACGCATAGGTTACAGCTCCGGCAAGGACATCTCCGTATTTAGTCACCGCAAATTGCCATTTGCCATTAGTGTAATAAGTTGTGTCAAGAGGGAGTGAGCGGCATACTGAAAATCCTTGCGGCGGCAAAATATCCAAAAGTTCCATTGAATACGCATAAGCGTCCGTTTGCAAATAGTACATGTCCTGAGCGTTAAAAATTGCTCTGGCAGTAGTAAGATATTGCTGTATTCTGGCCTTTTCAACGGCTACCTGATATTGCGGCAAAGCGATAGCGGCCAAAATGCCGATAATTAAAACAACGACTAATAATTCAATTAGAGTAAAACCTTTTTTGCCAATATTCATTTGTTTGCCCTCGTGATTTTAGTTATATGCCTACATAGTTATATACCAAAATCAATTCGTTTGCGCAAGCAGGCTCTCAGATATCGGCAAATAAAGGAGATTTGGCAATTTAGACAGTTTTCTCTCTTTCACAAAGGCGGGAAAAAAGGAAAATATGAAGCTCCCCGTGCAAAACACGGGGAGCTTCATATTTACAAAGACAAATAAACTGCTTTTTAATTAATTTAACATCGGGTCAAGTTTTTCTTTTATTTCGGAAACATGCTCGGGGCTATATCCGCTCCAGCGGTCTATGCTCTGCGCGCCGCCGACATTATTCATCAGGAAAATCGCCGGAAAGCCGTCCACTTCCATAATCTCCGCAAAATCCGCGCCGTTATAGGCGACCTTAACGTTTTGCACGTTGAGGTTCTTTACGATATCGCGCAGGTCTTCGGGCTCGTCGTCAACAAAAGCCAGGACAAAATCAACGTCTTTATCCTTATACTCGGCGGCCATTTCGTCAAGCAGCGGTATCATCATTTTGCAATACCCGCAGAAACCCGCAACCGAGGCAATCACCACCGGCCTTTGGTTTACCGCGCCGGTAAAATTATAAACCTGCCCCTCAAGCGTGGGCAAGGCCAGGCTGTCCCCGCCGGAGGAAGGGGCCGCCCCGGGCCTGCAGGCGGCGAAAGACAAAACTGCAACTGCGATAACGAGTAGTTTTTTCATATCCCTATTATAGTTTTTATTTATCTTTTTGTACATACCGGTGCCCTCCAATGGAGGGGAATTAAGGCAGAAGCTTTATTTCTATTTCCCTCTCCCTTCGTGATGGGAGAGGGCGGCGAACGCAG
>JAISDW010000106.1 GCA_031264445.1 Elusimicrobiota bacterium
GCGGCCCCAAATCCCCAGAATGTGTGGGCTTGCAAATGCGGCGCGGCGAATACAGGCAAATTCTGCGGCGAATGCGGCGTGAAAAAGCCAGAGGAAGTCTGCAAATGCGGGCACAAACACCCCGCCGGCGCGGACAGCCCGAATTTCTGCCCCGAATGCGGAGAGAAATTGAAATAAACTGCCGGTAAAACAGCCCTGCATTTTTCGCGGGGCTGTTTACTGTTAGGAGAGAAAATGAACAAGCGAATTGGCAAAGATATGTATTTTTACGACGATAATAATATTTTTGCGTTTGGCTCGCCGTATATAAAACTTGCGCCGGAATTTATTGAGGTAAAAGGTTTCCCCCAAATGAAATGGGAACGGATAACAGGCGTTTATATTAAAGAGCTCATGCCGGATTTTTCTTTTTCCTCATTATTTCTTATGGATTCCAGGGCCGTCAGAAGACAGGAACAAATATTTGGAGGGGATCGGCCGATAATTGATAAGATTGTCGTTTTTAAATCCGATTCCGGCGGGGAAATAATAATAAAAACGTCAAGATTGCCGGCAAATGATGTTGAAGTTTTAAACCAAGAAATTCTTTCGCGCCTGCCTTATCCTGTAAGGAAAAACTTTGCAGGGTTTTATTGATCATTTCAAATTTTTCAGCGCAAGGCGAGTTTAATGAAAGGATTGGTTTTTATTTCATGGCCGATGGTGGTTTGCGCGCTTTCACCCGGGCCGTAGCAGTGGCCGCTGTAAACTTTTGTTTCCGGCGGCAGATGCGCAAGCCGCTCAAGGCTGTTTTGCAGGTCTTTGGGGTTTGACCCGGGCAAATCCGCGCGGCCGCACCCGCCGGGGAAAAGCGTATCCCCCGTAAACAAATCCTCCCCGATTTTTATGCAGACCGAGCCGCGGCTGTGCCCGGGAGTATGCAAAAATTCAATATCAAGACCGGCGAGTTTTGTTTTATAATCGCCTTTAAAAATATGCAGCAGCCGCGCCGGCAGGGCCGACATCAGCACATCGCTTTCTTCAATATAACCTTTTATGCCGTACTTTTCCAACAGTTCCGCCGCGCCGTGCAGATGGTCGTAATGGCCATGCGTAAACAGCGCGGCCGCGGGCTTGAGGCCGTTTTGCTCAAGCAAATCATAAATAGTCTGCATTTGCCAGGAAGGATCCACCAGCAGGGCCTGCGCGCCGGTTTCAATAATATAGGAACAGTTGAGCATATCGCCCAGGACGAGGGTGTGTATTTTCATTTTGACTCCGCGCCGGCGCGGAAGCGGAACTCAAACTCGCCTTTGTGCGACATATTGTATCTTACGCGCGCGGCTTCTTCTATGTAGGAAGTATCGCCGCCGCGTATTTTGGCGTACGCGGCGGAAAGTTTTTGGTATTCAAGGTCAAGCTCCGCATTTTCCCTGTTGAGCCTTTTGATTGTAAGCAGATTATGCACCAGCCCGTAAAAACTGCCGTTGAACGCCAATACGGCGGCCATTGCGGCGGCCGCCAGTATCAGCGCGCGTTTTGACTTCAACAGCCTGTTCATTTTTTGAAGACTTTATTTTTTGCGTATTTGCCCGCTTTGCCCAATTCTTCTTCTATCACAAGCAGACGGTTATATTTTGCCGTGCGCTCGCTGCGGCAGGGCGCGCCGGTTTTGATTGCGCCGGCGTTTGTGGCGACGGCCAAATCGGCTATGAAAGCGTCCTCAGTCTCACCCGAGCGGTGGGATATTATGGACGTATATCCCGCGGCTTTTGCGGCGGCGATAACATCCACCGTTTCCGTCACGGTGCCGATTTGGTTCAGTTTTATAAGTATTGAGTTGGCGGCTTTCTGCTTTATGCCCTGCTCCAGCCGGGCTTTGTTGGTGACGAATAAATCATCGCCCACGATATTGATTTTTTTGCCCAGTTTTGCAGTGTAATGGCGCCAGCCGGCCCAGTCGTCCTCGTGCAGCGGGTCTTCGGTGGAGACGAGGGGATATTTCGCGGCCCAGCCTGCGTAGATTTTGGTCATCTCTTCCGCAGTGCGGGCTTTGCCCTCAAAAATATATTTACCGTTTTTGAAAAACTCGCTCGCCGCGGCGTCCAGCGCGAGGGAAATATTTTTGTACCCAGCCTCTTTGGCGGCCGCGAGTATAGTTTTTATTACGTCTTCGTGCCTGGCGATTTTGGGCGCAAAACCGCCTTCGTCGCCCACGGCGGTAACCATGCCTTTCTTTGCCAGGATTTTTTTGAGAGCGTGGTAAACCTCGCACGCGGCGCGCAGGGCTTCCTTAAAGCTCGGCGCGGCGGAGGGGACTATCATAAACTCCTGCACGTCAAGGCCGCTGTCGGCGTGTTTGCCGCCGTTGATGATATTGAGCATCGGCGCGGGCAGCAGGTAATCTTTCTCTTTTATTTTATAAACCTGCCTTATGTACTGGTAAAGCGGTTTGCCGGCCTGCGTCGCGGCCGCGCGCAAAACCGCCATTGATACGGCCAGTATCGCATTTGCGCCAAGCTTGCCTTTGTTGGGCGTGCCGTCAAGGGCGGCCATGGCTTCGTCTATGGCGCGGATATCGGCGGCGTTTTTGCCCAAAAGTATTTTTTCTATTTTGGCAACGTTTTTTACGGCGTTTAAGACGCCTTTGCCGTTGTATCTTTTGCCGCCGTCGCGCAGTTCCACCGCTTCGTGCGAGCCTGTTGAAGCCCCGCTGGGCACCGCGGCAATGCCGACGGCTCCGCCGGCAAGTTTAACTTCGGCCTGCACTGTGGGCAACCCGCGGGAGTCTAAAATTTCGCGGGCTTTTATGGATATTATTTTCATTTATACATCCTCCTATATTTTGTTCATGAAAGCGTTTCTATCATTTTTTGCGCCTCGCCTATAAGTACGGCGGGCGTTTTGGGGTCTTTGGCTTCGGCGTAGATTCTTATAAGATGCTCCGTGCCGGAAGGCCGCAGGGCCAGCCAGCTGCCGTTGCGCAAAATAAATTTAAAACCGTCGGTCTGGTCTATGCGCCAGACGGAAGTTTTGTTTATTGAAAGCGGCGGGTTCAGGTTCAGTTTTTCCATAATCTGGACTATTTCAATCTCGCGCTTGGGAATGCTTACTTTTTTATCGTAATAAGCATTGTATTTTTTGTAGAAATCCTTAAAGATTTGTTTGAGGTTTTTACCTTCCACCGCCAGCATTTCAAGCACCAGCATGCAGGCGAGTATGCCGTCCTTATCCGGCATGTGGTTGGATATCGCTATGCCGCCGCTTTCCTCCGCCCCGAAGATATACTGCCCGCTCATCATAAGCTCGCTGATATATTTGAAGCCGACGGGCGTCTCCCTTACTGGCATATTGTGCGCGCGGGCGACTTCGTCTATAAGATTAGTGGTTATAATGCTGCGGCACACGCGGCCCGAAGCCTTGCGGTTTTTTATAATATGCTCCAGAATAACGGGCGCTATTTGGTTGGGGGATATCCAGTCCCCGTCGGGGCCGATGATGCCGAATTTATCGCAGTCGCTGTTGCACGCTATGCCGAGGTGCAGTTTCTTTTTGACTACCAGCGCGCTTAAATCTTTAAGCGCCTCGGGCCCGGCATTAGGCACTTTGCCGCCGAACAAAACGTCGCTGCCGCCGTTGATTCCCTCAACGCTTACGCCGCAGGAAGTCAGGAATTGACGGAAATAATTTTCCGCGCTGCCAAAAAGCGGGTCCGCGCCTATTTTCAAACCGGCCTTTTTCAGGGCTTTTACGTTTATTATGCCGGCCAGATGCGCCAGATATTCGTCGCGCAGGTTCTGGCTGCCTACGGCCGAGTTTTGGTACCCGAATTCGGGCAAGTCCCTAGGCGATGAGGAAACGGAAGGCACGTTTTTTTCTATATCCTGTACTATTTCATTATTAGCTATACCGCCGTAATAAGCTATCCATTTAAGGCCGTTTTGTGTGTAGCCGGCCTCGCTCGCGGTTATTACCACCGCGCCTACGGCGCCTTCTTTGAGCACGGCCCATTCCGCCACCGGCGTAGGCAGCGGATATACCGCGCGTCTGACGGTTATGCCCTTTGAGGCAAAAATATCGGATACGATATCCGCAAACTTGCCGGACATAAAGCGCGTATCATGCCCCACGAAAACCAGCGGGCGTTTGAATTTCAGGCCGCGCTCGGCGATATGTTTTTTATAACCCGTACCTTCAAAGCCGTAATAAGGGTTGGTAAAGATATGCTCCGCTATCGCGATGGAAAGGCGCTGCATGCTCTGCGCGGTAACGGTTTCCGCGGTCATACCGCGGAAACCCGCGGTGGAAAATTTGATTTCGTTTGCCATAATAATCTGACACCTCTTAAATTTTTAGTTTGTGTACAATATACAAAAATTAGAGAAGAAATGCTATAGCTTTGTCTGAGTTCCGAAAGAAATAAGGAAAATTCCCTCTAAATATCGGATCGTTTTTCATAGTGGCGCTGGATTTATTTGATTTCTGCCTTAAATTTAGTTCTGTTACTGTGCGGTGTCTTTATAATCTTTAAAAAATATTATGTATTCCTAACCTTAGTCAGTTATAAAAAAGGTAGGACCAAAGACTGGTATGCATATAGGACTTATGGCCCTTGTTGGTTTTCATATTATTGTATATGATATATGAAAAGCATTTAGATTTAAGGAGCATTATAATAATG
>JAISDW010000108.1 GCA_031264445.1 Elusimicrobiota bacterium
ATACTTCGCCCGCGCTCGCGCTGGAAGCCGCGCTGATGTCCGCGGCGGACTGCGGCGTTGAACTGCGCTGACGCCCGCGGGCCGCGTAATAAAATTGTAAAATTATAATAAGTCATCATTGCAAAAGTCCGTTCCGCAGGGCCTTAAGCAACGACGGATAAAACAGGAGTCATAAATAATGCCCAAGAAATTTTATATAACCACGCCTATCTATTATCTCAATGCCGAGCCGCACATCGGCCACGCCTACACCACCATAGCAGCCGACGTCATGGCGCGCTACAAAAGGGCCTGCGGCGGGGATGTCTTTTTCCTTACCGGCACGGACGAGCACGGCGCAAATATCGCCAAATCAGCCGCGGCCGCCGGCGTGAGCCCGCAGGAATGGACCGATAAAATGGTAGCGAAATTTAAAGCCCTTTGGGAAGCGCTGGATATAAAATACGACGGCTTTATCCGCACCACCGACCCGCGCCACGAGCGCGTCGTGCAGGAAATTTTTGCAATCCTTCTCAAAAAGGGCGATATTTACAAAGGCAAATACAGCGGCAAATACTGCACGTCGTGCGAGGCTTATTTTGACGACAGCGAGCTCCTGCCGGGCGACTGCTGCCCCGTGCACAAACGCCCCGTTGAACTTGTGGAAGAGGAGACTTATTTTTTCAAACTCTCCGCCTATCAGGACAGGCTGCTTAAATTTTACGCGCAGAACCCCGATTTCCTCAGCCCCAAATCCCGCGGGACGGAAATTACTTCCTTCGTCAAAGCCGGCCTGAGGGATTTATCCGTAACGCGCACAAAAGTAAAGTGGGGCGTGCCCTTCCCGGGCGACGCGGGCCACACAATATACGTGTGGTTTGACGCGCTTATAAATTATATTTCCGCAATCGGCTACGGCAAAAAACTTGGCATTGAAACCGGCGCGGACTGCGGGGTAAACTTTGACGAAATATGGCCTGCTGACGTGCACCTGATAGGCAAGGAAATTTTCCGCTTTCACGCGGTTATATGGCCCGCGGTGCTTATGGCGGCCGGCGTCGCTTTGCCGGCAAAATGCTTTGCCCACGGCTGGTGGACTATTGAGGGCGAAAAAATGTCCAAAACACTCGGTAATTTTATTGACCCGCGCGATATCACGCAAAAATACGGCGTGGACCCGCTGCGCTATTTTTTACTGAGAGAGGTACCCTTCGGCGGCGACGGGGACTTCAGCCTTGACGCCTTCAAAAAACGCTTTAACGCCGATTTGGCAAATGATTTGGGCAATCTGCTTTCGCGCACTTTAAACATGGCCGCGAAAACCGGCGATATACCGGCGGATTACAAACCGCAGGGCGCCTTCGCGGACAGAGTGGCGCAGACGGATGCGCAATACCGCGCGCATATGGACGCCATGGCCTTTGACAAAGCGCTGGAAGCGGCCTGGGCACTCATCAGCGGCATGAATAAATATATAGACGAAAGCAAGCCCTGGGCGCTGGCCAAAACAGAACCTGAAAAAGCAAGGGCAATACTGCTTGAGCTTATTTACGGCCTGCAAAAAGCCGCCGTCTGGGTGCAGCCTTTCATGCCTTCCATAGCGGCGGAGATGCAAAACCGCCTTAAACCCGGGCCCGTGGGCCAATATGCGCCGCTTTTCCCCAGGATTGAGAAATAAAAAACCGCCTGGTATAATATTTTCAGGGAATAATCCCGCAAGATAATTCTGAATAAGGAATTTTTATGTTAAAGCAAACAAAAATATTTCTCCCTGCGTTAATAATTATCTGTTCAATGCGCCCGGCATTCGCGCAGAATAAAATAGATAATATGCTGATAGAAGGCAATCAGATAAAATGCGGCGATGCGACAAGAGAATGTTTTAAAGTGCAAAGCAAAAACACGGCGGGGAAAAAATTGCGGGATATTTCCTGTTTAATATTGGAAACCGCCGATACGCAAAGATTCCTTGACTTATATAAAAATTTAAGAAATAAAAAAGATATGCTGGCTTTTGTTGACAGATGGAACCCGATACCTTATGGAGATTATACAGTTTACGAACCCGAAGATTTAAAGCAAATTGAAGGCACGAAAATCGTCACCGATTATGTTAACGCTGATTTACGGCTGAATAATGAACAGACAACAGATTTAGAAAAGCAAATGCTTGAAGCTCTGAAGAAAAACCCGCGGTTAGATCGCATACTGGTGCAAATCAAAGGTTTAGAAGAAGATTTCGTTTTGGATATAAAAGAAAAAGAACCGTATAAAAATCCCAAAAAAGTTGAAACGAAAGAACTGCCGTACTGTTTGATGTATAAAAATTATTGCGCGGCTTTGCGCAAAGAAGCGGCGGAACATTTTGAAAAAGCGCTGAAAGATTACGGCCGCAAAATGGGTACGAATTATGCATATCGCTCTTACCAGCTCCAAGCAAAACAAGGTTATGAACATCAAAAAAATGCAAAATGCCAATCCATAGCGGAGCCGGGATACTCCCAGCATCAGCTTGGTTTAGCTATTGATATCAAAGACAGCTCGGCAATAAATTGGTTAAACAAGAACGCCGGCAAGTACGGTTTTACGCTTGCTTTCCCGCAGGACGGCTGCGAAGCGACGGGATATAAATACGAATGGTGGCATTGGCGGTATGTTACGCCGTACGGCGCGCAGATGGAAAAAGAATTTTTCACCCAAAAATACGATATTGACGCGGAAGAAACGGAAGAAAAAGCTGAAACAGAAAAAGACATCAGGCAACGCCGCCGCGAATCCACGCAGCTGTACGCCGCGCCGCAGCACGCGATGCTTTCGTTTTTAAACAAATGTTTCAATACGGATTAATAAAATACAGATTATGGATTTAATCGCTCAGATAATTGAAGTTTTTTTGCACCTTGACGCACATTTAAACGCGCTGGCCGCCGGCATGGGCCCGTGGCTTTATGCGCTTTTATTCGTAATAATTTTTTGCGAGACGGGCCTTGTTGTAACCCCCTTTCTCCCGGGCGACAGCCTGCTGTTTGCCGTCGGCGCGCTGGCCAGCGTAAAAGGCAGCGTAATATCGCTGCCGCTTGTTATGCTTCTGCTGTTTGCAGCAGCCGTGCTGGGCGACGCGGCGAATTACGCCGCGGGCAGGTATATCGGCCCCAAAATCTTCAGCAAAGATACGGGCGTGTGGCTCAATAAAAAACATCTGCTCGCCGCGCAAAGGTTTTACGAAAAGTACGGCGGCAAAACTATTGTGCTTGCGCGCTTTATCCCGATAATACGCACCTTCGCGCCTTTCGTGGCGGGCATAGGCAAAATGACATATGCGCGCTTTTTCGTCTATAATGTGACGGGCGCGGCCGCGTGGGTGATTTTATTTCCGGCCGCCGGTTATTTATTCGGCACAACGCCGGCGGTACAGAAGCATTTCCACTATATAATTGTGGGGATAATAATAGTATCCGTCCTGCCCGCGGTTTACGAGTTTATCAAAGCCAAAACGTCGGATTAACAATTCAACAGCCGTGGATGCAAATACCGCGCAGGGTTTATTCCCGTAGGGCGGTAATGGCAAGGACTTCACGCGCGCCGGCCTTCCTAAGCATGCGTGCGCATTCCTCCAGAGTGGCCGAAGTCGTGCAGACGTCGTCAATAAGTATTATTGCCCTGCGGCGCGCGGCGTCCGCGCCGGCGCAGGCAAAAGCCTCTTTAATATTTTCAAACCTTTCCCTGCGGCCAAGCGAAGTCTGGCTGCGGGTTTTTACTTTCCTTACAAGCAGCTCCGCGCAGGGTACGCCGCATAGGCGGCTCAAATCCCGCGCGAGCAGGAGGGACTGGTTGAACCCGCGCTGCCTCCTGCGGCTTTTGTGTATCGGCACGGGGACGAGGAAATCCGCCTCAAAAAATTCCGGATTGCGGCGCAAAACATTATACATAACCGGCGCAAAAAAGCCTGAAAGATGAATATACCCGCCGTATTTAAAAGCATGCGCCAACGCCCGCGACGCCCGCGTAAACTTAAACCCGCTGCGTATAAAGCTGCAATTAAAACTTTTCTTTTTGCGGCAGGCGCGGCACAGTGCCCCGCCGTCCGGCAGCGGCAGGCCGCAGCGGCGGCAGACGAGGCCATGCACGGGCTTTAAATCCTTCATACAGACGGGACACAGCGGATTGCCGTCGCTACGCGCCAAGTCCGCGCCGCAGCAGAAGCAAACCCGCGGGAACAGTAGATGCAAAACCCAGTTTTTAAGCAGCGAAAATATTTTACGCATCAAAAATGATACCCGCCCCCGTGCTTGAAATAACGGCTTTTATTAAATCCCTCGCCCGCCTTCGCTTCGCTATGGCGTGGCGCTCCCTTTACGAAAGGGAGAAAAAACCGGCTATTGCCGTGTTATTAATTCACCCGCGTGGAATGTTTTGCCGATTTCGCGGCGCATATGAGGCAAAAGCGTTCCACGCAAAAAATACAAAAAAGAAAAGCCGCGCCAAAGCGGCTTAAGCCGCTAAAACTGTATCGTCATAAGCGTGCCGATATTATAAGCGGTGTATGATTCTTCCTCAATATACAAATGTTTAAAATTCTGGAATGCGCCGCTGATAGTCAGGCGCATATTTTTTGATATTTCATAATCAAAATTAGTATTGACGTCAAACAAATCCCTGTTTTCCGCCACCGTGAAAGAACGCCGTCGGGAATAGCTTATATTTGTATTCCAGATAATGCGGTTTGTTACCAGATATCTGCGCGTTATGAAAGGCAGTTTAAGGCCGAAGGGCAGATTAAAATCGGCGCGGATATTGAGGCTGGGCACTATTTCCTGCACGTCGTTAACCAGCACGTCCCCCGCCTGGGTGCGCGTATCAAAAAGATAAGTGAATTTTGGCGTAAAGCGCAGGCGTTTATAATTGAAGCTCGTCTGCGCGGATAAATCGCGCCTTAAATAATTTTCAAGCGGCGCGCCGACGCGCGTATCGGTTTTATCAAGCGTCTGCTGGCTGTAGCTGAAAGTATTGTCAAAATAATTAAACAGCACAAAGCGCAAATCCCCGCCGTAAGAAGCGTCTTCCTTATAATCAGTCCCCACCGTTTCCGTCTTGGTAAGATTGTATTTTAGTTTGATATTGGTGCCCGTCATAAAACCGCCGGTGCCGAACATTTGTTCCAAATCGTCTATAAAAACCACGATATCGGGCAGGGTGGTGATACTGCTCTGATAGGCGGAGCCGAGGTCTTCCGTAGTCTGAAAACTTTTTGTGAAATTATTTATTACCGAGAGCGTCTTAAGCGGCGCCATGGCGCCCGCGAAAGCATACTGCTGGAAAGGCGTCCACCGCAGCGCGGAGGTATAAGTATCGCGCAGGGTAAGTTTGCTGCGGTAAGTATAAGGCGCGTTGAGGCCCATTGAACTGCGCAGCCATAAATCGTCAAGCGAGTTGAAAGAACTGTCAACATTTTCCCACGAATCGCCGTCCTGAATTTTATACGAGCCTGAAACCGTAAAACCCGCAAACAGTTTGGCGCGCGGCAGGATTTCCCTGCCGTTTAAGGCCAGGCTTATATTGCCGTCCGACATGCGGTTTACGCTTTTTACGTCGCCGATATCAAAAGTATAATCCTGGTTCATCGCGCGGTAATTAACGATGGCAAGATTATTGTTTTCCTTGGTGGTGATATTATAGGAAGCAGTCGGCGCAAGCCAGTTTGCGATGCGCACCGCCGCGCTCACGCCGGCAGACTGGCTGGCGCTTTTGTCATAATGCCTTTCCTTAAATGCGAATACGGAGCCGTCATAATACCGGCGATTTTCGTCCGCCAGGCTCAGGCTGTAGCTGGGCATTAAAGATGCGCCCTTCCACGGCTGCAGCGCCAGTTTGAGATTATAGCTCTGCGTTTTTTCGTCCGTATCATAATAGCTTGCGGGCGCGCCAATGCTTACGGCGTCATCGTAATTTATTTTGCTTTTTGCCAGCGCTGCGCCGGCCGTTATGTTTTTTAAAAACGGCTCCGTGGCGGCGGGGCTGTAAA
>JAISDW010000110.1 GCA_031264445.1 Elusimicrobiota bacterium
CCGTTGGCCGTTGGCCGTTGGCCGTTGGCCGTTGGCCGTTGGCCGTTGTTTATATTTTTAGTTGCGCGCTGCATATTTTGAACTCACTGTCAAGCAAGATGTATAGGAAAAAAATGTAAAAAATTTACAACAATTTTATTGTTTTTATTTTAGCATTTTAAAATTCAAAATAACAGGTTTTTGTGATGCAATATCGGATTAGGCAAATCACCGTATAAAAGAGGCTAAGCCGGTTGAGGAAAGTCCTAAGCGTCCCTTTGATCTTATGGGCAGTTTTGAGGTTTTGAGGCAGTAAACAATAAGAGCCTCATCGCATTTCACGACGAGGCTCTTAATGGCTTTTAAGCTGTGCGTTCTAAGTATTTATAAAGATTCTTTAGAAAAGGAACCGCGTTTTTGTTTCCCCAATTTAAAGAAGAAATAAAAAGCTAATAATAAAGCCGCTGCAATTCCCGCGCTGACGCCCAGCGTAAGAGGCAGTTTAAACCCTTCGGGCGCAATTATTATGTACGAAACCACTACGGACGTCATAAATAAAGCCGGTATTAAAGATATCCAGAAGTTTTTATTATTGCGCGCCAAATAAACCGTTACCAGCCACAATGTTGAAGCGGCCAAAGTTTGGTTTGCCCAGGCAAAATAACGCCATAAAACGTCAAAATTAACCTGCAAAATAATAAATCCCACTATAAACAGAGGCGCGGCTATTATAATTCTGTTAATCAGAGGTTTTTGATTGTATCCGGATAAATCCGCAATAATCAGACGCGCCGCGCGAAACGCGGTATCGCCCGAGGTAATTGGCGCGGCAATCACGCCGATTATAGCTAAGACCCCCCCGACTTTGCCGAGCCAGGTATAGGATATTTTATCCACCACCACCGCGACATTATTGCCGTTGTTTTTTAAGAATTCCTGCAAGCCGCCCACGTCTCCAAAAAAACTCATGGCCGCGGCCGCCCAAATCAAAGCTACTATGCCTTCGGCAATCATTGCGCCGTAAAAAACCCTCCTGCCCTGTTTTTCGTTTTGCAGACAGCGGGCCATCATGGGCGATTGCGTCGCGTGAAAGCCGGATACGGCCCCGCAGGCAATGGATATGAACATCATCGGAAACAGCGGATAATGCCCGGGATCAGGGTGCATATTATGCAGATTTGCAAGCGATAATTCAGGTATCGGCGGATTGTGCATAAATATCATCAGACAAATCCCGGCCGCCATAAAGAACAATGCAAAACCGAAAAATGGATATATTTTACCTATAATTTTGTCAATCGGGAGCAAAGTCGCCAAAGCGTAATAAATGAAAACTACGACGCACCAAAAAGCGTAGCTTAAATGCCCGGAAACCAAATTAGTCAGAAGCCGCGCAGGGCCGGCGATAAAAACCGCGCCGACCAAAACCATAAGCACTATGGTAAAAACGCGCATAATATTTTTAAAAGATACCCCGAAATACAGGCCGCTGAGCTCGGGCAGGCTCATGCCTTTGTTTCTGACGGAAAGCATTCCTGAAAGATAATCATGAACGGCTCCGCCGAAAATACTGCCGAAAACAATCCATAAAAATGCGGCGGGCCCGAACATCGCTCCCATTATTGCGCCGAATATCGGGCCGAGCCCTGCTATATTTAGAAACTGGATAAGAAAAATCTTTTTCCAGCCTAAAGGAACATAATCCACGCCGTCATAACATGTTTTTGAGGGCATTTCCCTGTTTATATCCGCGCCGAAAGTTTTTTCAACAAACGCGCCGTATATAAAATAACCGCCGACAAGAAGAATTAAAGACAGAACAAAAGTTATCATTTTTTACCTCGCAATAATCCCGTTAAGGACATTAATTTTCAAAGCAAGCAATAAAATATTGTTAAGATAATTATATCAATAAAATAAAATAAACTTAAAGCTAAAAATATGATTATGTCTCAATTATTATCTATTTATTTGATAGAATATAATATCTTAAGCTGTTAGAGAATAACCTCGCAAAATATGCTTAAAATCAGCGAACAGAAAAAACTGAATTTAAAATACCGTATAGTGGCGAACTTTGCGTCGTTTTATCTGCATCTCACGGGATTTTTCACGAAATATATATACGGCGGCAGCAAGGCTTCGTTTGAGCTTGACGCAAGGCAGCGCTGCATATATGCCTTCTGGCACAACCAACAATTATTTTTATTGTATCCCAAGCGCAAGCAGGGTAAAATCTGCGTTTTGGTAAGCATGAGTAAAGACGGCGAATATATCGCGCGCTCGCTGCCGAAGTTTAAGATGAAGGCTATGCGCGGCTCCACCACGCGGGGCGGTTACAGCGCGCTGCGCGGGCTTATGGATATAGCGGAAGCGGGATACAGCCTGGCCATAACGCCGGACGGGCCGCGCGGCCCCATATATAATGCGCGCAGCGGCATAATTTACCTTGCGCAGAAGACGCGGCTGCCCATAATACCCGCCGGCGTGGCGTGCAGTAATAAAATTACAGTCAATTCGTGGGATAAATTCCAGATACCGCTGCCCTTCGGCCGCTGCGCTATAGTTTATGGCGATGCCGTTTGGGTGGGGGAGGCCGACGATACTGAAGCCGCGCGCCGCCGGCTTACTGATATTCTCAACTCCGCCACGGCGGAGGCTGCGCGCATTGCTGCGCGGCGGTGAGCGCGTTTTTACCGTTTAATATGGGCTATATAATTCTATTTTTGCTTAACCTCATTGCGCCGCTGGCGGGCGTGTGCGTTATTTTATTTTTCCTGTTTTCTTCAAGGCGCAATCTGCTTAAAACCCTGCGCGCTGAGCTGCGGCAGCGTTTAGTGCTGCGGCAGGACGGGCCTGTTTTGAGCGATTGTATCTGGCTGCATGCCGCCAGCGTGGGGGAGGTTCGCTCCTGCGTCGGGATAGCGCAGCTGATTAAAGCCTGCTACAACCGTCCGATATTAATTACCTGCGCTACCGCCGCAGGCCGCGCCGCCGCGCAGAAAGAGAAGGCTTTTGACGCGGCCGTCCTCGCGCCGGTGGATTTCTACCCTTTCATAAAAAAATTCATTAAAATTTACAGGCCTTTGCGCCTTTTTATAATTGAGTCTGATTTGTGGCCCAATATGATAACCGCATGCTCAAATAATAATGTGCCCGTTGCCGTGATTAACGGGCGACTGTCGCGGCGCAGCGCGGGGCGCTACAAGCTGATTTGGCCGCTGATTAAACTGGTTCTCGGCAAAATATCGCTCATCTGCGCTCAGACGGAGGATATTGCCCTGCGTTATGCCGGCCTGGGCACGGCGCGGCGGAAAATCCGCGTATGCGGCAATATAAAATATGATATTCTGAATGAAGACCCTCCGCGCCAGAAAGAAACCGCCGCGCTGATTGCCGCGCTTGGCTGGGCTGGCGCGCCCGTGATTTCCTGCGGCAGCACGCATGAAGAAGAAGAACGCACGATAATCGCCGCCGCCGCCAAACTGCCCGCCGTAAGATTTATAATTGCCCCGCGGCATCTGGAGCGCGCCTGCCAGACAATGCAGGCGCTAAAAGAATCCGGCCTCAAATACGCGGTTTTGAGTAAAATAGAAAAAGGCGGCGTTTTTAAGGAGCAACCGCAAATCCTTCTGGCGGACGCTATGGGCTGGCTCGGTGCTTTTTACAAAGTGGCGCAAATTACTTTTGTGGGCGGCAGCATCAGCAAAAAGGGGGGACATAATTTTTTGGAAGCGGCCGTTTTGGGCAGGCCGGTTTTATTTGGCAAATACTATTATAATGCACCCGAAGTCGCCCGAAAACTGCTGGCGGCCGGCGGCGGTTTTATGGTTGACGAAAATAATTTTGCAGAAGTTATTGATAAGCTGTTGAAGCGGCCCGCCGCTTTGCAAAACGCGGCATCAGCCGCGGGACGGGCCGCACAATCTTTTAAAGGAGCGACGGATAAAACTTTATCCGCAATCAAAGAGTATGAAAAAAACGCAAAAGCATAAGATACTGGTAATGCGCCTTTCCTCGCTGGGGGATATTATATTGCTTTCCCCGGTGTTTAAAAACATTAAGGCAAAATGGCCGGACGCGCATATAACGCTGCTCGTCAAGCCGCAGTTCGCCCAGGCTTTAAGCGGCCACCCCGATATTGACACTATAATGGTATTTAAGGGTTTTATATCTACCGTCCGCGCTATCCGCGCCGCGCATTTTACGCACCTGCTGGATTTGCATTCCACGCTGCGCACAAGGCTTTTGACGCTGTTTTCGGGCGTGGCCAACAAGGCGCGCTATAACAAACACTCTCTGCAGCGCAGGCTGCACGTCAAATTCAAACTTCCCTCGCCCGCGCTTGAAAAACACACTCTGGAAAAGTATCTTGAAGCCCTTAAAATCTGGGATATCCCCGTAAAATATACGACGCCGAAACTTAATGACTGGGTTTTCCGGCCGGCGGATATTGACAGGAAAGAGGTGGAAAATATCTGCATTTTCCAGACTTCTTTTATCGGCGACAGCGTTTTGACCACGCCGCTTGTTCAGAAGACGGCGGCTTTGTTCCCCAAAGCGAAAATAACGATAGTAACGCGGCCGCAGACGGCGGAGATCTTCCAGCATTTAAAAGAAGTTTCAGAAATTATTATTGACGATAAACGCGGGCTGGGTAAAATAACGGGCGTATGGAAGACGTCAAAAGCCGTCAGGCAGAGCCGCGCGGACGTCATTTTGGTGCCGCACCGCAGCTTCCGCAGCGCGCTGATAGCAAAACTCAGCGGCGTCAAAGTGCGCATAGGATTCACCAACAGCGAAGGCCGGTTTTTTTATACCAAGACCGTGCCTTTCTCCTGGATGATACACGACGCGGAGCGCAATCTTTATTTATTGCAAGGCATAGTGAACGAGAATTTTAAATCCGCCGAACTTAATATGCAGAACGCCGGCGCAAACGCCGGTGACAGCGCGGCAAAAATGCTGGCCGATGCCGGGCTTGAGGGAAAAACGCTGGCCGGCGTACATCCGGGCTCCGTCTGGCCGACAAAATGCTGGCCTTATGAAAATTACGCAAAACTTATCACGCGGCTGGAAAGGGAGCTCGGCGTAATTTCCGTCATAGTAGGCGGCTCTAAAGATATTGATCTGGGGGAGCAGGTTTCACGCCTGAGCGACGCGCACCCCGTTAATCTGGCCGGCAAAACCACGCTGAGCGAGCTTATGGCACTGATGAAACATTTCAAACTTTTCGTCACAAATGATTCCGGCCCTATGCATATTGCGGCGGCTTTCGGCGTGCCGGTTCTGGCGATATTCGGCCCGACGACAAAAGAGCTCGGCTTCTTCCCTTACGGCGAAGGCAACAGGGTGATAGAAGTCAAAGGCCTGCCCTGCCGCCCCTGCGCTTTGCACGGCGGCAAAAAGTGCCCGCAGGGACATTTTAAATGTATGCGCAATATAACCATGGACGAGGTTTTCGCCGCCGCGCGCGAAATGCTGGGCAAATAATATTCCCCGCGGGCAATAGCCGCGGGAGTAAATAAAAAACAAGGTTTGAAAAAAAATCAAACCTTGTTTTTTGCCGTATTTTAAATATTATTTCTTTTTTGCAACTTTTTTCGCCGGTTTCTTGGCGGGCTTCTTTGCAACGGCTTTCTTGACGGTCTTTACAGCTTTTTTTGG
>JAISDW010000130.1 GCA_031264445.1 Elusimicrobiota bacterium
ATATCCTGATCCTTAAATTTATTTTGAGCTTCCACAACCTCCCAAAATAGATTATCCGTTTTTTCCATTTCTCTTCCAAATTTCTTTCTAAAATTATACTCACTTTTTTTAATAAGACCTCTGGTTATCTTCCCTATGGGTACCTCTCGTTTAATGGTTTTCCCATCTTCCAAAACTTTATATGTATATTTCTTGTTTATACAACAATGTCTGTACTCTTTTCCACTGCCACAAGCACACCTTGCATTAAAAGGGAGTTTTTGGTTGGGAGGCAGCTTCATATCCTGTACGACATGCTTTCTCTTATTCAGCCCTAAAGCAATAGAGAGATAAACTACCATATATTGTATGGGTTCATAATACGGCCTGTTAGAAGAACCTACAAAGTTTGTTAATGCTTCTATAAGCATATCACCTGCCAAACTAATATTATTATAGGCTTCTTTATAAGAGGGCTTTAAGCATTTGTCAAGCAAACGCCCTTTCTTATTTAAAACTACTATCGTTATAATTTCAGAGTGACTATATGCAGATGCATATTTATAAAAACAATGATACATCTCAGTATAATGTCCAGTATTCATTTTTCTATCTATAAACTCTGCAATCGATAATATGTCTAATTTATCAATGCCAAAATCCTTAAATTTTGACTTCCAATTATCTCCAAACATATGTTTAGTCATAATTTTTAGATTTTCTTTTTCTGAATAGTTAGATTCTTCTACTCCTTTCATAAATTTATTCCATTGAGAATAAACTAAACCCTGTGAGTATTCTTCCTTATTTTCTCTTAAAATAATATTCATTATCTGAATGTTCGTTTCGTACATTGTCCTCAATAATGGTAAAACTTCCTCATCAAATCCTTTCTTTGTTAATTCCACAATAGAATCAAACCCTCTTTTTTGTTTAACGGCAAAAAATGTCATAACCTTAGCAAGCATTTTATTTTTACCGAAATAAGCTAAATCAACACAAAATAAAAGATATTCTGCTATATTTTGGAAATCAGTGATATGCAAGAAAAGGTTTTGCAATTTCTTGGGATACTCTTTAACGGCTTCTTCTGCAGTATGTAATTCTTTCTGTGACATTTTTCTGAATTTCATATTATTTCCTATTTTTTAAATCTTTTATTTGCTCTTCATCAAACAACATGTAATCCCCTTGTGTTTTTGCCACTGGTTTAATCTTCTCCACATGCAAATAATAGCGTATGGTTGACACAGGCACACCCGCAGCCTTGGCAAATTGACTTATTTTAAGAAGTTTATTCTGCTGCACGTTAGGAAATGAGGCGCAAAGGCAAAATTTCTATTTTTAGAACCACTTATATCAGATATTAAGGATCTAAACCTTTCCGGCATGGGTTATCTTGGGTGGAGAAAGCAGCTCCAATGTCAGTAAAATACAAGAAAACTGGGTTTTAAACGTTAAAGAACAATGTGTAACGCAAGAATATTCCTTTCTTCTTCAAGCAATGGGATGGTTTGGTAAAAGCAAAGCCGGCCGCTGCAAGGCCGGCTTTACAAAAAATACCATACTATTGAAAGATGATAGCTTATTTCGGTTCAAGGGCAGCGCTAGTCCTTTGCTGGCTCCTCTTCTGATATCTTCTCTATTTTGAGCACTTCTGTATACGGCATAATTATGGCGCTTATTTTTGAAAAGGGCATGAATATCGGACTTTCCCATTTAGTAAAATTGATGAGTTTAAAACGCTTAAACTCCATGTTATCTATTGTAAAAATAAGGTTGTCTAAATCCTCTGGTTCGCTATCAAAGTTTTCAATAGAGCCGTCCTCACAATAAACGTTTATAGTATGCATATTTTGATAATATTTATCCAAATCATATAGTGAGTATCTAACAAATTCTTCAGTAGCTCCATTTATGAATTCTTCTGAGGCATTACCCTCAAAAACTGGAATAACCTTTTTAATAAGTTCTCCCCAAACTTTTCTATCGGCAACCGGAAATGCTTCACCTTTGTCTAGTTTAGATATTATTTTATTCGCCTTTTCCCATTCTTCAATAGAAACTTCTGCATCGGTCAAAATATTAAATGCGTGATAAATTTCCAGCGGCAGGCCACTATAAGGCAAAGTAATTTCCCAATCATCTTGAGGATGGTCGCCGTCGTCATCAAGCAATATCATTTTATCAATACTTTCGGGTCGGCAAGCCACAAGTTTATTGGCAAGAGTTGGAAAAATCAACCATTCATTTTCCTTATTTATATTTTTCACTCGGTTATAAATTCTGTTCATAGTATTAGCTGTAATAGGGAACCATAACGACGGCTTTCCTGCTATCTTTAAGCCTATGTGCCCCCAAAATCCATCCGCTTCATCACTAAACAAGGAATAATGTTTTGTAGTAGGTTTTTCACCTGTTGCTCCATAGTTTAACAGTTCATCAACACTAGTGCCAAAAACAAGCGCGAGATCCTTTAAAGCATACAAATTAGGTTCACTCTTGCCAGTTTCCCAGCGCGCAATAGTCTGCTGGCTTGTTTTAAGTTTTTCTGCCAGTTGTTGCTGGGTTAACTTAAATGACTCACGAAGCTGTTTTAAGCGTTTCATCTACTATCCTCCCAAGTATTTACTCATTTATTAAATATAATACACAAATAAAGAGTAAAAATCAAGGGCTTGTTAGATATCAGTAGATAATGGACATTAGGTTAGATTTTAAATATTGAACCGGGGTCATAAAATTGATGCCTTTATGTACCTTACAATTATTGTACCAATTGATGTAGTCTTTGAGTTTAATTTCAAAAGCGTCTTTGTCGTTTAGGAGTTCCCAGTTGTTGTAAACAAATTGTTCTTTGATGGTTCTGTTAAATCGTTCAATGAAGGCATTGCTTTTGGGTGAACGCGGGTAATTATGATAGTGAGTTATTTGTTGTTCATTAACGTAATTTGAGAAGTATTTTTCAAATTCGGAGCCGTTGTCTGTTTGTACACGTTCCACTTTAAAGGGAGCGTTGGCTTTTACTTCCTCCAAGAAGTTTTTAGCCTGTAAGCTGCTTAGGGTTTGAGTTGATTTTACGAAGGCATACCTGCTGGTGATGTCAATGGCGGTGATGAGGTATTTGTATTCGCCGTTGAAGAAGATTTTGATACTGTCGGCTTGCAGCAGATTGCCTGCGGCGGCAGGTTGGTAGCCTTTACATCGTAACTTATGTCTGACGTGTTTGTGTGTTTGTGATATTAAGCCTGTTTTGACGCTGGCGCGTACTTTATGGCGTGAGGATATTTGTCCGAGAGATTTTAATTTTTTTATTAAACGTCCTATGGCTGCGCCGGATATTAGGGGCAGATTATTGTCTTTACAGTACTCGTCAAGTGCAGGCTTAATGGTGTCTTGGCTTACGCGCGGGGGTATTGACGGCGGTAATTGACGACAAAAGCGTCAATTTCGCACGGGATGCGACTTTGGCGCATATTAACAGGGGTTGTCGGTAAAGGTATAAGGCCGCGCATACCGTTGTCTTTGTAGGCTTTTTGCCAGTTGAACAGAGTGCTGCGCGAGATGGCGAATGCGTCAAGCGTTGCTCTAAGACCGTGTGTGGCGTAAAAGTTTAAAATGCTTTTGCGTTGTTTGGCAGTATCGTTGTCGTTGTTGACAGCACGTTCCAAGTCCCCAACGGCTCGTTTTATGGGGATTTTGTGGAACTTATTTAAGTATTGCATATTGGACTCCAAACATAATCTTTACCGCGCAAAAAAACGCGCGGCTCAGACTACATTATAGTCCAATATCTCTTTGATATTTTACAGGTCTGATTTTTTTAAGTCGCCCCGTTTCTCTTTGACAAAAAAACTCTCTCTTCAAAACCGCCACCACGCGAACTTCGCTTCTATTCTTTATTATTAGCCTTCCGCGCGGTATTATACGGAAGAAGCAAAGCATTATTCTGCACAATCTCTCTGTACTTAAACGGCTTTAACTTTCCTTTGTCAACAATAAGCATCCAGCGTCCATTATAGCTGGTTTTCGGCTCAAAATCCAAAGCTACGACGTCCCCTCTTAAGAGCGTTGTGTAAGTAGGTTTTCGGGGTTTTAGGTACTTCCATTTTTATTTGTTTTGCCGCCGTCATTCACATGGCGGAATAGGGTTAGGCTATTGCCTACAGGCCATTTCTCTGTTCTTTGGCCTGTTGCTCTAATTTTATCCATTCTTTGACCCACGTTATTTTATTTGCCAGGGCCTCCTGCGTCAAATTAAGCTCAAGCCGGCGTTGTTTGACACGTAAAGCTAAGGCTTTTGCCACCGCGGCAGGATTGAAGCTCTGTAATTTATCATTAATAGCTAATATATTAATATTTGTTGGTCTTTTTAGCATATAATAAATAATATATTATTAAAATACTTTTTGCAAGAGCTGTCTTTCATTTGTTTTTGACAGCTTCTGAAATGATTATCTGTAAATGGTTTGTATGTCCGTAGGGTTATTAAACGTTTTCTTGTATGCTTTTCAAAATTCGCACCGGCTTTCCTTGCGGAAGCCATTTCCCTTGCACCTTGACTGTTTATGAAGTAATTTTGAAAGCTGATATAATTTTTTGTATTTTTTCTGCGCTACGATTATTCTTATGTTTCTTAAGCTCTTTTATCCACTTCTTATAATCGCTTTTTGAAATAGCCGGATTTTCAGTTTTCGTCTTATATTGTGATACATAAAAAAGAGCGTCATCAAGCTTATTTTCGAAAATCGCATATTCTGTCATGTTCAAATAAGATACAGTTAAAGATGCATCTAAAGATACCGCCTTTTCGGCATCACTAATAGCCTGCTCGTAATTATTCAAATCTTGATATATATTCCCTCTGTTAAAATATACTAGGGGATTTTCCGGGGCAAGCTGTTGCGCCTTATTAAAATCTTGAAGAGCCAATTCTCTTTCTGCTCTGGATTCGCCGCGACATATTCCTCTGTTAATATACAGATTTGGATTATTTGGGTCCATTGAAATGGCTTTATCATAATATTTTATTGCCTTTTTGCATTTTTTTAAATCACTTAAAGCAAGCCCATTCATTTGATAAAACAAAGCATATTTATCCATAACAGCTTTATTTTTATTCAAAAATTTTAGCGCGTCTTTAGGCTTGCGCATATCGTTTATTAAAATTTCGGCATACAAAAAATAAGAATTTAAAACAGAAGGATATAAAAATATTATTTCTTTCAAATTATCAAGAGCGACATTAAATTTTTTAGTTTTACGAGCGATTGATACTTTAAATTTAAGGCTTTCGGCCAAGAGATTTTTATCATTATTTTTTTTAGCCAATTCAGTAACCGCGTTGAGAGCTTCCAGTGCTTTTTCGTTTTCGCCATGCCGATAATAAAAATTACTAAGCCTTGCATACACGCGGATATTATCAGTAGAGATTTCCGCTGCTTTCTGATAATTCTCAAAAGCTTCTTCCGGCAAACCGATATTATCAAGGATATCCGCTTTGCCAATATACATTCCGTCGATATTGGGATTGAGTAATATTGCTTTATTAATATATTCCAATGCCTCTTCCGTTTTGCCTAAATAATAAAGAACATAACCTTTATTAAAATATGCGGCATATAAATTTTTATCTAAAGATATTGCCTTATCATAGCTTGCTAGTGCTTTATCAAATTCTCTCAATACAACATATATATTGCCCAATGAATAAGCATATATGATAGGGTCAGGATTAATTATCAATGACATTTCCATTTCCCGTATCCCAGCGTTTGCTTGAACGATTGCAGACATATTCAAAGTATTAACCGAAAGATCCATTCCCGTTAGAGAAGTCGGGCTTTGAGGATTAGAAAAAAGAAATATCTTTCCCCTTTTCAATTCCAACTGCTCATCTAAATTATCTGAGCATACGCAGATTGATGGAATAAACAATAATGCAAAGATGACAAAAAATATTTTTTTCATAAATGTTTTCCTTATCTATATAAAAATTCGCACAATTGAATTTCTCTGTTATAATTATTCTGGCATATTTTTCCCTTGTTTGCTTTACTTAAATATATTTTCTCTTTCATGTGGATTACCTCTCCTTTCATTATATCTCATGTCCCCTTTCTCTACTTTATAGGGGTGCGGTTCACTGTCCTCTTGACAATCTTAAAATTATCTTTGTGCTTGACAACAGTGGAGAGATAATAACCCTTAAGTTTATCGGTGGGGAATACATATTCGTTCCCTATATAGCTCCTTTATAGAAATTTGCATATAAAATAAAATCTATTGCAAAAACTAAAGGAACATTGATTAGATAAATAAAAAAAATAAAAATTTTATTTTTAATACTCATATTTTTTACATTATTATAATATGATAAAGACACATATATAAAAAATATTAAATACTTCGCAAATATGAGCAAATTAGGTGCATAAATTTGATCAAGTATTGGAGCTGTTAAAAATATCAAAATCGCTATAATAATAAAAGAAATCCAGCTAAAGATAAGATATTTCATAGCTTTATCTCCCTGTAAAATAATTATCCAAATTAGTATTACCAGAACTTGGTCTGATACCTTTATGATTTGGATTACAATTTGTTCCGCCTGCAATCCTGCACGCAGTAGCCGCCTAATCTATGTCATGAAGGGCTGGTCACCGTCCCCATGAGGTGTGACATTTTACTTTAATTGCCTAAAGACTTAGACTGAATTCCTATAAAAGCAAGTATCCATAAACTTGATGCTATATAAGTAATGGCTAGCAATAGACAGCTTAAATATAGTACTATTATTTTTATAATGTTATATAGATTTTTTTTAGCTTATACAAACGTAAGATAAAACTTATTAGCCAACATAAAACAGGGATCAATAGAAAAAACACGTTAATTGTTTTTTCATAAAATTCTGATATCTCCTTTGGCATATACATTATAAGCCATATGCACTGAGACGCAATGATTCCTGCTATTGTTAATAAATAATTTGCAACTTTATTCATAAATTAATTCCCTATAAAATATCTATCCAAATTAGTATTACCCGAACTTGGTCTGACACCTTTATGATTGGGATTACAATTTGTTCCGCCTGCAATCCTACACGCAGTAGCCGCCCAATCGATATCTAAGGAGGGTGATTTACCTATTGACTCTATTTTACTAGAAAGTCCCTTTATACAAAACCCAAATAATAATATACTGAACTATAAAGGCAAAAAGAAAATTAATAGAATAAATGAAAAAATATAGAATTTTATTTTTTATACTTGCTTTTCTAATACACAAATAATAAGATAAAAAAACAAGTATAAAAAATATTAAATATACACTAAATGTAAATAAATCGCAAATATACCATCCGTATATCTTTTTTAAACTACAAGTGTAGTTTAAAAGATATAATATCCAAGATAATATAAAAAAACACCAACCCGCAATAAGATATATCATAATTTACCTACCTAAAATATTTTTCTAAATTAGTATTATCAGAACTCGGCCGAACTCCGATATGATTCGGGTTACAATTTGTTCCGCCTGCAATCCTGCACGCAGTAGCCGCCCAATCTATACAATTATATGTGTCCACATAATTGCTCGCATTAACTGTTGGTGACTTAATATCAAATATGGATGATGGTTTTATTATATTTAAACTTTTATTTATTATATCGGCTTTTTGCTGCGCGGAAAATGGAATAAGTCCATATTGAGGATAATTACCATTTTGCGTATTATTGTTGTAATTCATTCCTGCCCGCATTATATTCATATCATTTTCTCGTTCTGACAAATTATTATTAAAATTAACTTCCGTTTGTTCATAATCCCAATCAGGTTTATACCATTTTGTGGAATTATTGTTATATTCTATAGTTGCTTCAAGGTCTGCAGAATCATTTGGACGCAATTTTATCAGAGCAGGGTTCACGTCTTCCTTAAATCCTCCAAAGATTATGCCCCACTCTCCTCCACCCAGATCCTGCGGGTCACCAAATACTTCCCTTGCTCCTGGAAGGGTATCAAGTAGTTCATCAACCTCTCTTTTTGTTTTGTAACTTATCTTTATAAAGTCATGAGTACCAATAAATAGAATCCCTTTTAAATCCCTACTTGCAATAAAAGATTTATTTTCAGTAGTCTCTGCTCCATGCAATGTAAAATATGCATTATTCCCAGCCAAATATTCCGAATTACTCTCAAACACAGGCTGACTGTTTAAGTTAAGTATACCACCATCGTAGCTCGTTGTTCCTTGGTGCAACCACTCATTCCCGCTTGTACCACTGCTCCCATATCTAGCCCCGAATATCGTGAATAATCCGTTCCTGTCCGCCGCGTAATTGCCCATTGCATCCGCGTACGCTTCATTCGCTTCTAATCCGTGGAAGCCCTCATGCACGCTTGTTTCTTTCATCGTGCGCCCGTCTATTATGTTCCCATCCGCGCCTATAAGGTTCATCCCGCCCTTATTATCTTCCGCTACATACCCGCCCTGCCTATACTTATACTCTCCGTCTTTATCCGCGTATGTTTCTCCTTCCTGCTTAGCATATATTTCCGCTTTATATGTTTCCGATGATACGCCGTACTGTTTGTAATACGCGTCGCGCGTTGCTTCTGCATCCGCTATTTCTTTGGCAGTGTATTTCCCAGGATTCTTTAATATCTCGTCTGCTTTCGCATTGTGTTTCGCAAACTCCGTCTCCGCCAACGCTACCCCCGCTTTGTCCTTTACCTGCCCTATCAGGCCGCGCTCCGAGTCTACTTCCACTTGTACTTCTTTGCCATTTGCGTCTTTTGTCGTTATTGTAATTTTCCCATCTATACTATCTACCGCGGTTAGTATCGCGTCGGCCGCTATCACGCCCATCGTCACCGCCGCCTGCGTCCCGTACATCGCTGTTGTTACTAAATTCTGCGGCAGGTTCGTTAATTCACTCCACATCTCTTTTTGCCCTTCGCCCGTAGGGTCTAATAATCTAAGGTCTATTGTCAGCCCGCCGTTTAAACCTCCGGTTAACTCGTCCCTAGTTATTACTTGTGATTGCGTTATATCGCGGTTTAAGCCGGATAATTGCTCTTCCGTAGCTTCTTGCCCGCCTATCATTATATTACCCTGGCCTATCGTAGCGTTTGTATCCTGCTCTCTTTCTTCCCCGCTGTTTGCAAGATTAAATCCTACACTTCCCTTAGGGAACTTTTGCGTGTTTAGCGTGCCGTCTTCGTTATTGCCTATGTTTACGTTTATATTAAACCCGCTGCTTTTGTTTTCACTTTCATAATAATCTTCTATGTTTTCATAAGTAAGGCTGTTTGTATTAAGCGTCAGATTGCCGCCATCTGTGCCATCCTCGGTTATATTCGCTATTACTGCGCCTTTAATATGCGTGCTGTCTGCATTCACGTTTATGCTGTTGGTGCCCACTATGCTTGTCTGATTACTTACCCATGCCGCGTCCGTATATCCGCTTGAATTATTTAGCCCTAAGTTCGCGCTCACCCCACCGCCGTAGCCTCCTCCTATGCTGAAGCCGCTGCCTTTGCTGTTTGCATGGATTTCATCCTGCATGCTTTCAACCAATAGCTGGCCGCCAATGTCAAGATTTACGTCCTGGCCAAGTATATTTCCGCCTTTTACCGCCGTATCCCCGCCGCTCTTTATCGTTACGCTTCCGTTTTCGGCGTATACGCCGCTGTTGGCCCACGTGGTGCTGCCGTATGTGCTGCTGTCTTTATTTTGCGAGTGGCTCGCCGATGTGTTGCTGTTGCCAACTGTTACAGTGTCGGTATATTGCTCATGAGTACTTTTTTCTTTATATGTATTTGCCGCCGCTTCTATCGTTATATTACCGCCAGCGTCATAACTTATATTGCCCTGCTGGCTTACAACATAACTGCCTTTTTGGTTGATATCTTCCTGCGCTTTTAAATTTACGTCCCCGCCGCGCGCCACAAGCGCGCTGCCGCGCTGCGTTGCGCTTTGGTTTTCATATGTGTCTTTAGTAATGTCGGTTTTTACCTGGACATCACCAGACATACCCAAGGTCGCCGTGCTGCCGACTGCGCCCGCCGCAGCAGCTGCTGCCGCTAAAATAGCCGTTGCAACGCCTGCCGTTGCTAATTCAACATTTTTTTCATAGTCGCTGTAATCTTTTATGCGCGGGTTTTCTTTGGCTTTCTTTAATTCTTGTATTGCGTCTTCCAAAGCTTTCTCTGCCTCAATAATGCCGTATACCGCCAAACCTGCGTTTACATAAGCATTGCTTACGCCAACCGTCATTTCTATACGTTTATGGATTTCTTCCATACTAAAGGTGGAAAGCTCTTCCGCTGACATTATTGTTATGTTTTTTGCCAAAACTTCTATTTCATTGGCAATGGCGTCGCTGCCGACTATATTGACATTGCCCTGACTATTGATATTCAGATTACCGCCGAAATCCAATGTGGAAGCCCGGACAGTTTCCGTATATTCCGTTGTGGTGTTTTCGTCGCGTTCCACGGCTATACCCACGCTGGCGCGCCCTCCGCCGAAACTTGCCACAAAACCGCCAAAACCCTGTTCCCAGTGGGTTTCTTCACTGTAGATTGATTCTATACCGGCCAACAGGTTGAAATCGCCGCCGGTTTCAAAATTGCCTTCGCCTTTTGCGCCGATGTCACTGGCGAGGATGGTTATATCGTTTGCGTTTTTGAATGTGATGTTATTACCGCTGAATGCACTCGCCGCTTCCAGCGTTCTTATCTCGTCATATACTGTGTCCCCATGGCCGGTAAGGCCCCACCAGCTGCTGCTCTCCCTGCGGTGCAAACTCTTATCTTCATTCACTCCGGCCAGTATGTTGATGTTTTCTGCCGCATCCAAAAACATATTGCCGTTGCCCGTTGAAAGATTGCTCGCTAAAACAGTTATGTCATTGTTTGCGTTTATATTCAGATTGCCGCCCGCACCAATGTTTGAGCCTATGTGCCAGCTCTTATCAAGCCTGTCTTCCTCTATGTTCGTTTTGCTCCCCATAAAACCGCTTTTCGTCTTATAATACCTGTAATAATGGCTGCTGTCCACCGCGCTTAATATGTTTACATTCTCCCCGCTTAGATTTATATCATTTTGCGCATATACGTCGCTCGCTTTGATTGTTATATCATTCGCCGCGTTTATATCAATATTGTTGCCTGCGCTGATTAAACTGCCCACGTTCGTTGTGCTTGAGTTTTCATATTTATAATTACTGCCGTAACTTCTTATATCCTGATTAAGCTCTGCCGTTGTTATATTCACATTCTCGGCGTTCATATTTAAGTTATTGCCGGCAATCACTTCCGCTGCTTTTATGTTTATATCCTGCCCTGCAGTCATATTCAAATTGCCGCCGCTTCCTATGCTTGCAATATCTGATAAATATTCTTGTTGATAATTGAAGTTATTGCCGGAATGTTGAATAGTGTTCTTTTTTGTCTCGTTAATTATATTGCCTTCCGCCGTTAAGTCCAGACTGTCCTGTGCGTATATAACACCGCTCAGGTTCTTTATGTCTCCTTTGGCGTATAAATGCGCTACTCCCGCTTCTATATTGCCGCTGTTTAATATGTCTTCCGCAGTTATCGTGACATTATCGCCTTTTATCGTACTGTTGTTCAGATTGCTTAAAAACTGCTCTTTATTGTGTTCTGCTATGTAAAGCGTGGGAACGTATACTTTCTGCCCGTCTATTTCCTGCTCAACATACCAGATTATATTATCCTTAAGCTGCGTTATTTGTTCCGCCGTAAGCGCTTTGCCAAAGTTAAGGTTTAAATCACCAAACGCTTCCAAAGCATTATCGTATAATCTTGCCATTTGTTCGTTCATTGATAAAGGCGCATTTGTGCCTTCATAAAGATATCTGCTGCCGGTCAATTGTAATATAGCTTCTTCTATCAGCTTTTGTTCATAATATGCATCGCCTATAAACTTTATGCTTTGCTTCTCAAACGTCACTGAAGGGATATCCGTTATTGGGTTAAATACATATTCAGGCTCGGGTTCCGGTATTTCCGGCATAGCGGAAATAGTTTCGTTCAATTTAACCAAAAGATAATTTACTCCTGTATAATCGTTTGGATCTATAAACCTGTTTGTGCTTGTATAAAGATATGAACTATCGGGCGACGCGGGTTTGAAGAGACCGTTAAAGTCAAAGTTAGCGTTTGCAAGAGGATCAACAATATCGTTTAAATTAGTATGGTTTGTAGCGGGAGCAAGAGGCAAATCAACAGATCCTTCAGTATAAACATCATTATAAACTGCATTGTTTGCATTTATACTTACTACCGGTGCTGAAATAATTGCAGGTGTTAGAGAGTGCAGTATCGCCTCATATTCTCCGTCCCATTCGTCTATTTGCTTGCGATGACAGGTATCTAAACCAAAAAGCCCGCAGCTATAGCCATACTCCGATATCCGCCAAAATGATTGTTTTAAAGGAATACTAAACGGCGTTCTGCCATTGTAAATATTATCCGCATTAACTGAAAGTTTTTCCCCCGCATTAATTATACTGCTATGATTGTTTATATCTCCAGTATTAATATTTATTTTTTTGCCTGCGTATATTTTGCCTGTATATAAAGCCCCAAGCGTAGGAGTGGCTATTTCTTCCCCGCCTAAAACTACTTCCCATGTTGCCGGCATTCTTCCGCTTGGCGCAGCAAGTATTGAGACATAATAGGTGCTAGTCTTATTGGTTAATGGATTATGAAATTTTCTTTCTTCCCGCACCCATATTGCTGTTGCTTCATGCTCTACCCATTCTTTTGTATAACAAACTTCTTTTGTAGGGTCACAATTATCAATGCTCAAATTGTTTATATTGCTTGCTTTTATTGTTATATCTTTGCCCGCTTGTATTAATCCCGCCGTATTCGTCAAATCCCCGCTTCTCTCTTGCATTAACCCGCTTATATTTATATCCCCGTCACTGTATATGTTTGCCAAATAATTGTTTATTGCCTTATCTGTTATTATTTTTACTTCTTCCTTCCCATATATGCTCGCTCTTGCTTTATTATTTATTATCCCGCCTTCTATGTTCAGTTTATTGTTCGCCAATAATAACCCGCTGTTGTTTAAACTTTGCGTTTGTTTTAGTATTATGTCTTTGTACGCAGCTATTTCTTGATTATTGTTGGTTGTATCGCTCTCTATTCTTATGTTGTTATTAGATAATATTAAACCGTCATTTATTACTTCTTCCGCCTTTATCTCTATATTCCTTTTGGCCGTTATATCTTTATCTTCTTTATTTGTTATAGTATTTGATTCTAAGTTTATATCCTGCTGCGCTGATATCTTGCCATCATTGGTGGTATTTTTTGCTTTTATGTTTATATTATTACCCGCTTCTATGCTCTTTGTATTGTTTATTTCTTCTGTTGCGGTTAAATATATGTTGCTCCCCGCTTTTATTGTGTTTTCCGCTATGTTTCCTGCCTGTACGCTTATATTGTTCTTTGCGTATACTTCACTGTTCTTTACATCTTTCTGCGCTTGCAGATTTATATCCTGCTCCGCGTAGGTCTTTGTTAGCGTTATGTTCTCTTGGGATTTAAGGTTTATATTTTTTTGGCTGTGCAGTTCCTCCGCTTTTATATCCATACCCGCTTCTATATTGATGTTTTCACCTATTGCGTTTGTTATTTCTGTTTCTTCCGCAGATGTTAAATTTACGCTTTGTTTTGCCTGCAGGTTTTTGGCTTCTATCTTCCCGTTGTTATTTATTTCTATATCGTTTAAGTCTGCCACTAATTTACCTACTGTCCTTACCCCGAATCCTTCCTCCGTTCCTATTATCTTTATCCTATTGGCATACATCCCGCCCAACGCGCTTACGTCCACCGCAAATTCTTGGGAATTTTGACCGCTTTCAGAAGTTATTGCCCTTGTATTATAATCAAAATACTTATTACCAGCAAATATGTCTATATTGTTTGCATGTATGGCGCCGCTTGTACTTATATATCTGCCTATCAAACCCAAATCAGCGTTTTCAGCAGACAATGCACCCGTTATTTCTAATTTCCCTGTTTGCGATATGTCAAAACCCAATAAAGAACCGTTTTGTATTTTACTGTTACCCGTTATAAGGTTTACTGAAGGTGTATTGATAAAACCCGCGCCGGCAACGCTTATACCGTTAGGATTCGCTATTATAAGTTCTGCAGGATTACCCGCTATTTCCGTATACCCGTTTATTATGCTGGGATTTACGCTCGTTACCTCGTTCAATATTATCTGCGCTTCCCTGCCGGCCCTTATAAGATTCGGGTTCCCCAATATCTCACCGCCTATCAGAGAATTGAGTTTTTCTTCTTTACTGTTGTTTAATATCAGGTTTTCGGGCCCTACGTTATAACTATTGAACCTGTTATGAGAAAGCCCATTATTATTAGGTGCTGCTATATTGATTACAGGCGTGTCGTTTGCAGAGCTTTTGTCAAACGAGATTACAGTCGTCCCGTCAGGCAGCGTTATCGTTTGCGCGAAACCCTGCACAGGCAATGCCAGTATTGCCGCCAAAACTATACTCAATACCTTATTGAAGGCTTTTAACATATGTATGCTCCTGTATTTTTGTCAATTCTAAAAACCTACATGCAACCCTAAGTTAAAACATAAAATTTTACCTTCATCCGGTATATCTTCAGGGCGGTATACCGAACGCGCATAAGAAAAACTGCCGTTAAGATATTTGCCGTAATAGGTAATTTTGCCGCCGGCGCCGGCAAGGCTTTGCGCGTTACCGAATGTTTTTGGAAAAACGCGCCCGTAATCAAAGAAGCCGCCTATATAGAGCGTTGAAAGAAATCTGTTCAAATATTCGTTCCTGCTTATGCCGAATATGGCTGAAAGCGGTATTTTTAAATCCTGCCGGAGCGTGAACCCCGATTCGCCGTACGCGTTATGTTCCCTGAACCCGCGCACGCTATACTCGCCACCTATCATCATTTGCTCCGAAGGGAACAAATTATCAAAACTGTATTGTCCGTCGGCAGCAAATACATAATTAAATATACTAATATTTTTTGAATAATTCAAATACAAATTCAAATTTGTAAATTGCGACTTTTGCGCGCCTTGCGGCAGGTTATCTTCGTCTTTGGGCGCGCCAAAAGCATGCAAGCCTTTGTTAAGCGACAGTTTTGAAAACAAATAGCCCGCGCGGCTGTAATACGTGCCCGTCATATATAAAGAGCCTATTGATAATATCCTACTTGAGGTGTCTATATATTCATCTTCAAAGTAGTTTTTGGAATTTTTAAGAGCCAGCATTGCGCCGGCAGAAGCTTTATAACTTTTGCCGCGCGCCAAAACGCGCTCCAACGAAGAAATATTTGTGAAAGAATCACCGGAGGAATCAAAAGAAAGCAGCGCGCCTTGGGTATTTGTCAGATATTTTGAGTAATTGAAACTGTTGTTGACGCTCCAATACCCGAAGGGCACGCTTATGCTTGCGCTCAGGCTCCTTGAGTAATTTTTGGACATATTATTAAATACTGTTGAATTGGCGTTCAAATAAATATTCTCGTTCAAAGAAAGCAGGTTGTCGCGCGAGTAGGTTAAGCCCGTTCGGTAGCGGCCGGTATTATCGCTGCCGCTGTTGTCATAAGAGAGGCTTATATCATTTTTTGGCAGGACATCATTGTCAATAATAATAACGGAGGAGCCCTCGTTTTTGCCGGGGCGCATTTCCATTACGGCATTATTGGAGGCAAGTTTATTCATCTGTTCAAGACCCTGCTCAATATCGCGCAACTGCAAAACATGGTTTACAGTGAAAGGGAAAGCCGTCAGTTTTTGCAAATCAGCCGAAAGACCTGCGCGCGGCTCTTTGGTTGCAGGGTTCAGCAGAATGATATCTTCCAATGTGCCTTCCGATACTATAATATCAAGCCGCTTATCGTTTAAACCTTTGAAATCAAAGTAAACCCGCGCGCCCAGATAACCTTTGTAAATATAAAGATTTTGAATGTACTTTTGTATATCCTGAAGAGCTTTTTTTGTGACGCAGCGGCCTGCAAGCGTTTGCGAGCGTTTTTTTATCTTTCCCAAATTAAGTTTATGAATGCCGGTAATATTCAGCGTTTTTATATCAAGGCAGCCGCTTTGCGTATCCTGTTCTTGCGGAATTTGCGGCGCTGAAATATCAGGAATTTCCGCCTCCTGCAAGCCTACGGAGCGCTCGCTCATCTGCATTTCGCGGCGGCGCAGCATATCCTGCTGCTCCTGCTGCTGCCTGCGCTGTATATCATCCTCTTGATTTATTTGCGCAGAGGAATGCGAAAAGATAGAAATCAGAACTGAAATCAAAAATAGTTTTTTCATTTAAGTTACCAATAAGAACGCATCCCTAAATTGAAAGATATATTTGTATAATCGGCGTTGAGTTCCGCCTCTGCGCCGCCGTAAAGCGAAACTAAATCCGAAAACTTCTTAACGGCCCCTGCCTTTAAACTGAAAACCGTGCCCACATCAAACGGTTTTATTGTAAAATCCTGATTATAAATATTTAAAGTCATATCAGGATTATTAAAAGTCCGTTTTGCGCCGAAACCGGCGTAATAAGCGAGCGAATTGGCGCGGCGGCGCAGTTCCAGCCCCGCGTTGAACGCGCTATAAAAAACGCTGTCGCCGCCGAAATAAAGGTTTGCTTCACCCGCGCCGCTTTCCGCGAAAGAATTACGGCTTTCCAGATAAGAACTTAACCCTGCAAAAGGGTAAAGCTCCACCCCCAAAATATCTACAAATAAAACGGATAATTCCAAATCAAAATTTATACCGAAAGATTTCAGCCGTCCCTCGGCATACCTGCCGGCGAAACTTAAATTGCGGCTTATATCGCTTTCCCTGTATCCTGCCGTAAGAACAGACTTTAAATCCACGCCGTATAATTTAAGCAAAG
>JAISDW010000048.1 GCA_031264445.1 Elusimicrobiota bacterium
TATTATATCCATTTTATCAGTATTTTAAATATAATAATAATAAATTTTATAATTTTTTATTTTTATCACCTTGTAACTTTGTAAATTCAATTGACATTTTTAAATTTATTATTATAAAATTTGACCGATTTTTAAAAAATTAAACTTATTATTTTGGGAAATATTTAATATAATTATGGATTAAAAATAGCTCTATAATTACAGATAATAATTCTAACAAAATTATAAAAATCTTATTTTCCAGATTGATATAATGGCTGCAAAACGCTGGTACAAATGGATAAAGGCCATTTTCTTCCTTTTTAGGAAAAAAAGCAATAAACACTCTGCCACTTCCTTTCTTTATTCTTATCCAAATACGATTGAAGCGCGGGTATGTATCTGAATTTTAGCAACCCTCTTGCGCTGCGTTTACTGTCATCAACCTGCGCCGAGCGGTGTTGCCGGAGCGAAAATGTTGCAGTGGGGCGACTTCACGAACATTATCGCGCAGATACAGGATTTATACCAGGGCGAACGGATGCTTCAGCCAAAAATAGCGGAAATGGTTGATTATATGGTAAAAGCGAGAATTAGCGACCGTTATGAAATAACAACGAATGGCGTGCTGCTTACCGATGAACTAAGCCGTAATCTTGTGGACGCTGGCCTAACGCGGATTATAATATCCGTTCAAGGCGTGACTGCCAAGAAATATAAGGAAATATGCGGCACGGAGGTTGATGTTTCAGAGCTGCGCGACAAGGTCAATCGGTTTTTCAGCTATGCCAAGGAGCGCAAAACCTGTCAGGTGCTTGTGAAAACAGTAGACGTCGCGCTTGATGAAGGAGAAATAGAAAAATTTCACAAACTGTTTGAAGGCTGTTGTGATGCAACCAATGTTGAAAGCCTGATTAAAGTTTCTGACGAACTTAAATGGGATAAATTTGACAGATTTTAAGTTGACAAAACCCGCTATGGCAATAAGCTGGTTAAATCCCGCTGTTGCAGCTCTCTGTTCTATATGGTGAGCATACTCGCTAATGGCAACGCCCACTGTTGCGGCTGTACTTACCCGATGCCTATTATCGGGAACTGTTTTGAAACACCGCTAAAAGATTTATGGAATAAAGCCGAACATTTACGACTTATGAAAGCACATTGTTCCGATATGAGAGAATCAATACCAGAATGCGCGCGATGCTTCAGCGTATACCAACATAACTTATCCGAAGACAATATTGACGAATACATGGAGGAAATTCTGAAGCGGCTATAAAATAGGAAATCCCCCCGCGCAAAAACGCGGAAGGATTTCCACACTACGGCAAAAGCTATACGACCGAAAGCTTAAAACTTTTATTCCTGCGGCTGGCTCTGCGCCGGAACGGCAGGAGCAGCGGAAGCGGCGGGGATATTCCCCACCCTGTCCACAACGGAGGACGCGCCGCGCTTGCCCACGCCGACCGTCAAAAACACCGACGTAATCATAATAAAAACCGCCACGCCGGCCGTGAGTTTGGTTATAAACGTGGCCGCCGTGGGGCCGGCAAAAACGCTGTCGCTGTTTGACGCGCCGAATATCCCCGCCGCCGAGCCTTTGCCGCTCTGCATCAGCACCAGCATTATCAGAAATACGCACGCCGCAAAGTGCAAAACTAAAATCAATGTATCCATTTATTTCTCCAGTCGGGGCGGGCGGCCGCATACAAAGCGGCCGCGGCGGTCCCGTATATAATTATTTCTTTTTCAGCAAAGCCGTAAGGCCCGGCAAATCATTACCTTCAACAAATTCCATGCTGGCGCCGCCGCCCGTTGAAGCGTGCGAAACCGCGCTGCTCGCGATTTTGGCTTTTTTGAGGACGTTCAGGCTGTCCCCGCCGCCGATAATCGTGATTACGCCCTCTTTGGTCAGCTTAGCCAGGGTATTGGCTATGGCAAAGCTGCCCGCGCTGTAAGAAGCCATCTCAAACACGCCGACGGGCCCGTTCCAGAAAATAGTTTTGCATTTGGCGAGCTCGTCCTCAAAAAGTTTTATGGTTTTGGGACCGATGTCCAGGCCCATATAGCCTTCCGGGATATCGGGGCCGTCGGTGGTAATTGTGGGTATGCCGTCGGCAAATTCTTTGGCGCAGACATGGTCTTCAGGCAGCAAAAGTTTAACGCCTTTTGCCGCGGCTTTGGCCATGACGGCTTTTGCCTCTTCAATTTTATCGGCCTCCAGCAGCGAGGTGCCCACACCGCGGCCCATAGCTTTAATAAAAGTATAAGCCATACCGCCGCCGACGACCAGTACATTAACCTTATCCAGCAGGCTGTTTAAAACTATTATTTTGTCAGAGACTTTCGCCCCGCCGATAACGGCCGCAAACGGACGTTTTGGGTCCTCCAACGCGCCGCCGAGGAACTCAACTTCCTTCTGTATCAGGAAGCCGGCCGCGGACGGCAAAAACTCAGTTATCGCGCTGGTGGAAGCGTGTGCGCGGTGCACGGCGCCAAAAGCGTCCTGCACAAAAATTTCGCCGTGCCCCGCGAGTTTTTGGGCAAAGGCTTTATCATTGGCTTCTTCCTCGGGGTGAAAGCGAAGGTTTTCCAAAAGCACGATTTCACCCTTTTGTGCGGCGGCCACGGCGGCGTCTGCCGCGGGCCCTATGCAGTCCGTCGCAAAGCGCACTTTCGCGCCCATAATTTTTTCAACCTCGGGAGCGACGGGCGCCAAAGAAAACTCCGGCGCTACTTTGCCCTTCGGCCGGCCCAGATGGGATAAAAGCACCACGCGGCAGCCCTTTTCCAGCAGGTATTTTATGGTTTTTTCTGTCGCGGCAATGCGCTTGGGATTATCCACCTTGCCGTCTTTAAGCGGCACATTATAATCCACGCGCACAACGACGTTTTTATTGTTTAAATCCAAATCCTGGATTTTTACTATATCATTGAGATTCATAAAGTATAACCTCCCTCTCCTGTCCCCGCGGTGTCAAAATCCCCCCCGCCGAAAGCGGCGGGGAGGAAGCTATTTTTTCTATTTATTGACCGAAGCCATGTGTGCGACCAAATCCAAAGTTTTATTGGAGTAGCCCGCTTCGTTATCGTACCAGGAAACGACTTTGACGAAAGTATCCGTCAAAGCTATGCCGGCCTTCGCGTCAAAAATTGACGTAAGCGCGCAGCCGATGAAATCGGACGAAACCACGGCGTCTTCCGTATAGCCCAGTATGCCTTTAAGCTCCTGCTCTGAGGCGCGTTTCATTTCGGCGCAGATTTCGGCATACTTCGCCGGTTTGGCGAGGTTGACCGTCAAATCCACCACGGAAACGTCCAAAGTGGGCACGCGCATTGACATGCCGGTAAGTTTGCCGTTAAGCTCCGGTATAACCTTGCCCACGGCTTTGGCTGCGCCCGTGGAAGAAGGTATAATATTGCCGCCAGCTGCGCGGCCGCCGCGCCAGTCCTTGGCGGAAGGCCCGTCAACGGTCTTCTGCGTGGCGGTGGTGGCGTGCACGGTGGTCATGAGGCCGTCTTTAATGCCCCATTTGTCGTTTAAAACTTTGGCGAGCGGCGCAAGACAGTTGGTTGTGCACGAAGCATTGGAAACGAACTGCGTGCCTTTTTCGTAAGATTTTTCGTTCACGCCGCAGACAAACATCGGCGTATCGTCTTTGGATGGGCCCGTCATTACAACATACTTTGCGCCGGCATTTATGTGCGCCTGGGCTTTTTCTTTAGTGAGAAATAGCCCCGTAGCTTCAAGCACGTATTCGGCGCCGACTTCCCCCCATTTGAGATTTGCTGGGTCCTTTTCCGCTGTGACGCGGACGGCTTTGCCGTTTACTATAAGTTTGCTGTTGGGAACATCAACCTGTATATCGCCCTGGAACCTGCCGTGGACGGTATCGTACTTGAGCATATAGGCCAGATAATCAACTGCGGCCAAATCGTTGATGCCCACGATTTCAATATCCTTGCGGTTTACCGCCGCCCTGAAAACCAAACGGCCTATGCGGCCAAACCCGTTAATACCGACTTTTACTGCCATATTAATAACCCTCCGTTTTTTCTTCCGTATACTTCTGTATATTATATCAGTTATATTGTATCAATTTTTTTCGCCGCGCTGTTATTTATTTTTTCCGGCCCCGGGGTATAAAGCTTCCATAAACGCGGGCAGCGCGCCGTCGGCGATTTCCATATTAACCGCCAGAATATATAACCGTCCTTTTACCGCGTCCTGCCAGCCTTCGGGCAGCTTCACGGCGTCCTTAAAAGTCGTTATCAGCGGCAGGCCGCCGCGCAGAGCCTCAAAATTGCGCATATCGTCAAGTGTGTAAGAGGCATGGTCTGCAAAACGCCACGCGCGCTTAATATCAATACCGATATTGCGCAAAGTTTGCTCAAAAGATTCCGGTTCCCCTATTGCGCTGAAGACGGCCGCCGCGCCCTTCAAATCCGCAAGTTCCACGCGCGCCTGCGCGGCAAGGTCAAAGAAATAATCGGGCTTATGTACGGCGCAGAGTATTTCAATATCTTCGTTGATGAGGCGTATCTGATCTTTAATATCCTCCACGCGGCGCGCGGGCGTCAGATCGCTGTGAGTGATTATTGCCAAAGCAGCGCGTTTGAGCGCGGAGGCGGGCTCCCTCAGCGTGCCAAACGGCAGCAACCGCCCGCCGCCGAAAGGGTTTTTAGCGTCAATCAAAATTATATCCGCGTCGCGCCGCAGGCGGCGGTGCTGAAAACCGTCGTCCAGCAAAACGACTTGGCTTTTGAAACGGCGCAGCGCCTCGTTGGCTGCGGCGTATCTGTCCGCGCTTACGAGCACGGGCACTTTATAAGGCGCAAGCAGCGAGGCCATCATATAAGGCTCATCGCCGGTTTGGCGCCAGTCGGGGCGCGCATTGTCAAAAATTACCGTGATTTCCCCCTTCTTTGAGCCGCTTCTTTTGTACCCGCGCGAAACTATGGCCGTGCGCACGCCCGCACGCGCAAGCTGCGCCGCGGCCAGCAGTACAGCCGTGGTTTTGCCCGTGCCGCCAGCCGTGATATTGCCTATGCACACGACGCGCGTATTCACGGCGCGCGACGGGCGCCAGCCTTTGTCAAAAGCATAATTATTTAATTTTACACCGAGCGCGTAAAAAAATTCAACAGCGCGCAGTGCGGCGCGGCCAATGGCGCCGGCAAGTAGTTTTTCCCTCAGTTTTGATAAATCCATAAACTAAATCTCCTTATATCCTTATTAACCCGTGCGGCTCCCGCGTCAGCCCAGTATTTTTTGCGCGGCTTCAAAGACGCGCCGCGGGCTGACGTCGTCCATACAGATGAAATTATTATTGCATTCATGGCGGAAGCACGGGGAGCACGGCGTATTTTGCGCGGATACCGCGATATGGCGCGGGTCAAAAACCGGCGTCCAGTTTTGCGCGCGATTGGCGGTGTGTGTAGTCACCGTGGCCGCGCCGGCCGCGAGCGCCATGTGCTTTGTGCCGCCGCAGGAGGCTATCAAAACTTCAAGCCTGCCCAGCAAGGCCATAAGCGCGCCGAGGTCTTTTGCCTCTGGCGCAAGCTGAATATAGGGCGGCATATCCCTGACTACGGCTTGCGCAAGATCTTCCTCGCCCGGGCCGTAAAAAACAAAGATTTTTAAACTGTATTGCTCGTGCAGCATTTGCGCAAGCTCGCGGAAGTTTTTTGCCGGCCAGCGGCGTGTTTCCATACGCGGCGTTGGGTAAAAGCCGATAATTTTTTCGTCCGGCTTAACGCCGGCGGCAAGCCAGCTTTTATCGCGCTCCCGCAGCTGATCTTTGGTTAAATAATATTTGGCAAGCGGGGCGTGCGCGCCGTCCCATTTGAGGCCCAGCTGGCGCAGCAGATGCAGTTTGTAGTCGGGGCCGTAAAGATCTTCCGGCGGCGTTTGCAGCCTGTAATTATAAGCATAAAAAGAGTGTTTATTGCGCATATCGCCCGCGCGGACCTTCGCGCCACTTAAAGCCGTCAGCAGTGATGAGCGCGGGTTGCGCAGCAGATCTATAACCCAGTCATACCCCGCCGCTCGGATCCGGCATATCATTTTAAGCGGTTTTTTGTGGTCGTAAATAACAATATTATCTATGAAAGGATTATTTTGCAGCACGGGCGCGCAGCGCGCTTCGGCCAGATAGTCCACGCGCGCGGACGGGAAGTTTTTTTTGATAATCTCCGCGCACGGCGCGCTGAGCAGAACGTCGCCGATGTCTTTTATTATCACAATCAGAATCTTTGACGGCGGGCCGTATTTTTTGGCCGGCGGCGGTATCATTTTAATCCCCCCTCTTTGCCGAGGACTTTATTGCGGAATTTAAGCGCGCCGGCGCTGCCGCTTACCGCTATTACGTCTATGAATTTATTTTTAAGCGGCAGCGCGTTTACCGTCCCGCCCGCGCGGAAAATAAATTTATAAGCCGCCGCGGCCGCAAGCCGCGCGCTTTGCGACGGGCTCGCCGTGGCAGCGGGCCATGCAAAAAAATCCGGCGCGATACGGTGCAGATTTTTGAGGCGCAGCGCGCTTTCGCTTATCTGGTTGGCGGCTATTTCCGGCGCGGCGGCGGCCAAATCAATATCGCACAACCCGCACGAGCCGAAGGAAATTAAACCGGTTTTTTTCATCTCTTTTATTTGCTCTGCCGTGAGCATATTTTGCCACGGGCCGGTTTTTGGCGCGTCGCGCCAAAAATCATATTTGCCAATACCGTCGGCGTACAGGAAAACAAGCGCCGGTATCTTAAGCTCCTTGAGCGCAGGCAACGCGTTTATATAAAAATTTTCATACCCGCCGCGGAACGCCAGCAGAACGCTTTGCGTCGGCGCGGCACCGGTAAGCAAATCCCGCGCGCTGATAAATTTAAAGTCCGTGCGCATAAGCCAGGCCAGCTGCCGGCGGAACTGCTTTTCCCCCGTCCATAAATCTTTGCGGCGGCAGTTTCGCGGCGGCGCGCCGATATTATCGTAAGCCAAAACTACAAGCCCGCACTTTGCGCGACGCAGCAGGCGCAAATCAATCAGTAAAAGCAGGAGCACAACGGCGCACAGGGCCGGCGGGATAATATTCATTTTCTGCGCTGCATATCCCAAAGTTTGGCGTATTTGACGACGGGATAAAAAGAATAAAAGGCAGCCCACAAAAAGCCCTGTATGCCGTCCAAAAAGCCCAGCCGCAGGAAGTAAATCCTGAAAAACTCCAGCGGCTGGCGCAGCAGGTTAAGCGCGCGGAATTTCTTATTATTTTCCAGCATGGTCCGCGCGGCGAGCGTGGTATAATGGTTAAACTTGGCAAAATACTGTTCAATACTGACATAGGTATTGTGCATAAAAATATTTTTGAGCCGCTCCACCGGGCCGCTTACTTCCAGGACTTCGTGCACATAGCCGCCCGTGTAGCGCGCCTTATGCGTGCGCACCAGACGCAGCCGGTATTCCAGCGCGATGCCGCAATACCGCATCTGCCTGCCCAGGAAAACCGTTGAGCGCGGCAATTCATAGCCGTCTGCCTGCGGATTGCCAGCGAGAGTTTTTTTTATTTCCCACGCAAGCGGCGGCGTAAGGTATTCATCGGCGTCAAGGTTAAGCGCCCAGGGTTTGGATACTTTTGAAAGGGCAAAATTCTTCTGCTCCGTGAATGAAACAAAGGGTTTTTGGTAAATTTTGGCGCCGGATTTATCGGCGATTTCAAGGGTTTTATCCGTAGATCCGCTGTCAACGATTATAATTTCGTCCGCAATATCCTTTACGCCGGACAGGCACATTTCAAGATTCGCCTCCTCATTTTTGGTAATCAGAAAGACTGAAAGTTCCGCCTTCATTCCCGCCCCCTTTTATTTCATATATTCTATCATATTCCCAACACGCCGCAATTTATGCTAAATTTAAAGATATGGCAACAGAAAGCGATTTAATAAAAATAAGGATTTGAAAAATGAAAAAACTTTATAAGTTTACGCTTTACGCGTTTTTATTTCTATTTTGTATAGCTTGCGCCGGCTGCGCGGGCGCGGGCAAAAAAGACGCCGCGCTTGAAAATCTCGCGCGCGGCGAGATGTACCATAAAACCGGCCGCCACAAACGCGCGCTGAAATATCTCAATAAAGCCGCGGCGGCCGGCAGCGGCGAGGCAATGGCATCGCGCGGCGCGCTGCTCTACGACATGGGCCGCTATCAGGACGCGCTTGAAGATTTCAATGCCGTCATTGCCGCGGAGCCCGGCCGCGCGGAAGCGTATTCCGCCGCGGGCGCGGCCATGGCCGCGCTGGGCAGCTACCTGCCCGCACGCGAAAGCCTGCTGCGCTCGCTTGAATTAAATCCTTCCAACGCGGCGGCGCACATATCGCTTGGCGGCATATATTTCAACACGCAGAATTATGACGCCGCGGCCGCCGAATACACCAAAGCGCTGGAACTGCGCCCCGCGGGCGACATTTATTTTATGCGCGGCGTCTGCCTGCTGTATTACGGTAAAACGGCCGCGGCGCATGAGGATTTCAAAGCCGCCGGCCTCAGCGAAGAAAATTACCCGACGCTTTAGCAGGATTTTTATACCTTTTCCATTGATAATTTAGTACACTTTTATATATTATGTAACCAAGAGGGCACAATGAAATACTGGGTTTTCATGAATGACGAAGTCATAGCAACACCTTACGAAGCGGCGGAGCTCCGCGCCCTGCCCGGCTTCAACGGTCAGACTCTTATTATGCCGTGCGACGCGCCGGAAGGGACGCAGTGGCTGGCCGCGCAGAATTTCGGCGACGTTATAACCGCGCCGGAGCCTGAAGTTTATCAGGAAAATACCGACCCTAATACTATCCCCGCATCATACGCGCGGGAAGCGGCCGTACAGCCGGAAGCCCGGCAGGAGCCGGCCGCAGCCGTCAGCGATTTGGAAAAAACCCTCTTTGACAAAATGGATTCCCTGCTCAATGAAATCCGCAGCCTTAAGCAGGAACTCAATACCTTCAAATCCGCGCGCGCGGACGCGCCCGAGCCCGCAAAAGCCGCGCCGCAGCAGGAGGAACCCGAGCAGGAAGAAAGCCGCCCCGTTCCCGGCGTGATTTACGGCTCCTCAACACGGTCCGCGTCCGAGCCGGTTTTGGTTTTGCCCGGCCAGAATTTCAATACGGAAGAAATCGGCGATTTAGCCTCGCCGGACGCCGCTGCCGCCAACGATAACTTTTTGCAGAACGCTGTACAGGCGGATATATCCCGCCGCGAGCAGCTTGCCTCCACAGCCGCCGCAACCGAAGAATGCCCCAAACAGGAGGCGGACTTGCTGAACCTCGCCACGCTCCGCTGCAAAAAGCAGGAGCCGGCCTCAGAGCCCGCGCCGCAAGCCGTCCAGCCGGAGCCCGCACAGAAAGTTGAGGAAGTCCGGGAAATTGAAGAAGAGAAAGTTGAAGAAATTAAAGAAGAAGCTTTGCCCGCCATAGAAGAATTACAGGCGGAGGAATTGCAGGCCGAACCTTATGCCGGCGAAACCCCGCGTATTGACGAACAGCCTGCGCAAGAAGAAGAATATAAACCCGAGCCTCTGCCGGCCGATTCAGACGCCCACGAGCCTGACTCATCATCACCCGCTGAGCCGGAGCCCGTTGAACAACCGGCCGAGGAAGCGCCGCAAATCGCGCCGGACGTCCCAATCCGCGAAGAACTTGAACCGCTGGGCCCTACGCCGGCGCAGCAGGCCGATATTTCCGACGAGATAACCGCCCTCACCGCGCGCATAGCCGATACTTCCAACGAGCAGGAAGAATCAGTACTGAAAGAATTTGCGCAGGATAAAAACATGGCCGCAGACGCGCAAAATTATGATAAAAATTTCCAAATCCTTGAGCCCGAGCAGGAAGAAAAACCGGCCGAATCGCTTGAAGAACTTACGAGCCGCTCCGCCGCCGTAGGCGAGGAGGCCGCCCAAAACGCGCCCGTGCAAAACGTGCAAGCGGTGGAAGATGATAAATTCCTTAAAACTTTTACCACCGGCATAGAAGAAGTTTTTATGGACCAGCCGACGTCAATAATATCCGATTACGTGCCGCCCGCCATAGCCGATACTTCCCCGCTGGCGGTCGGCGCCAACCAGGCCGCGCAGGAGCCGCTTATTCAGAAGGCCGTCGGCGATTTGGACGAGGAGCAGTTTTCCCCACTGGAAGACCTGACCGATAAATCCATGCAGGAAGCTTCCTCCGCGCAGCCGACGGTGCAATCCGTCCGCAGGATAAAACCCGCCGCGATAAAGACGGTGCCAATGGTGTCTTCCGACGGCAGGGATATAAAAAATCTTGACTACGGCGAGCCGCAGGTGGAGGAAATAATAGTTGACGCTGAGCCTTCGTCAGTGTTGAAATTTGTAAAAATGTTCTCCGCGCTGGTTGTGCTTTTTGTCATGATGCTGATGATTGTGGCTTTGCTTGGGTGGATGAAAATAATCCCGCAGGAATGGAGCCCGCTGCACAGTATTCTGGATAAATTTGCAAAACCCGCAGCGGCAGAACAGGCGGCCGCGCCTGAAGCGCAGGTTCCCGCCGCCGCCACGCAATCCCCCGACGCTTTGGGCGGCGACGCTGCGTATTCTTACGCGCAGGAGCAGGACGCCGCGCTGAGCCAGGTAATCGCCAGCGCGCGCAATTATCTGCTGCTTGACGGCATGACGCTGGGAGAGAAGATAGAAAGTTTGTATCCTTCGTCCGCTGGCGGGATACTCTGGTCGGCGAACCCCGCCATTGACCCGGGCGATTATTCCGTAGTAATAACGCTGCCGCCCAATAACGAAGGCTACAGCATGTCCTACCGCTTCAATTATAATCTGAATACGCGCCTGCTGACGCCGACGACGTCAGAGGCCAATAATCTGATGAATCAGAAAGTAAACCCGCCGGAGAGATAAATAAAAAGGCCGTCCGTTTAATCCTTAATATTAACAATCGCGGCTTTAAGCGCGTCGCGCCAGTATGGGATTTTTATGCCGAAATCTTTCTTAATTTTGGCCTTGCTCAGCACCGAATAGTGCGGACGTTTGGCCGATGAAGGATAATCTTGGCTTTCTATGGGCAGCACCTCACAGGCAATGTTTTTAAGCGCAACAATCTCGCGCGCGAAACCGTACCAGCTGCACACGCCCTCGTTGGAATAATTATAAATTTTCTTGACGCCGTTTTTAAGCACGGGTATAAGGCCTTCAATAATCTTTGCCAGATCGCCCGCGTAAGTCGGCGAGCCGATTTGGTCGTATATCACCTTAATTTCGTCCTGTTTGCGCGCGAGTGCAATTATAGTCCTGACGAAATTTTTGCCGTATTCGCTGTAAAGCCACGCCGCGCGCAGCACCACGCAGTTATCCGCGTTTTTCAGGACGAAGAGCTCCCCCTCCAGTTTTGTCTGGCCGTAGACGGAAATGGGGTTTGGTTTATCGCTTTCCGTGTAAGGTTTAAAGTTATTGCCGTCAAAAACATAGTCCGTTGAAAGCTGTATCACGGAAGCCTTATGTTTGTTCGCCGCGATGGCGATATTGCGCGCGCCCAGCGCGTTGACGGCGTAGGCCTGGTCTATTTTGATTTCGGCCGCGTCAACATCGGTATATCCCGCGCAGTTTATGACGCAGCTGATACCTTCCTCGCGTATAATTTTTTCCACGGCGTCGTAATTGCTGATATCCAGATTTTCTATATCGGTAAACACCGCCGCGCCGGCCGGCAGCTGCCCTTTTAAAGTCCGGCCCAGCTGGCCGTTTGCTCCTGTAATTAAAATCATATATCTTCCTCCCGTTATTTGTCCTCTTAAAATTTATATAATATTAAGAGGATATTGGCAAGTAAAAGGAGGGGCAAAAAACAAAATTTACAAAAATGCAGTAAGAAAGATTCGGAATTATACCCTGTTAAATAGCGGATTTGTTCCTCTCCCGTAGCGTTTTAACCCACCCGTTAAAAGTAATTCATTAAAATACCCGATATAATTGACTTCTTTCTATACTTATATTTTCAAAGGATAATTTTGAAAAGATTTAATCATCCCGCGTCCGCGCGGCAGTTAAATTAAGAGAAGAGGGGCGCAAATCCCCCGCTGGTCCGCAACCGTAAAAGCCGGAGCGCTTAATTTAACTTATACCCTACGAGACCTAGGAGTCAGTATGAAACAAGCAGTACTAACGGCAGTTTTCTGCCTGCTCTCCCTGCACGCATTTTCCTCCGAAATTAATATTTCCGTCCTCGGACGCGCAGACGCGCAAAGCGCCTCCGCAACCGCCACGGAAGTCCAAACCGCAAAACCCGCGGCCAGTTATGATTCACTCGGCGATTTGCTGGAAACAGCAGCGCAGATATTCGTAAAAGATAATGGCTTCGGCACGGCCCAGACGGTTTTCATCAAAGGGCAAAACAAAGGCATTTTGATAATCGTTGACGGCGTGCGCCTGCCGCAGGACAGCACGGGCATGACCGATATTTCCAACCTCCCCGTTGACAATATAGAATCAATAAAAATTCTGGAGGGCCCGCAGGTTGAATACGGCCCTTCTGCCTCAAACGGCGTCGTGATTATAAAAACCAAAACCGCGCAGGAAGGCGTGGACAGAGGCTCGGCCGGGGTTTCCTATGGCTCTTTCAACACGGCAAACGCGGCTTTTGAAATCGCGGGAAGCATCGCGCAAACGCCGCTGTCTTATGCTTTTAATGCCTCGCAGTTGTCGTCAGGAGGGTTTCGGGAAAACTCGTCTTTTGACAGGAACAATTACTCCGGCTCGCTCGCTTATAATTTTGACAAAGAAAGCAGGCTGACTTTGTCTTCCTCCTACAATCAAAACCACTTGCGTCTGTCCGGCGGCACGAATGTGCCGGTGAGCGCATGGGACGGGCATAAAGAGCGCGCGGCCTCAACGCCCAAAGACTGGATGAAGCAGGATTTGGTTAACGCCGGCCTGGTTTTTGAAAATCCGGATTTTTTTGCAAACGCCGGCTATTCGCAAAACCGCTTCAGGGTTTATACCGAAAACGCGGCATATCCACCTTCAACATACGACGACTATTCCGTGCATAACGTAAGCGGCGGCGTTTCCTACCGCGGTGTGGAAAATTTTGTAATCGGTGCGGATTATTTGTTTGCGCAGCTTTCGGGCGACGTAAACTGGGCCAACAGCGATACAAAAAAGGCCGAAAGCAATTACGGCGCGTTTGCAAAATACTCGCTTAATTTGGGTAAACTGCTGCTGCGTCCCGCCGTCCGCGCGGAATACGATACCATGTATTACGGCACGTTTACGGGCACGCTGCTCATGCAGTTTAATCTGACACAAAAAGACGCGGTTTTTGTTGAAATCGGCCAGGGCTCCAGAACGCCGACAATCGGCGAGCGCGGCTATGATTTCGGCTACAGTCCCGTATATGCGGCAGATAATTTAAAAAGAGAAAAAACAAAAACCATAGAATACGGCCTGAAAGCGAACCTGCTGAAAACCGACTGGAAAATCTCCGGCTATTATGTGAAATACGGCGATATGATAGCTTTAAACGGCACCTGGACTGAGTACATAAACATAGACAAAGCCGCGACGAAAGGCTTCAAAATTTCCGCCGCGACTTCCGCCGGAATTTTTGACAATTACATGGGTATTGATTTTTCAAAAAATCTTGACGGCGCAGGCAAGAAAATCGCCGGCAAACCGGAAATACTGGCCTCGGCCAATACCGGCGTAAAAATAGGCAGCGCGCGCGTTTTCCACACGGCGGATATTGCGAAAATGGCCCCGCCCGCGGGCGAAACTTCGTGGCATTGGGTAAACCTAGGCGTCGGGGCGGAATATAAATTCGGCGGAGCGCTTTCCCTGATTGCGAGTTTGGATAATTATTTAAACAAACATTATACGAAGAACTGGAGTTC
>JAISDW010000039.1 GCA_031264445.1 Elusimicrobiota bacterium
CGGATTTACAAATTTATTCACAATTTCGGCAAGGCTTTGCGGTTTTTGCTTTTTAAATACTTTTAATAGCTCTCTTATTTCGATATTATTATATTGTTCAGCTATATCGTATGCGGTGCGGCCTTCATTATTCTTGATTGACGGGTCAGCGCCCAATTGTATAAGAAGTTCTATCTCTTTTGCATCCGCATAACTCGAGTTTTTATGAAAAATAGTTCCGCCTTTATTATCTTGAGAATTTATATCAGCTCCGCGGTTTAAAAGCTCTGCTATGGTATAAATGTTGTCGCCTACTGCCCCCCAATACCAATTAATCGGCGTATCTCCGTCATTATCTTTTATATTAACATCGGCTCCGACCGCAGTTATTATACGCAGTGTTACTATATTCTTTTTATGCATATGCAATATAGTTCTACCGTCCTTTTCGTCTTGTTTATTAATATCCGCGCCATACTTGACCAGTATGGGTATGTAGGATGGATAATACTTGGCGGCAACTGATAATGGAGTGGAATAGGCATTTTCCGGATTGACATTTGCCCCGTTTTTTAGCAAAAAGTTTAATAATCTTTCGTCTTTTCCATAGCTTAAACAGGTCTCCAAATAATTTACATCCGCGCCGTATTTTAGGAAATCGCCGGCTGTTTTTATAATATCGCGTTGGTAATCAGGTTCCTGTTCGCAAAGATATAGAAACCCATCGTCAATTTTGGCCCCGTTTTTTATCAGGAAATCCGCTTTTTCAAACAAACCGTTTTCAATGGCATAAAATAGCGGCGTTATTTCTTTTATCCGTTTTTCGTTAACGGTTATGCTAATTTTTCTGTTGATTTCCGCGCCGTTTTTTAAAAGCTTGACGGATTCATCTATGCCGGCGAACATAAGCTTTTCTGTCTTTTCGTCTTTCTCAACGTCTTTCTCAAAAGAAGCATATCTTCGCGCATCCATGACCCTTTTGTTTATTGAATAGTGAATAGCGTCAATCATAAAAGGCAAAAGAAGCAAAGGCAATAACATCAGAATAGTAATAAATACGGATATTTTTTTATCAGATAAGTATTTTATGAAAATAATCAATGCCGGGCATAAATAAATTAACAGTAAAATAATAACAATGGGAGATAGTATCATAAAAGCGTAACCCATTTTATCATACGATTCATCAGCTACTATGCAAAATATAGTCCCTACAGATAATAATATCGTTATGGCGAAGAGCGAGCTGAGTATATAAAATTTCATAATTTTTGTCCTTTTTAGTTTTGGCTAAATCCTTTTTGCCTATTAGACCCCATTTTGATATAGTACGAATACCAAATTATAGCAAAATCAAAACCCCCTGCGCGGCTGGAATATACTAACCCGGCAAGAGGTGCGCCCTGATTAAACGGATTAATTGTTTTCAGTTATTTTGAAGTCTCTTACTCTGAAATATCGGCAAAAAACATCCTGCCCTAAAAACGCAAAGTACGCGCGCGTTTCATTACACGCTTAATATAAAATAGTAAAATATATTTTATGCCTATATTCAGCAGCGATACAATTGCCGCATTTGCCACCGCTTCCGCAAGCGGCGCGGTGGCTTTGCTGCGTATCAGCGGGCCGCAGGCTTTCGGGGCTCTCAAAACCCTAACCCGCAGGGAAACTTTTGAGCCGCGCCGCGCGACGCTCTGCAAAATCTACGACGGGCGGGAAACGCTTGATATCGCCGTCGCCACAATCTTCCCCGCGCCCAAAAGCTACAGCGGCGAGGACATGGCGGAAATCGCCCTGCACGCCGGCCCTTATATCAAAGCCCGCGCGCTGGAGCTGCTGGCAGATTTAGGCGTGCGGCCGGCCAAACCCGGGGAATTTACGATGCGCGCTTTTCTAAACGGCAAGATGGATCTCGCGCAGGCGCAGGGCGTGGCCGATATTATCGCCGGCGGCAACAAAGCCGCGCACAAGGCCGCCATGCACAGCCTTGAGGGCCGCCTGACGGAAAAATTCCAAAGCATCCGCGCGGGCCTGGCCGACCTGCTGGCGCAGCTTGAAGTGCGTATTGACGACGCGGACGGCGAAGTACCCCCTTTAGACGCGAAATCCGCCGCGCTGGCATTGCAAAACGCCGCGCATGAAGCCCAAACTTTGGCCGCCACTTTCAGCGCGGGGCGGCTGGTTAAAGACGGCGTAAAAACCGCGATCATCGGCCTGCCGAACAGCGGCAAAAGCAGCCTGCTCAATGCGCTGCTGGGGTATGAGCGGGCCATAGTCTCGTATGCGGCCGGCACCACGCGCGATACCGTTGACGCGGATTTTGAAGCCTGCGGAGCGCGCATAATACTTACCGATACCGCCGGCATACGCGCCCATTCGTCCGACCCGGCAGAAAAAGAAGGTATGGCGCGCAGCCGCCGCGCGGCGCGTGCGGCGGATATAATAATTTTCGTCAAAGACAATAGCGCGGACGTTGCCGCGCAGGCCGCGCTGCTTGAAGAAACGGAAAAAGAAGGCAAAAAAATAATCGCGGTAATAAACAAGGCGGATTTGCTGCCTGCGGATTTTTTAGGCGGCGGGGAGCTTTTAATTTCCTGCAAAACCGGCAGAGGCATTGAAGAGCTTAAAAATAAAATCGCCGGCGAGGCGGGCCTTGCCGCACTGCGGGACGGCGATATGATAATAACCTCCGCCGCGCATTACGGTGCGCTGCAATCCGCGGCGGTTGAGCTGAGCGCGGCGGCCGATAAGATAAAAGATTATGATCTCGCGGCCGAGCATCTGCGCCGCGCGCTGGCGCAGCTCGCCGGCCTTATAGGCGAAACAACGCCCGAGGACGTGCTTGATATAATTTTCAGCAAATTCTGCGTGGGTAAATAGATATCTTTATGTTCCAATACGGCAAAATTTTTGACGTTATAGTAATCGGCGGCGGGCACGCCGGATGCGAGGCCGCGCTTGCCGCGGCGCGCGCCGGCGCGCGCGCGCTGCTGATAACGCAGAATCTGGATACCGTTGCGCAGATGTCCTGCAATCCTTCAATAGGCGGCATAGCCAAGGGCCAGATAGTAAGGGAAATTGACGCCCTCGGCGGCGCGATGGCGCGCATTACCGACGAAGCCGCGGTGCATTACCATATGCTCAACACCGGCAAAGGGGAGGCCGTGTGGTCCCCGCGCGCGCAGTGCGATAAGAAAATTTACCAGTTCGCCTACAAGCGCGCGCTGGAGGCGCAGCCCGGCCTGCGTGTGATACAGGACGAAGCAAAAAATATCTTCCTGCAAAACGGCGCGGCCGCCGGCGTTGACACAGCGCGCGCCGCGCGCTACAGGGGCAAAACCGTGGTGCTTACGCCGGGCACTTTTATGGGCGGCGTGCTTCATATCGGCGCGCTGATGGCCCCGGGCGGCAGATACGGCGACATGCCGGCCGACGCAATAAGCGCAAATCTTAAGGAGCTGGGCCTGAAAATCCTGCGGCTTAAGACTGGCACGCCCATGCGCGTCAACGGGCGCACCGTTGATTTTACCAAATTCACGCCGCAGCCCAGCGACATGCCTTATACGCCGATGTCGCACTTTAACCGCGCGGCTGAAAAAGATTTTTTGCGGTGCTATATCGGCCATACGACGGAAGAGACGGCGCAGGTCCTTGCGCGTCACGCGGGCGAATCCGCGCTTTATGCCGGCAATATAAGCGCGGCCGGGCCGCGCTACTGCCCGTCAATAGAAGATAAGGCCGTCAAATTCCCCCTGAACAAAAATCATCCGCTTTTTCTGGAACCCGAAGGCCTCAATACGCTGGAATATTATGTGCAGGGCTTTTCAACCAGTATGCCGGAATATGTGCAGTATAAACTTTTACAGTCCGTCCCCGGGCTGGAAAACGCCGAAATCCTGCGCCCGGGTTATGCGATAGAATATGATTATGCCGACCCGCAGCAGCTGACGGCCGCGCTGGAGGTTAAAACAATCCCGGGCCTGTTTTTCGCCGGACAGATTAACGGCACCACCGGTTATGAAGAAGCCGGCGGACAGGGCCTTATGGCCGGCCTCAACGCCGCGCTTAAAGCCAAAGGGCGGCCGCCCTTTGTGCTGCGCCGCGACGAGGCCTATATCGGCGTAATGATAGACGATCTTATCACCAAAGGCATAAGCGAGCCTTACCGAATGTTCACTTCGCGCGCGGAATACCGGCTGTTGCTGCGCGCCGATAATGCCGACCTGCGGCTCAGCGGCTACAGCCTGCAATACGGCCTGCTGCCGCCGTCTTACGCGAAACCTTTTGAAAATTATAAGGCCGCAGTGCGGGCTTTGCTGCAAAACCCCGAAGCGCAAATTGACGCCGCCGAGCTGGCCCCGTGGCAGCCCGAAAGCGCGCGCAATACCGCAGCCGTGCAGCGCAAATACGCGGGCTATCTTGAGCGCAGTTTCAAAGACGCGCTCGCGCTGCAAAACGCCGATAAAATCGCGATACCCGACGGCTTTGAGCCTTCCGAAGTCAAAGGCATACTGACGGAATCCAAACAGAAGCTGGCCAAAATCCGGCCCGCCACGCTGGGCGCGGCGGCGCGCATACAGGGCATTACGCCGGCGGATATCCAGCTTATCGCAATACACATAGAAAAGTTCCGCAGGGGGAAAAATGCAGACAAAGCCTGATTTTATAAAGCTCCGCGCGGAACAAACCGCGAAACTGCGCGAATACGCCGCGCTCGTCTGGCAAAAACGCGGAACTTTAAACCTGACCAGCGTGCGCGACGAAAAAGAAATCATGGACAGGCATATACTTGACGGCCTCGCCGCCGCCGCGCTGCGTGCCGCGCAGGCCAAAGGCGCGGCCGTTAAAGCGGCCGATTACGGCGCCGGCGCGGGGTATATAGGTATAAGCATGGCTATCGCGGTTCCCAATGCGGAAATCGCGCTTGTTGAAAGCCTTGAGCGGCGGTGCATGTTTCTGGAATGGGCCGTCTTTAAACTTGCTCTAAAAAATGTTAGAGTTTTAAATATGCGCGCCGGCGAAGGCGGCCGCGCGGCCGGCGCGCAGTTATTTGATTTTACGACGGAGCGGGCCATGGGCAAACTGGACGACGTGCTGCCCGCCTGCACCCGCGATTTACGTTCGGGCGGCGTTTTTGCGGCATATCAGGCGGCGGACGCCGCATATAATCCGCTTACGGCGCAAAAATGCGGCGTAAGCCAGGAAAATATTTTTGAATACGCGCTGCCCGACGGCAAGGCGCGCAAACTTGTGATTTTCAGGAAGTTATAAGGGCGCTGCATGGATACAACTGTAAAACTTAATCTGCTGCTGATAGTTTTGGTCGGCGCGATATGCGGGTTTATTATAAAAGAGATGCTGGGCGGGCCGAAATTTCAGGACGAAACTTATGAGGAAACGGCAGGCTACAGCGCCGCTTCCGCCGTTGCGCGCAAATTCGCGCAGAAGACTTACGGCCTGGCCGGTTTTGCCACACAGCCCGACGACGCCGGCGCGGACACGCCGCTTTCGCTTGACGGCGGCGCGCCGGCTGCCACCGAAGCGGGGCAGCAGCCAGCCCCCTCGCCCATAATTGCCGAAAGCCGTATTTTTATAGCACAACCCGACGACGGCGTGCCGGTTGCCGGTACCGCGGACGGCGCGGCCCAAACTCCGCCTAGCGCGCAAAAAAATACATGGCCGCCCCTGCCGCAGGGCTTCACTTCCGCGCTGACAAATGACTACATGGTTTACCGCGAACAACTGCCCGTAGGTAAAAATCTGCAGAAATATCTGGAAAATATTCACGGCAACTTTGTGCTGGACGTTTTGCCTTTTTCGGCGTTTTCCGATTTCAAAAGGATTTTTTTAATGATGTTCCGCAGCAGGGATAAATACAGCGGTTTTACCGAAATGCCGCAGTGGTCGGCCGCCACCACGGATATACAGAAAGGCGCGGTTTATATCATGGAAAGCAAATCTTTCAAGAGCGACTTTGTGCACGAGCTTTCGCATATTTACTACGACGGTTTTTTTAAGCCCGTGCTCTGCCCGCTGTGGCTGAGCGAAGGCTTTGCCGTACGTATGCAGACTGCCGCCCAAACGCCCGCCGAAAGGACGTGGTACGACAGCGAATTGGCGCGTTTCCAGGACGGCCGCTATATAAAATTCGGCGAGTTTACGGGCGTTAAGGATTTAAGCTCTTACGGGGGCGACGACGTCATAACCTGGTACGCGCAGGCTTACAGCGTGGTGGATTATCTGCTCAAAAATAAAACGCGCGACGAGTTTTACCAGTTCTCAAAAAACCTCAAAGACGGCCAGCCGCTGGAGCGCGCTTTGTACCGCGCCTACGGTATGCCGTTCAACAATATCAACGCGCTTGAATACGCCTGGCAGGATTATTTGCAGCGTTATGTGCCGCGCAAACTGCAGGACGCCGGCGCGGGGCCGCAGCAATGAGCGGCTGGACGCACGCGCCCGTGCTGGCGCGCGAAACCATGCGCCTGTTAATCGCAAATCCCGACGGTATTTATCTTGACGGCACCCTGGGCCTTGGCGGGCACGGCAAAATTTTAATGTCAACGCTTGGGCCTCAGGGGCGGCTTATCGGGCTGGATAAAGACGCCGCCGCGCTTGCCATGGCGCGGCAAAATATCGGCGACGCGCGGCTGCAGGCCTTTCAAGCCAGTTATCTGGACGCGCCGCGGATTATGAAACAGCTCGGCATAAACGGTTTTGACGGAGCTTTGTTTGATTTGGGCCTCAGTTCCTACCAGCTGGACGACGCGGAACGCGGGTTCAGCTTCCTGCGCGACGGCCCGCTTGACATGCGTTTTGACAACAGCGCCGGCCCCGGCGCGGCCGATATTGTCAACGGCTGGCCGGCAGACAGACTGGAAGAAATACTTTTGGAATACGGCGAAGAGCGTAATGCCCCCGCAATCGCGCTGGCCATATGCACGGCGCGGCGCGCAGGCCGCATAGAAAGCACGACGGCCCTTGCGCGCGTGATTGAAAGCGTTTGCCCGCGCGCGGGCAGAATTCATCCGGCTACCAAAACTTTCCAGGCTTTGAGAATAGCCGTAAACGACGAGCTTAACACGGTGCGCGCGTTGCCCTCAATGTTGAAAGGAATTATTTTGCCCAAAGGCCGCGCGGCGGTGCTTACCTTCCACTCAACCGAAGACAGAATTATAAAATACGGCTTTAAAGCTCTGGCTGAAAGCGGCGGCTGGCGGCTTGTGAATAAAAAAGTCATAGAGCCGGCCTGGGAAGAAATCAAAGCCAACCCGCGCGCGCGCAGCGCGAAGCTGCGCGTAATAGAGCGCGCCGGCGCTGAGGCCGCCATATGAAAGCGGTTTATATAATCCTCGCGCTGGGTTTATTTTTGCTGCTGCTTTCCATGGAACGCGTGCAAAAGGAGCGCACGGGCCGCCAGGCCGCCGCGCTTATTGAGGATATTGAATTTAAAAAAGCGCGTAATCAGTATCTGCGTTATCAGACGGGGATTTATAACTCTCCCGATAAAATCATACCAGCCGCGCAGGAGCGCGGGCTGGTGACGACGCCCGCCGCAAATATCATAATCCTCGGGGAAGAAAAATGACCGCTGGCGAGCGTATAAAAATATGCGGATTCCTGTGCCTCGCGCCGGCGGCGTGCCTGGCAGCGCGCTTATTTTATCTGCAAACCTTCCGCCACGGCGAGCTTGCGGGCAAAGCCGAAAGCCGCATTTACACGCAGACCGCGCAAAACACCCTGCGCGGCCGCATACTTGACAGGAACGGCGTCGTACTGGCGGAATCGCTGCGCACGTACGCTGTGGCGGTAAGCAAAAAGAACGTCAATAATGCCGAGGGTCTTATAAAGGCTTTAAGCGAAACTTTAGACCTCAGGCCGGCGGATATCAAAAAAATCTGGCGCGAAAAAAAGAATTTTTTTTACGTCAAAAAACACGTCAGCCCGCCAGAATACGAAGCCTTGGAAAGCCGCCTGCACTCCGCAGGCCTGCGCGGCGTGGAGCTGGAGCCGGAATACACGCGCATCTATCCTTTTGACGGCATAGCGCAGGATATTCTGGGGGCCGTAAACTCGCGAAACAGGGGGCTTTCCGGCATAGAGCTGATGTATGACAAAGAACTTTCTGAAGAACTTAAATCCCGCCGCGTAAAGCGCGCGAGGAGCGGCGGGATAATATATGACAGATCCCAGCTTATCAGCCCGGAAACGGCCGATATTTACCTTACGATAGACGCGATGGGCCAGTATTATACCGAGAGCATTCTGAAAAAATACGCGCGCCAGTACGGCGTGAAAAGCGCTTTCGCCATAGTGCAGGACAGCCAAAACGGCAATATTCTGGCTGCGGCTTCCTGGCCGGCGCGGGACGGGCGGGCTTTGCCTTTCCAGTTCTCTTACGAGCCCGGGTCAACCTTCAAAACGCTGGCGGTTGCTGCCGCGCTTGACACCGGCGCAATAAAACCAGCCGACATAATAAGCCTGGACAATAATAAATGGACTATAAGCGGCATAACTATCAGAGACCACCAGAAGAAACCCGCGCTTACGATAAGCGAGATTTTGGAAGTCTCCTCCAATATCGGCGCGGCGAAGATTGCCGATAAAGTCGGGGCAAAAACCATGTACGCTTATATCAAAAAATTCGGTTTCGGCGTGCGCAGCAATGTGGGTTTCCTGGGGGAGCAGGCCGGCATCCTGCGCGACCATACGCGCTGGCGTCCCGTGGATACGGCAAAGGCCGGCTACGGATACACGATATCGGCCACGGCGGTGCAGATAGTAAGCGCATATTCGGCCATTGCCAACGGCGGCACGCTTATGGCGGCCCATCTTATAGACAAAATAAAATTTGCCGACGGCAGGCAAACGCCGCTTGCCAAACCGGCGCGCATACGCAGGGTTATAGAAGAAGCTTCGGCCGCGCAGCTCAAGACCATGCTGCAAAATGTAGTGCGGCTGGGCACGGGCAAAAACGCGCGGATTGCGGGCTACAGCGTGGCGGGCAAAACCGGCACCACGGAAAAACTGGCGCAGGACGGCAAATACGGCCGCAGTCTGCACATAGCATCCTTCTGCGGTTTTGTGCCCGCTTCGCAGCCGCACTTTACGATACTCGTCGTGCTGGACGAGCCGGAGCAGGCGCTGTTCGGCTCCGTATCGGCCGATATTTTTGCCGGCATAGGGCAGAAATTTCTGGATTTATACGCCGTGCAGCCGGATATCCCGCAGGAGGACGCCGCCCGATGAAACTTAATATTACCGCCGAAGAACTGGCGAAAATAATCAAAGGAGATTTTACGGGCAAACAGCCGAGGCGCGTGATAGACGTCATCAGCAAAGACACGCGCGCCATAAATGCCGGGGACTGTTACTGGGCCCTCAAAGGCTCTAATTTTGACGGCGCGGATTTTGCAGCGCAGGCCGCGGCCAAAGGAGCGGCGCTGATAGTGGCCCCGCAGGGTTCCGTCAATTTAAATTGCCTCGGCGCGGATTTGATAGAAGTGCCCGATACGCTGGCCGCGCTGCAGACGTTGGCAAAATACCACCGGCTCAAACATAATTTGAAAGTAGCCGCAATCACGGGCAGCAACGGCAAAAGCACGACTAAGCAAATGCTGCTGGCCATAATGTCTGCCGCGGGGAAGACGACTGCTAATATCGGCAACCTGAACAATCAGATAGGCGTGCCGCTTTCCCTGCTGGAAATTACGGAGCGGGACGATTACGGCGTTTTTGAACTCGGCGCGTCAAAGCGCGGCGATATTGACGAAATTGCCTCCCTCGCGCTGCCCGACGCGGCGGTTATAACCAATGTTTCGCCCGCGCATCTGGAATTCTTCGGCGATATGGAAAATATTTATAAAACCAAGACGGAGATTATAAAATCACTCAATGCTTCCGGCGCTTTGGTTTATAATCTGGATAATGAATATCTGCGCCGGCTTAAGACGGAATATAATGGCAGAGCAATTGCTTACGGCTTCTCGCCCTACGCAGATTTGGTTATAGACGACGCGGAAGGGAAGGAGTTTTCCTTCACTTACAGAGGGGCGGTTTTCCGCGCGCCCGTCGTTTTGGAGCGGCATAATAAACTCAATGCCGCCGCCGCGTGCGGCGCGGCGATTGCGCTGGGCCTTTTTAAGGAGCAGATAGAAAAGGGGCTTGCCTCGTACGAGCCCATGCCGCTGCGCCTGCAGGTTGAAAGGCGAGGCAAGGCCGTGCTGCTTTTGGATTATTATAATGCCAACCCCGCCTCTATGGAAAGCGCGCTTGACGCGCTGCTTAAATATCCCGCGCCGCATACGGCCGTGCTGGGCGATATGCTGGAGCTTGGCGGATTTGCGGAGCAGTACCACGCCGAGCTGGCGCAAAAAATACTTGTGCGCGGCATAAAGCGGGCGCTGCTTGCGGGCCCGCACATGCGCGCGGCTTATGAAATTTTGGCAAAGGCCGGCGGCGTAATGGTAAAATATTCAGTAGATAAGGCCGGGATTGCCGGTGATGCCAGAGAGGCGCTCAGCGAGGCCTGCGCCTGCGGCGGCAGCGTGTTGATTAAGGCCTCCCGCGGTATGGGTTTTGAGGAGATTTATAAGGCTTTATAAATCCCCTTGCTGGAAAATATGCCGCGTCCTGCTGAATGCGGACGCACAATTTTCCAAATTTGAGCGTTTTTGAATTTTTTTCGCGGTTCGGATACACGGGGCTTCGCCCGCTCGCGGTATACCTCACCCCGAAAGAAAATCCAAATCCGTCGCAAATTTGGA
>JAISDW010000129.1 GCA_031264445.1 Elusimicrobiota bacterium
ACCCCCTCCCTGCCCTCCCCCGCAAGCGGGAGAGGGTGAGAAAAATGGGCCGGAAGAGGGAAAAATATCCGGCTTAAAAATAAATGTCGCGGCGGCCGTTTTTAATTTCTTCCAGTTTGGCCGCGGCCTGTTGTTGCGTTGCGGGCGGCAGGTCCGCCATCATTTTATTAATAAGCGCAAAGCCTTTTGCTTTTAGCGGCCCGCCGGCGAAATCATAGAGATATTCCGCAAAAGTGAACATGGCGTTTGGCAGGCAGTGGATTTTTATAAGGCCGGGTTTTGCCAGGTCCATAAAATCTTTGCCTACACGCCCTAGCCTGTAACAGCCCGTGCAGAAAGAGGGAATATAACCATGAGCGACAATATCTTCTATAACCTGCGCAAGCGTTCTATGGTCGCCAAGGGAAAACTGCGCGGCTTTAAATTCCTTTTTAGTGCCGACTGCCTCTTTCCCCTCATATCCGCCCGGGTCTATGCGCGAGCCGCCCGAGAGCTGCGATATCCCAAGCTCCAAAGCCGCGCTGCGCATTGCCGCGCTTTCGCGCGTGCTTAAAATTATGCCGGTATATGGCACCGAAATGCGCAAAACCGCGATGATTTTTTTAAAGTCCTCGTCGGCCACGGCATAGGGCGGGTTTTCGCTGAAAGACGAGCCGCAGGCCGGCTCCACGCGCGGGACGGAAATTGTGTGCGGCCCCACGCCAAAAGTTTCCTCCAGGCTTTTTATGTGCTGCAGCATGGCCAGAACTTCGTATTTATAATCGTAAAGCCCCAAAAGCGCGCCGATGCCGACATCTTTAAAGCCGGCCTCAAAAGCGCGGTGCATTCCGTTCAGACGGAAGTCATAATCTTTCTTCTTTCCCGCGATGTGGAGCTTTTCGTAAGTGGGTTTGTGATATGTCTCCTGAAACAACTGAAAAGTGCCGATATTATATTTTGCAAGTTCCTTAAATTCTTCAACGGTAAGCGGCGCGATGTTTACGTTGACGCGCCGTATATTATTTTTGCCGCCTTGGACGGAATAAATGGTTTTTATCGAATCAAAAATATATTTTAAGCCTTCGCCTGAATAAGATTCACCCGCAACCATTAAAACGCGCTTGTGGCCCTGCCTTAAAAGCTGTAGAATTTCCGCCTTGATTTCCTCCTGATTGAGGGCCTTTCTTTCAAGTTCCTTGTTGGAAGCGCGGAACGCGCAGTAAACGCATTCGTTAAAGCAGATATTTGAAATATAAAGCGGCGCAAATAATACCAGACGGTTGCCGTAAATTTGAGTTTTTATAAATTTGGCTGTTTCAAAAATTTCGTTAAGGAGAGTTTTGTCCCGCGTGCAGAGCAGTGCCGCGCTTTCTTGCGCGTTTATGCCTTTTAGGCCGCGCGCTTTTTTAAGTATGGCCCTTATTTCCGCCGGCGTTTTTGCCTCGGCGGATTTCAGGATTTCACTTATTTCACCGTCATTTACTATCATAACTTTCACCCCCGCGCCGCCGAAGCCGCGGCGCCTACTTCTTATATAAATTTTAGCAAAATTAGGGCCTTACCGTCATTATTAAAGAGTTGGTATGAAACATATTAATAAATTGTTAAAATATCTATATGAAGAATTTTAAAATTTCACGCAGATTTTGCGCGTTCATTTTTTTTGCCTTGGCAAATGCCGTTGTATTCGGTATTATGCGTTTTGCTTTTTATCTTGTCAATAAACCGGCGGAAGCAATTGCCTCAAATCTGATAAACCGCGCTTTTATCATCGGCGCGCGTTTTGATTTGCGCATAGCCTTTCTCTTTGCGCTGCCTCTGGGCGTTTTATTTTTGCTGCCGTATAAAAAATGGTGCAAAAAGGCTTTCGCCGCGCTTTATGCTTTTGCTTTCGGCTTTTTTGTTTTGCTGTATATGGCGGACTTCGGCTATTACGCTTATCTCGGGGAGCGGCTTAATGCTTATATCTTCGCGCTGGGCGCAAATGCCGGCTCCTCGCTTGAAATGCTGTGGCAGACTTACCCCGTCATAAAATGCGCCGCGCTGCTGTTTGCCGCCTCCGCGTTTTATTTTTGGCTCATGTTAAAATTTTTAACCCGGGTTTTTGCAAAAAGCGAAACTAAGAAAAATTACTGGTACGCTTTGCCGGCGCTGCTGCTCGCTGCGGCTTTTGTGCACGGCAGGGTTTCGCAGTATCCGCTGCGCTGGAGCAATGCTTATTTTAACCCCAATCCTTTTGTGTCATCGCTGGCCTTAAACCCCGCGCAGAATCTTGTTGACACTTACGGCTTCGCCAAAAAAGGCGCGGGCTTTGACGCAGAAAAAACGCGCGAACATTATGACGCCGTCGCAGCGTATCTGGGCGTAAAGAATAAGGATAAACAAAACCTTAACTTCACGCGCGACATACCAGCGGCCACAGGCGGGGTTAAAAATTATAATGTCGTAATAATTCTTACGGAATCGCTGGCTTATGACAAATCCTCTTTCAACGCGCCGGAAATTGACCCGACGCCGCAAGTTGCCGCGCTTGCGGGGCGCGGCATGCTGTTTAAAAATTTCTTCACGCCGACGATTGGCACCGCGCGCGGCGTTTTCACCTCTATAACGGGTTTGCCGGATACCTCGGCAAATGAGACCGCCTCCCGCAATCCGCATATAGTGCGCCAGCATACGCTGGTTAATGATTTGCAGGGCTATAAAAAATTTTATTTTATCGGCGGCAGCACAAACTGGGGCAATGTGCGCGGCCTGCTGCAAAACAATATAGACGGCCTTGAAATTATTGAAGAAGGCGGCTATAAAGGCGCGGCGCGTACGGATGTGTGGGGCGTATCCGACCTGGATATGCTGCGCTACGCGGCGGCCGAGCTCAAAAAAACGCAAAAGCCGTTTTTTGCTTTCCTGCAGACGGCAGGCTACCACCGGCCTTATACAATACCAAAAGACCACGGTTCCTTTGAAGTGAAAAACGCGGATGACGAGGTTTTGCAGTCTTACGGATTTTCCGGCGGAGCGGAATATAATTCAATGCGCTTTCAGGATTACGCGATAGGGGAATTCTTCCGTCTTATAGAAAATGAGGATTTTTATAAAAATACTATTTTCTTTATCTATGGCGATCACGGGCTGCATGCGAAACAGTCCAAAAATTCGCCGAAAGCGTTAATGGATTTGTCGCTGGAGGAAAATAATGTCCCGCTCATTGTCATCGGCCCGGGCGTAAAACGGGGCGTAAGCGGCAGGGCTGCCAGCCAGGCGGACATAACGGCGACGATGGCCGGACTGCTGGGCATGGCTTACAGCGATACCGCAATAGGCCGCGATATTTTTGACGAAAGCCTTGAGGAGGGCGCTTTTATTCTTTCTTCCGGCGCGGCTCCTTTAAGATACGGCTTCGTGCAGGGCGGGTTTTATTATACGCGGTGGCCCGCGCGCCAGGGCATGTTTAAGTACGCCGGCGACGACGCCCGGACGGATTATTGCCCGCAGATGCCGCAGCGGTGCGAGCACATGAAGACATTAGCCTACGGGCTTTACGAGGCTGCAAGATATATAACTTTTCATCATGATGCAATCAAAAAAGGGGGGTAAACAATGGATTTTACGGCGCAAAATTTCCTGCTTATAGGCTCAATACTGGTTTTCGTCAGCATTTTTGCGGGCGGCATGGGCTACCGCTTCGGCGTGCCGGCGCTTTTACTGTTCCTGTTTGTGGGCATGGCTTTCGGCAGCGACGGGGTCGGGCTGCGGTTTTCAAACTTCGCGGCGGCGCAGTTCATAGGCACTTTCGCGCTGGTGGTTATATTATTTTCCGGCGGCATGGATACCGACGCGGACGAAATCCGCCCGATAGCGGTTGAGGGTTTTATTTTATCCACCGCGGGAGTGGTGCTGACCATGCTCATAACGGGCGTGTTTATTTATTTCCTGCTCGCGGCTTTTCATTCCCAATATGCGCTGCCTATGGGCGTATGTATGCTGCTGGCGGCCGTCATGTCGTCAACGGACTCGGCTTCGGTATTTTCCATACTGCGCTCAAAAAATCTGCATATCAAGGCCCCGCTGCGCCCGCTGCTTGAACTTGAAAGCGGCAGCAATGACCCCGTGGCTTTCATGCTCACGGCCGCGCTGATACAATTTTCTCTTTCCAATAATCTCAGCGTCGGCGCGATGATATGGCTGGTTATACTGCAGTTTGTTATCGGGGCGATTTCCGGCGTTATGCTGGGGAATTTTGCGGTATATGTCACAAACCGCATGAAGCTGGATTACGGCGCGCTGTATTCAATACTGATTTTGGCCTTTGCGCTCTTTATTTATGCTTTTACGGACCTTATACGCGGCAACGGCTTTCTGGCGGTTTATATCGCGGGGCTGGTGATAGGCAACAGGCCGCTGGCTTATAAAAAGAGTACTAAAACTTTCTTTGACGGCGTTGCCTGGCTGATGCAGATAATCATGTTCCTTACGCTGGGCCTTTTGGTAAATCCCAAAGATTTGCTTAGCGTGAGCGTTATATCGCTTGTCATTGCTTTGTTTATGATTTTTGCCGCGCGTCCGCTGAGCGTGTTTTTGTGTCTTGTGCCTTTCAAGAAGAAAATATCCGCTAAAGGCAAAGTTTTTATATCCTGGGTAGGGCTGCGCGGCGCGGTGCCGATTATTTTTGCCATTATGCCGCATATTGCCAATGTGCCCGGCGCGGATACGATTTTTAATGTAGTCTTCTGCATAACCATAATATCGCTGCTGCTGCAGGGCTCAACGGTGCCTTTGTGCGCCAAGTTTCTTGATTTGCTGCGCCCCGCGCCGCCGCATAAGGAATTTGCCGTGGAAATACCTGAGGATATCGCCGCCACTTCCGAGCTGCACGTGACCGAAGGCCTGCTGTGCTGCAATACCGGCTGCAAACTGGAAGATTTGCCGCTTTCAGAGCACGCTCTGGTGATGATGGTAAAACGCGGTGACGGTTATTTTATCCCGCTGCAGGACAGTGAAATTCTGCCCGACGACAAGCTGCTTATCGTAGCGGAAAAAGAAGAAGCGCTGCACGATATGTTTGAAAAGCTGGGCATCAAGAATTACGAGATTTATAAAAACGAATAATTTGTTATAATGTTTGGTGTAGTTCAGGTGCAAAATTGAAGTATAAATTAAGGAGGTGTGAAAATGGCAGTTATCTTAATTCTTTTGGCCGTTTTGGCGATATTGGTAATTTATATCATAGCCGTATATAACAGCCTTGTCGTATTGCGCAACCGCGTCAAAGAGGCGTGGAGCGATATTGAAGTGCAGATGAAACGCCGCTACGACTTAATCCCCAATCTGATTGAGACGGTAAAAGGCTACGCGGCGCATGAAAGCGGCACTTTTGAAAAGGTCATACAGGCGCGCAACGCCGCCATGGCCAGCCAAGGCACTCCGGCGGAAAGGGCCCAGGCCGAAAATATTTTGAGCGGCACTTTAAAAAGTTTGTTTGCCCTGACGGAAAATTATCCGCAGCTTAAAGCCAATGAGAATTTTTTGAAGCTTCAGTTTGAGCTTACCGATACCGAGGACCGCATTAAAGCCTCGCGCCGTTTCTATAACACCAATGTTCTGGCGCTTAATAATAAGATTGAGATTTTCCCCAGCAATCTTATAGCGCAGCGTTTCGCTTTTGAGAAGAGAGAGTTTTTTGAGCTTGACCAATCCGAAGCCGAAGCCGCGCGCAAACCCGTGCAGGTTAAGTTTTAACAATACGGGGTTTCTCTCTTTATGAAGGGGGGAAACAGCATAAAAATGTTGACGATCTACGACCATATCGGCGCGAACAAAAGGAAAACAGCGATAATCATATTGCTGTTTCCTTTGGTTTTGAGCGTAATGATGTATCTGACGGTGCTGGCCGTGGTTTATTTCACGCATGACCCGCGCTCCGCTTACACTCCGCTTGAAGCGGCAAATTATATGGCGTATTCCATCTTCCCGTTTATTGCCGGCGCGGCTTTTATATGGCTTGCCATAAGCTGGTTTACCGGCGACAGAATGATGCTGGCCACAGCCGGCGCAAAAGAAATACAACGCGCCGACAACCCCGAGATCTACAGCCTTGTGGAAAACACGGCCCGCGCCGCAGGCCTGCCCGTGCCGCGCGTGTTTATAATGAGCGATAATTCCTTAAACGCTTTTGCCACGGGCCGCAATCCGCAGAATTCCGCAGTGGCGCTGACAAGCGGCATAATCAAAAAACTTAACAGGAGCGAGCTTGAAGGCGTAATCGCGCACGAGATGGCGCATATCGGCAACCGCGACGTTTCCACCATGATGCTTGTAATAATGGGTATAGGCGCTATAACCATGGTGGGGGAGCTGATGATACGCATCGGCGGGCGTATGCGCGGCAAGAAGAGCCCGGGCCCGATTATAGTATTGCTGGGTATTGTGCTGATAATTTACGGCATGTTTCTGGCGCCTTTGATAATGTACGCGCTCTCGCGCCGGCGCGAATACCAGGCCGACGCAACCGGCGCGCTTATAACGCGCAATCCCGGGGCTTTGGCGTCCGCCTTGGCGAAAATAAGCGGTGACAGCCGCGTTGAAGCGCTTGACGGCGTGCCTTTAATGTCTTCCGCCTGCATATCAAGCGCGGCGAAAGGCGAAGGAGACAGCGAAGGCGGTGCGGGCTTTATGGGTTTTATCTCCAGTCTCTACAGCACGCACCCACCGGTACGCGAACGCATAGAAACCCTCAACCGCCTTGACGGCCAGCGCTAGGCCGCCGTATTGCGCTCAAAATAATAAAAGAAATGCAAGATAAATGATCAGCCTGCGCGCAAAACACACGCAGGCCTTCGACTTTAAGCTAATGGCGCAATTAATGTTTTTTATACTCTAGTTATCAATTTAAAATAATCTTCATATTCATCTTTTATATCCATGGAACTAACTATTTTCGGCGTTTTCAGATAAAAAAATTAGTATAATAAATTGACTTTATGTGGAGAGATAATTTATGCGCAAAGCCGCTGTTTTATTATTCATACTATTTTTAGCGCCAGCGACTTTGCCATTTGAGCCGGCCGCGCCGACTAGGAGAGCCGATATGACCCCAGAAGAAAAGTCCCCGATATACCTCGCCGTGGAATCAGGCAATTTAGCGGAAGTAAAAAAACTTGTAAACAAAGATAATGTCAATACGCCGCTTCAGGTACCTGTGGACCAAAAGATGGTCGGCGGCGTTGATTGGGACGGGATTAAAATAATAATGGGAACGGGTACGCTTCTTCATCTTGCCGCCCAAAGCTGGAACAGAAACACCGCCGTAGTGGAATACCTTATCAAAACAGGCGCGATAATAGACGCGAAAGATGAAAAAGGCAACACGCCGCTGCAACGTGCCGCCGCCGCCAACCAATACTCCTGGGAAGTGCAAAAAATTTTTATAAAAAGCGGAGCGGACGTAAATGTTCAGGCAAGCTATAACAGAGTTTTTCTGGATTATTATATTTATGAAGACAAGTTTGACCTTGCCGCGCTGGCGGTGGAATACGGCGCGGACATAAGCGGGGAAAAAGGCGTAAACGCGCTTAATTCCTCGGCGGAAAACGCGCGTACGGAACTACTGAAACTCCTGCTTGAAAAAGGCGTAAAACCGACGGCAAAAACGCTTTACGAAGCCGCCGCGTCAAAAAGCAAAAATGCCGCTTTGCAAAACGTAAAAATTCTGCTTGCCGCAAACGCTCCCGTCGGAACAACGGATTACAACCCGCTCAAAGGCGCGATGTGGGCGGAAAATTCCGAGCTTTTAAAATATCTCGTTGAAGAAGCAAAAATTGACATTAACAAAGCCTGCCCGCTTTCGTCCGCCGCAGACTGGAACCGTATTGAATATTTAAAGTATCTGATAAAAAAAGGGGCGGACGTAAACTCGCCGGAATGCCGCGAACCGCTCCTTTCCTCCGCCTATACTCTTGAAGCCGTTAAAATTCTTATTGAAAACGGCGCGGATATAAACGCCCCCGCCGTCAATGATTATGGCAGCACCGCCCTTGCCCATCACCTGTGGGGCGATTATGACTATAATGAAAAAATAGCGGACTATCTTATTTCCATAGGGGCAATACTTCCGCCGGAAATCAGGGGCATGGAAAACCCATCTTACAGAAATATGCGCAACAGTCTGGCTCTTATAAAAGCGGCCCAAACTGGTAAAAATAAAGAGATTGAAAAACTGCTCTCTGAAGGCGCGTATATAAATATGCGCAGCAGCGGTAAAACCGCACTTTACACGGCTTTGTTTTTTAAACGCTGGGACACTGCAAAATTGCTTCTGGAAAAAGGCGCGGACCCTTCTGCCGGAGCGAAGAAAAAAACCGCGTTGGATTTTGTGAAAAGCAAAGGATATTCAGATGTAGAATCTTATATTGCCGCGCGCGGCATATTGAAGATGAAAAAAGAACCGGAGCAAAACAAGGCCGACAATCCCC
>JAISDW010000132.1 GCA_031264445.1 Elusimicrobiota bacterium
GGCCCCGAAGCCGCCCAGCCAGGCCTGAATCTGCCCGTCTTCCGGCTGCCAGTCTAAAAATTTAACCAAAATATAAAACAGCCAGAAACATAAAGAAATAAAAAGCGAAACGTCAAGTAAGAAAGCTACCGCCCTCTCAAAAACTGAAGCCGCCGCGTAAGCCGGTGCATTTGACGGCGCGGATTGATTTTGAACTTCATTCATATTTTTTGCCTCCCGCACTGCGAAGTCTTTTAATAATTATATACAAGTTTTAGCATTTTTTGTTAGAATTTTTTAGTATGATTAACATGAAAGGATTTAATATATGGCTGCTATCGCTTATTTTCCTTTCCGCCGGATGCAGTTCCGTCGGGATAACTGGCCGCAGCAGACTTATGCTCGTAAGCCAGGGAGAAGAAACCGCGCTTGGTTTGCATGCTTATCAGGAAATTCTTAAAACCTCCAAAATATCCACGGACGCAAAAAATACGCAGCTTGTTAATAAAGTAGGCGCGCGCATAGCGGCTGCAAGCGGAGTTAATTATGACTGGAGGTTCACCCTAATAGAAGATAAACAAATCAACGCATTCTGCCTGCCGGGAGGCAAAGTAGCCGTATATACCGGCATACTGCCTTATACTCAGACGGAAGAAGGCCTTGCGGTAGTAATGGCCCACGAAGTCGCTCACGCGCTGGCCCGACACGGGGCAGAGCGCATGAGCCAGGAAATGCTGCTTGGTACAGGCCTCAATATAACCGGCGCGGCATTGGACCAGAACGCAAATAAAAATCTGATTATGAGCGCGCTCGGCGCGGGCGGCCAGATAGGCGTGTTGTTGCCGTACAGCCGCAAGCACGAGCTGGAAGCAGACCGTATAGGTCTTATCCTGATGGCAAAGGCCGGTTATAACCCGCAGTATGCCGTTGAGTTTTGGCAGCGTATGGCCAAGACCGGCAACGGCGCGGCAGCCGGATTTCTTTCAACTCATCCTTCCGACTCAAACAGGATAAGCGAAATACAAAAATATCTGCCGGAAGCAATGCAGTATTACAGGAGAAACTACAATGAATAAAATAAAAATACCTAAAATCCCACTTTTGGCGCGCGTTATTATAGCTATAATATTCGGAATAATATGCGGATTATTTTTCCCCGCCGCGCTTGCGCGGGTATTTATCACTTTTAACGCGCTGTTCAGCAACTTTCTGGGCTTTATAATACCTGTACTTATACTCGGCCTGATTGCGCCCGGCATATCGGATTTGGGCAAAAGCGCCGGCAAAATGCTGCTGGCGACAATCGCGCTTGCTTACGGTCTTACTTTATTTTCCGGCTTTTTCACTTATTTTACGGCCACGCTTACCTTTAAACCCATACTTGCCGGCGCGGGCAATTTTATGGCCGCAGCCGGCCCCAGCGCGGTTAATCTGAACCCTTATTTTACCGTGGAAATGCCGCCGGTAATGCAGGTAATGAGCGCGCTTATCCTGGGCTTTATCATCGGCATAGGCACGGCCGTAGCCGGCGGCGACGCGCTGAAAACAGTAATGCGCGACCTTAAGGAAGTCGTGAACTTTATCATAGTAAAAGCCATAATCCCGCTGCTGCCTTTTTATATTTACGGCATATTTATGGAAATGACTCTGGCCGGCCAGGTGGCGGCGGTGCTGGGCGTTTTCATAAAAATCATTGCGGTAATATTTGTGATAACGGTAATTATACTGCTGATACAATTCGGCATAGCCGGCGCGGTCGCGGGGCGCAACCCCTTGAAGCTGCTCAAAAACATGCTCCCGGCTTACGCCACGGCTTTGGGCACGCAGTCCTCTGCGGCGACTATACCCGTCACGCTCGCGCAGACGCTTAAAAACGATATCTCGCCCGACGTCGCGGATTTTGTTGTGCCGCTGTGCGCAACGATACATCTTTCCGGCAGCACAATTAAGATTGTCGCCTGCTCCATGGCTATAATGTATGTCAGCGGCATGCCGGTAAATCTCGCCATATACGGCGGTTTTATAATGATGCTCGGCATAACCATGGTGGCCGCGCCGGGCGTGCCGGGCGGCGCGATAATGGCGGCGATAGGCATATTGCAAACTATGCTCGGCTTTGACGAAAAAGCCATAGGCCTTATGATAGCGCTGTATATAGCGATGGATTCCTTCGGCACGGCATGCAATGTGACGGGCGACGGCGCGGTAGCGGTTATAATAGATAAATTTTACAAGTCTGCAACAGGCGCCGGCGCGGAGTCCGCGGCGCGTGCTGTGTAAAATTTTGTAAAATATATTTAGGATACCCTTAAATAAGGGCTGGTAGCTCAATTGGTCAGAGCGTCCGCCTTACACGCGGAAGGTTGTAGGTTCAAGTCCTATCCGGCCCATGTTTTTACGACGGAGCCATATTGCATATTAGGAAATATTGTATTTGTAAAAGCCCCCTGGACGAAACGGGGGCTTTTTATTTTAAACCGTCAATTTTGCCGTCTGACGGCGCGGAAGGCAGGGCAGTGGACGGCGGGGTTTGCGCCAACTCTTCAGCTTCTTCGTCCGCCGCGTTTTTTAGAGATTTTGTAGTTTTCACGCCCAGTTTTTCCAAAGCCTGCGCGCGGCTGATTATGCCGCCCCTGCCGCTCAGTTTTATCATGGCTTCGTCGTAAATCTTACGGCCCGCCTGCATATTGGCGCCAAGGCGCCCCATCTCCCCCACGAAAGCGACGGCTTTTTTGTGTATTTCCTCACCCGTGCGTACGATTTCAGTCATACTTTTGTTAGTCATGTCTATACGCCAGAGGCCCTCTATTATCCTTATTATCGGGAACAGCGATGAAGCAGTTGCTATAGCCACGCGCTTTTCGCCCGCGAAGGCAGATAAATCCTTGTCATAATCCAGCGCGCTGATATAAGCGTATTCAACGGGTATAAACATTATCACAAAGTCCAGACTGTTTTCCTTAAGCAGCGTATGATATTCTTTGGCGGAGAGATTTTTTATGTGGTTTCTTAAAGCCTCCGCGTGCGTTTTGAGATATTGTTCCTTTTTGCTCTCGTCGGTTTCATTTACCCATTTGGCATAATCGGCAAGCGACATTTTGGAATCCACCACAACGCGGCGGTTATCAGGCAGGTTTATGATAAAATCCGGATAGTTTTTCCCCCCTTCCTCGCCGCGCAGGAAATGCTGTTTGACATAATGTAAACCTTCCTTAAGGCCGCCGGCCTGCAGGACGTCTTCCAAAATCATCTCGCCAAGATTACCCTGCACCTTTTTGCTCTGCAATGCCTGCGTTAAGTTTGAAGCCTCCTGCGCGAGGTTCTGATTAAGCCGGCTCATATGCGCGAGCTGCGTTTCCAGACGGGCGTTTTTGTCTATGGTTTCCTTTTCAAGGTTTTTTATTTCGGTTTTAAATTTTTCTATCTCGCCGGCCAGCGGGGTAAGGATTTCATAATTTTTGGCGGAAAGTTCCTGTGATTTTTCTTTCAGCAGTTTGTTTGCCAGCTCGCCAAACTGGGCTTTTGCGCCGTCCCTCAGCGCGGCAAAATATTCCCCCTGCCGCGCGAGCGCGGCCTCCAAATCCTGCTTTTGCGACTGCAGCACGCCTTCTTTTATGCGCCAGTCCGCCAGCTGGGATTGCAGCGCTTCAAGCCGCGTATTATCCGCAAAGAACCTTCGCCCCAGGAAAATACCTCCCGCCGCGCCAAGCAAAACGCCCGCCAAAATTGCTAAAATTAAATTCATAAAAACTCCTTTATTATATAATACATTATTTGCCTATGCCTAAAAGTTTTAAACCCGTCATTGACGAGCGCGCGGAAATACTTATCCTTGGCACTATGCCGGGGGAAGCCTCTCTGCGGGCGGCGCAGTATTACGCGCACAAGCAAAATAAATTCTGGCCCGTGATTTTTGCCCTCTTTGCCGGCGGCCGCGCGCCGCTGGATTATGCTGATAAACTTGCCGTACTGCAAAAAAATAAACTTGCGCTTTGGGACAGCCTCGCCGCCTGTATCCGCCGCGGCAGCTTAGACGGCGATATCCGCGCGGAGCGGCCCAATAAAATCCCCGCGCTGCTTAAGAAATACGGCGGGATAAAAAGAATAATTTTCAACGGGCGGGCGGCCCACGGATATTTTGTGAAGCACTTTGGCGCGCCGGAAGATTTTTGCGCGGATTTTTTTGTAATGCCTTCCACAAGTGCGGCCAATGCCAAGATGAGTTTCGCGCAAAAACTGAGCGTGTGGGAAAAAGGGCTCAAAATGCTGCCAACAAAACTCCTTTAATATTTTGTCCGAAAAGCGCGCCGCGTTTGCGCTGAGTTTTATTATATCCACCCTCACCCGCTCACTGCGTTCGCCGCCCTCTCCCATCACGAAGGGAGAGGGAAAACTACTTCCGCCGTCATTTTAAAAACTACTTTCACAGCCTACAGTCGTCATTCTAAAAACCGCATACACAGCGGTTTTTAGAATCTATGCGCAAAGCGCATATCTGAATTTATGCCGTTTAACATTAATTAATAACAGCACCAATTTGATATAACCGTTTTCAACGGTTATAGATTCTCAAACGCGCATCGTATGCGCATTTGAGAATGACGGCTCTGGCGTATTGAATGACGGCTTTAAATAATAACGGCAAAATTAAATCCCACCCCGCCTGTGGGATAAATATCACTCCCTTTACAAAAGGGAGAAAACGACTTAAACTGCCAATAGTCTGATATCTGCCGCTATCTAAAAAGAACATTGCAAAACTGGATTTAGTTTGATATAAAAGATTGAGGTTTATTTTATAATCACCGAGGACACAGCAATGAAACTTAACAAAATGGCTTTTACTCTAATTGAATTATTAGTCGTTGTTTTGATAATCAGTATTCTTGCCGCTATTGCTCTGCCGCAGTATCAAAGAGCGGTATGGAAAAGCCGCGCCGCCCAGTTGCAGCAATCAGTGAGGGCTTTGGCAAATGCGCAGGAGATGTATCTTCTTGTTCACGGCAAGTATCCGAGCAATTTTGACGAGCTTGATATTTCTTTTGACTCGCTGCCGAATAAGCCTTCGGCCACGCTTTCCGCTTCATGGGGCGTACTGTCAACCAACGCCGTAAGGGCGAATGATATTATGGAACTTATTATTAACAACAACGGTTCTTCTCACTTTTATTCCACCGGCTTATTTATAAAAGGCAAATTTATTGCATCGGGGTTTGTTTATGTCCATGACTCTGGCGGGGGTTATTCCCCCACCGGCAAAAACAGGCTCTACTGCCTAGAGAGTGGCTCAAAACTACCCACGGAGGGTGATTTTTGCAATAAAATAATGGGATTGTCCTCCTCTCCCATAATTGTATCAACGCTTAGGTTTTTTCCGGTTAATTAATTTATAAAGTCTGATACAGTGAGAACAGCCTGCGCGCGGCGCGGGCTGTTCTTACTTCTCATTTCTCTCTAAGCCTAAACATACCCCTTTCCCTGAAAATCATTTTATACTATAATATAGAAAATATCTTATTTTTACCGACGCGCTTTGGAATATGACCATAAAAAGATATCTAATCAAAGATGTTTATACGGCAGCTTGTGAAAGAATAGATTATATCTTTAAAAATTTTGAAAAAGTATACATTTCTTTCAGCGGGGGCAAGGACAGCGGCGTAATGCTTAACCTTGTTGTCGATTATATGCGCCGCAATAATATAGAAAAAAAAACGGGCATATTATTTGTTGACCTGGAAGGCCAGTATAATTACACGGTAGAATATATCAAAACTACGCTGCAAAAAAACGCGGATTTGTTTGAATCCTACTGGTGCTGCATGCCTTTAAATCTGCGTAATGCCGTGAGCGTCTTTGAGCCTTTCTGGACGCCGTGGGATTTGCGGCACCGCGATAAATGGATAAGGGAATATCCTGATTTCCCGGGCGTAATAACCGAGCAAAACCACAAATTCCCCTTCTTCCGCAAATATATGGAGTTTGAAGAATTTATAGTGCGCTTCGGCCGCTGGTATGCCGGCGCGGAGAAAACGGCCTGCCTTGTGGGCATACGCTCAGACGAAAGTTTTAATCGCTTCAGGACTATAGCCTCAAAAAGTAAACGGACGCTCAGCAATCTTAACTGGACTACAAAAATCTCCGGCAAGGGGCGGCTTTATAACTGCTATCCGATATATGACTGGAAGACGGAGGACGTCTGGGTAGCCAATGCAAAACTCGGCTGGGAATACAATAAACTTTACGACCTGTATTATAAGGCCGGCGTGCCGCTTTCCAACCAGCGCATCTGCCAGCCTTACGGCGACGACCAGCGTATAGGTTTGAACCTCTTCCGCGTGATAGAGCCGCAGACCTGGGCCAAAACGGTCAACAGGGTAAGCGGGGCAAACTTCGGCAATATTTACGCCGGCCATTCCGCAATGGGATACAGAAACGTAAAACTGCCCAGAGGCCATACCTGGAAAAGCTATACCAAACTGCTGCTTGCCACGCTGCCTAAAGAAACCGCGGATAATTATAAATCCAAATTCATAAGGTTTATACGCTATTGGCACCGCACGGGCTCCGTCGTGCCGGCGGAATATCTCAAGATATTTCCATCCGGCGCGGTAAGCTGCGGGGGCCTTTCAACGCGCGGCAGAAGGGGCAGACGGCTTACGGTTTTCAAGCGTATTCCGGACTGCCTGCCCTGCCGGCTGGAAATAAAAAAATTAGCGCCCACCTGGCGCCGCATGGCCATATGTATACTGAAAAACGACCAGTTGTGCAAATCGCTTTCATTTTCCCAGACAAAAAAACAAAGGGAGAGAATGAAAGTTCTGCTTGAAAAATACGGCACGATATAAGGAACTAACTTATGAAGACATACTCAGGAATCCTGCTGGAAACAAATAAAGACAGGTTTAAAAGCCCTGTTTATAGCATCAAATCCGTACACGTTGACAAATTGCGCGCCAATGAATATAATCCCAACAGCGTGGCGCCGCCCGAAATGGAACTTTTGTACAACAGCATAAAAGAAGACGGCTATACGATGCCTATCGTCGTTTATTATCGCGAAAAAGACGATATATACGAGATAGTTGACGGCTTCCACCGCTATTCCGTCATGCTTAATTACAAAGATATTTACGAGCGCGAAAACGGATACCTGCCCTGTTCCGTAATAGAAAAACCCATTGGCGAGCGCATGGCCTCAACAATCCGCCATAACCGCGCGCGCGGCAGCCATAACGTGGAACTTATGAGCAATATCGTGGCCGAGCTTACCGAAATGGGCAAAAGCGACGGCTGGATAAGAAAACATTTAGGTATGTCAGCCGACGAACTGCTGCGGCTTAAGCAGATAACCGGCCTGGCGGATCTTTTCAGAGACAATGAATTTTCCAGAAGCTGGGAGATATGACAAGCCTGCGCCACTTATGCTATAATTAAATTATGCAAAGTATGCATAATAACAAGACGGGATTGCAGCGTTTAAAACTGGTTTTTTAATTCAAAAAAGAGCAGATATTTTTTATCTGCTCTTTCCATTTTCCCAAATGACTAAAAAGGAGAAGCAAACCATATGTTCATGCCGAAAGAAATGAAGTTTTTTGACTTGTTTGACAAGCAGACGGCCACAATGCTTGAGGCGGCCCAGTACTTCGTGGAAATTATCACAAAACCCGAAATCAACCGCAATACCCTTGATAAAATGCACTCCATAGAGCACCGCGGCGACGAAAATACCCATACGATAATAAATACGCTGAACGAAAGTTTCATAACACCCTTTGACAGGGAGGATATTCTTGAACTCGCCAATTATATGGACGACGTGATTGACGGCATTCACCTGATTACAAACCGCATGTATCTCTACAAAATAGAAAAGCCGAGCGAAGAAACAAAAAAACTGGCGGAAATTATCAAAAAATCCGTTGAAGCGCTGCAGATTGCCGTAGCCGCCCTGCGCAATAATAAAAAGATGAAAGATACTTTGCGCCAGTGTATTGAAATCAACCGCCTTGAAAACCTGGCCGACGAGATAAGGGATGAAGCCATATCACGCCTGCTCAATGACCCTAAGACGGAGACGCTTTTTGCCATCAAACAAAAAGAAATCTGGGAAACGGCCGAGCTGGTTACCGACAGCTGCGAGAAAATCGCAAATGTCCTTGAATCCATTCTTGTCAAAAACAATTAAGGCGGCGCCCGATGCTCTGGATTATATTTTTAATAGTACTGGCCCTGTTTTTTGATTATCTCAACGGCTTTCACGACGCGGCAAACTCAGTCGCTACGATAGTATCCACGAGGGTATTATCGCCGAAGATGGCGGTGTTCTGGGCGGCCGTATTCAATTTCGCGGCTTTGTTTATCTTCCACACAGGCGTGGCAAAAACCATAGGCAGCGGCATAGTTGATATTTCAATAGTTGACAGCAGCCTCGTCTTCGGCGCGCTTGCGGGCGCATGCGCGTGGAATCTGCTTACCTGGCTGTGGGGGCTGCCTTCAAGCTCCTCGCACGCTTTGATAGGCGGGCTGATAGGCGCGGCTTTGGTTAAGGCCGGCCCGTCGTCGCTGGTGGCAAGCGGCATTTTAAAAACGCTTGTCTTCATAGTAATCGCGCCGATACTTGGTATGGTGCTTAGTATTTTTACGGCGTCAATTGTCTTTCGCCTGTTCAGGCGCACAAACCCGTTTAAGGTTGACCATATTTTCCGCAAGGGCCAGTTTCTTTCGGCCGCGGCTTACAGCCTGGGCCACGGCGGCAATGACGCGCAAAAAACCATGGGGATAATAACCATGCTGCTTTTCGGCGGGGTATCCGGCGCGGGCGAAGGCGCAAGCGCGGTGCGGGATTTCTTTTTGACTTCCAAAGAAGCCATTACTTTCGCGAAGGGCGGGGAATTTTTTGTGCCGATAGCCGTAATAGTGCTGTGCCATATGGCGATAGCTTTGGGCACGCTCTCGGGCGGCTGGCGCATTGTAAAAACTATGGGCCAGAAGGTCACGCGCCTAAAGCCGGTTGACGGCTTTTGCGCGGAATCCGGCGCGGCCATATCAATTTTTATATCTTCCGTGCTGGGCATACCGGTAAGCACGACGCACACCATCACGGGCGGCATAGTGGGCATAGGCTCCTTCCGCAGGTTTTCGGCGGTACGCTGGGGCGTGGCGCGCAAGATAGTGTGGGCATGGGTGGTGACTATTCCCGCCGCGGCCGTAATATCCGCGCTGGCTTATATTATAAAAGTGCAGTTTTAAAAATAAGCCGCTTAATTTCTATTAATAAAAGTAATAAAATATATATTTTAAAAAACAGACAAGTCCAGGAGCCTGCATGAAAAAAATATTTATTGCCGCAGCATTAGCAGTTTTTATACTCGTTAATATCGGCGCGCCGGAATTTGCGCAAAGCAAAAGTAATAAAGCGTATGAATTCCCCAACTCCCCCGATTATATATCAAATTTTGGGGACTTGCTAAAGTTGTCAAAGCAGCAGTTAAAAGAAAAATATGAAGCGCAGAAAAAAGAAATAGAGCTTTACATAGACCCCGTTCAACAAAAGGCCGGGCAAGTTTATGCAAAATACGGCAAAGATAAGGTTAAATTTTTATTTGACGCTTTGAAAGAGAAAAATATTATTTCCCAAAATATGTATCTTGACGCTTTTGCGGCAAGCCCGAATTTAATAAGCGGGCAACAGTTTAAAGATGCAATGCATGGTTATGCTCAAAGGGACGTATATGGGAATACAGGATATATAAGTTTTCAAACCACTATTAATTCTAATTTTTACGACATTGAATATAAAATTGAGGAAAGAGGACATAATAATGAGCGTATGGCAGACAAAAGTAAATTTGCCTATAAAATAGATTCCGGAGAATATTACAGTTTTACAAGAATAGACCGTTTGTTTGACGATAGGGAAATAATTCATAAATTTTTATATTGCAATGGCCGGCTGACTTTTACCGGTATAGGCCCTATTATGGCGGGTTACAATGAACACAATCGAAACCGCGTTGATATTTATGCGAAAGATTGTATAGGAAATAAATGGACAATAAAGGGAATGCCTTTGTATCATATTGGCGTTCCATATGATATCGGATCCAGAAAAGTAGTAGAGGATGAATATGAAACGGAGTACAGCAATTGGCCGGTCAGGGGTTGGCACAGCGAGGAGACCGGGGAAAAGATTGTTTCCGAAGAACCGGCTATTATCTATGATACGCGACAGGAAATAGTAAAGCCTGCGGCTAAAAAATATATTGAAAACAAAAAAATTGACAGTGAAAATCTGCCCTGGAACAGCCCATGGAAGAATATAGCTTTTAAAGGTTATTACTCATTTAATATAAAAGAAAGAAAAATATAATTTTCTTTTTACGTATTACATAAGCAAACGGAAAGCGCGGCAAAAAACGGATAATTCTGCCTTTCTTTTTAGAAAAATACCCTGTTATTAAAATCCAAAAACGCTCCTGAAAACTAAATATGAACAAAAAAATACTATTAAAAAATATTCTTTTTCTTTATTTCATTACAATCATTGGCATATTAAACGCCAGTCAAATGGCCTCTCCTTCTTTCCCGGGAAAGGTTTGTATTGAAATCCTTAACGCCGATCAATTTGATATTGCTATAAAAGAACGAAAGTGCACAAAGAATTGTAACGATTGTGAGCAATGGCTTGATACAAAATGTCGTTTTCCTGAATATGAAACAATCGCAAAAAAAGAAAAAAGGATTTCATCAGGTATACAGTTTTGTAAAAGGATATATGATTTTAAAAAAATAGATTTACGCATAAACGAAGATGAAATCAAAAATATTAGCATAGAAATGTCCGTACCCGATCTTGTGCTTAATTCTACCAACTCTACAGACACTGATGTCTATCTTAAAAAATATATCATACTTCCTCCACAACCGCCTAATTGCTATGATTTTCATGGCACGACCATATGCGAAGATATAGATTTAACTAAACACAGATTAAAATTACTTAATGATGAACTCCTTTCATATAACCCGTCACAAGCAGCAAAAAATATTAACTCAAGATTTTCATTATCAAGTTTGTCGCCAGATGATATAAAGGATATCCTTGCCTCCTCTACGGAGGAGGCTCCCCATCACAAAGTTCTTCAATCCACCTCCAAATGGCAATATTACCTAACCCTTTCCTTGGTTATAATAGTCAGTTTAACGTTATTTATATTATTTATGAATAGAAGAAAGCAAAAATAAACATCCCTCATACGGAGGATGTTTATTAAAAGTGGTACCCCCAACAGGAATCGAACCTGTATCACCTGCTTAGAAGGCAGGTGCTCTATCCATTGAGCTATGGGGGCCGGATATATTATTTTATAAAATTTATCCGGCTTATGCACGGGCTGTTATTCAACCGCTCCGCCAGACGCGGCAGCTTCTGTATCGGCAGCAGGCGCCTTGGCAGCCGGCAAAGCGGGCATATTGGCGTTAAATTTCCGCCCCCACAGGCTGGAGGGTTGTGCGTAAGTGGGCAGTTCATTATATTTATTTATATTGAAAGGATTCATAAACAAATCGCCTTTCAGCAGACCGCGGCCGAGATACAAGGCATTGCCGCCTCTAAGCAGCGGCAATGTATAACCAAGCATAGCGGCGGCAGATTTCCCGGTAAGTACGAGCGGGGCGGCCATTGAGGCAAACAAAGGCCAGCCGTATTTGCCCATTCCCTCCCGCAGGTGTCTGTTGGCTTTTACATCATGCTCCGAATATCTGCTTTTCGCATGATCCCCGTAGAGCCCTACACCCACGAATGTCATCGTGCCGCCGAATGAAACCGGCAGCAGCCTGAACTGGACTGAATTGGCCGCATTCGTCAATTCCAAAGCTTTGGCCGCGTTTCCGGCCGTTGAGGCCATATTTGAAAGCCTCAGTTTCATAAGGTCGGAGAAGAGGGAATAATTAACGGCAAAACTCCAGATTGCGAGCGTACCGCCTAGATAAAAACGCCAGTCATTGCCTTCGCTTGTGCTTAGTAAATATAAAGACCCGCCCGAAGTAAGGGCATTAAGGCGCAAAAATTTATAATACGAGGCCGTTTTGTTCATGCCGCCGAACAGCCTTATCAAAGGACTGTAAGCCTGCCTTGCGAGGATATTCCCGATTATCATGGTTGTTGCAGCCGCGGCCAAACCGATATCCTTTGGCCAGCCCAATTTGTCTTTGTCAATGTAAATATCGTTCAACTGTTTATTGACAAAAGTTGAAACCATGGCGACGTCCAAAGCCATCGAGCCCGCCGAAGAAAACAGCAGCGGCCCTTCGCCGTATTTTTTCACTGAGGTAAACCCGCTGAAAATAAACTTCGACAAAGGGATGGCGCCCTCGGCCGCGGCCGCCGCCGCGAACGCCTTATCAACATTTGCCAGAACCTTCAGGCTTTTGAGCAGTTTCCAGCCCGCTATGGAAATCGGTATCATGGCGCTGTAGTTGAAGAAGGCATTGATGTGATTCTCCTCCCGCCGGCCGAAAACCCTGTTAAGCGGTATCGTCAGGCCGAAAATCCCCGCCGTAAATATATTTTTGTAAACAAGGGAACTGTTAAGCATCGTCCCGCGTTTGTCTATATATTTAATTAATGTATTGCCCGATGCTTTTGTAAAAGTGTTTGCAACGCCGCCCAGGGCGCCCGTCGCGCCCAAAATCCATATATTTTTGCCCGGGACGGAAAACCCGTTAAACCCCATAATAAAGGCCGGCACGCAGGAAGCGGCGCCCAAAATAAAACTGAATTTTAACATGCGGTAAGGGCCAATCCTGCCAGTAATCTTTGTAAAGAAAGGGGTAATAAGCGAGCCCAAACCCGGTATGGCATTGGAAAGCAAAAGTTTTGTAAACAAACTCATGTCGTCCCCGTAGGTTTTGTCAATCGCGCCGAACATGGCCGTAGTAGTCGCGCCGTAGTTCAGCGCCAGCGTCGCTTTGAATTTTCTCTTTTGCCCTAAGGTAAACTGAAGCCCTTCGGCCAGCGCGCCGCCCGCGGCACCTCCGGCGGCGCCGGCGCCGGCATAAACGTCACGGCCGGTAAGGCCGTAAAGTGCCTTCTGACGAAGCGTTTTGCGCCATTGCCCTATTCTGCCGGCCGTATAGATTGTATTTTCCTCACGCTCTATACCGCCGGCAAAGCCTTTGCCGCCAAAACTGATAAACTTATCCGTAACCCTATTTATCTTTACGAGTTTTTCAGGGTTCATGGCGTAAACGTCCCTGCCGGTTAAAGAGGCGCGGGCTTCCTGATATAATCTTGCCGCCGGGTAGGCTATCCTGCCCGCGGTCGTCGCGGGTTTAAGCGCTCTCAAAATAACTTTCGGCGCGGTGATTGCAGGGACAGTCCGGAACTCATGCACTATATTGCCCGTTTCCGTGATAATTACCGGATTTTTTACGCCCATATTCGCGGCGGAAACCGCGGCGGAAAATTTAAACCCCTTTGCTCTGTATCGCATCTTAATCAGCTTCAAGGCGGTTTTACCTTTTGCGAGGCCGCGCAGCATGCCGGCCCTCTGCGCGACGGTGGCGCCCGCCCTTGCCATTTTTGCCGCGCTCCTTATAGCAGAAAATATCCTTACCGATGAAATGCCCCAGCGCGTAATATCCCAGAAGAACCATACAAGCATCGCGATATCATATACATTGACGAATATTTTTGCCGCAAAAATCCAGTCGCGGCTGCTTTGCAGTTTATTATAAGCCGCGTCCCCTTTGGCATACATTTTAAAGCTGTCGGTATTACCGCCCTGCTTTTCATAAAACTTATATAATCTGCCGTCAAGCGAAAACTTTGCCGGCGCGTCAATATCATTCATGGAGGAATCAAAAAGATATTTTGCCAGGCCGGCTTCCTGACTGTAGTATCTTGCGTCCTTAAACCTGCCGTTTTTAATCATCAGATTATTAAAAGAATCGGCGTTTGACTGCATTGAACGCACTTCATATTTGCTGTAGGGATATATATGCCCGTCGGGGTGGAAATACTCCCGCCCTTCAACAGGGACATCAGGCTTCCAGTTTTTAAAACCGCTTTTGCAAGTAAGCAGCGCGCCGACGCCCAGCGGGTTTATTGTATGCAGGTCAAAATTGTTGCCGCCGTAGGTCACGTTTTTTAAAATGCTTTTAAGGAAAGCGGCCGATTTCTCCGAAGTCTGCGCGTCGTCGGCTATAATGCCGGCGAGATCTTCCCACGCATTCCTGACTTCGTCGTCGGCAGCTTTATAGGAGCCGTACTGCGAAACCTCGCCCAAATACTTGATAATGCCTTTGCCGAAAGCTTCGTCTATCCAGCCTGTATCGCGGTTTTTTTCTTCTTTTTCTATCTGCTCCCTTATATAAGCAAAAAATATGTCATGCGCGTCCATCGCCAGCAGGGCCGAAGCGCCCGTAAGCAGAGATGACGACGCCAGCCCCGTATTGCCGTATTTTTTGACATAATCCAAAATTACCCGCGCGTCGCTTCTGTTATCCTGGATAACATGATACTGCCGCTGCGCCGCTCTGGTATTATCCTGCGCCGCTACATAAGGGTTCAATCCATAGCTATTTGGCTTGTGCTGCTGCTGGGGCGCTGCCTTTTGCGGCGGCCCGGGTATTGTTTCTGCCTTAACGCTGCCGAAGACGCCCAGCGCGATTATGGCCTTTAAAGTTTGGTCGCAGCCGAATTCGTCCCTGGCGCCGTATTCTTTTGTTTGAAACTTCCTCCGCGTGTATTCACCGTACCTCCCGGGAACGTCTTCGTAATAAATTTTGACATTCACTACAACTGTATCGCAGGCATTGCTGCGGGCTATTGTCTCGCGCGCGGTTTGCCTTATAAATTCGCGCTCTTCCGCGGAAAAGATTTCCTTATCTTTTGTCCGCAGCGAGTGAAGGGCCGGCGCGATTTCAAAAAGTATGCTTTTTATTTCACTGTTGGAATCGGAATAGTTCTTCGCAAGGGCCGCGATATTGCCGGCCAGCGCGCGGATATATTGTTCAAGCAGTTTTTCTTTTTCGGCTTCAACGGCGGCATAATATTTTTCATAATCTGCGTAGATGGCGGGGATTTCGGCCAAAGATTCCTGTTTAAATTTTTCCAGATTGTTTTTGTTTTCCTGCTCCCAGGCGTCAAGGCTCATCATATCCAGCAACAAATTGTCTATCCTAATATCAGCGGAGTAGGCTGCCTTTTTACCGGCGATTTCTTTGAGCCTGTTTTTTATAATTTTATTTATTTCGTTTGTTCTTTGTTTGGCAAAATCGCGTTCGGAAATATTTTGAGAATCCTGCCCGTTAGGTTTGCCGTTTTCGCCTTCTGAGGGCCGGTCTTTCTGCAATACTATATCTTTTATTTCTTTGGCGCGCGCTTCAGCGTCGGCGCCGGTTTTTACCGGCTTGTCCCAGATACCGGAAAGGCCGCCCGTGCTCTCCTCAAAAGCCTTGGCAATCATGGCGTCAAACTGTTCTTTCAATTCATTTGAAGCCTGCGGGCGCTCTAATGCGGGAGGATTGCCGAAGACCTGCGCAAAGGATTGCCCCGTTGATACCAAAAAAAATATTACCGCTAATAATAAAGGTAATATTTTTATTCCCGCAGCTTTCTTAATTATACTTATACGCATAAGGCTAAAACGCGGCGGCTTAATTTTATGCCGCATATATATCCTACGCTCGCTAATCATAATCTCCCCAAGTTTCCATTAAAAAGACAAATCCAATCTTCTATACAACTAGTATATATTAAAACACATTTTGCCGACAAGGGCATTTGGACCTATGGCAAAGTACCCTAAAGTCCTATATGCATATAGCTTGTTTTGGCTATTTCATCGTCGCTGCGGGCCGCTTTTGCCCGCTTTGCTAAAAATGTAAGAAAAACGCCGGCGTATGTAATAAAAATGATTGGCCCGCGCAAAAATCTCCCTATCCCGCAAAGGGAAAGAGAAAAGCGGACGCCGCCCGTTTTGCCGCCGTCATTTTTGCTATAATGATAAAATGAAACGCAGCAAAAAACTCAGGTTTTTGGCGGAATACGCCGGCCTGAAATGCCTGACTTTAGCAATCAGATTAATGCCCTGGGTTTTGGCGGTAAAATTCGGGGAGTTTTTTGGTCTCCTCGTTTCAAAAATGGTCCCCAAACGTTTCGCCCGCTCTGTTGAAGATATAAAAAAAACCTTCCCGCAGAAAACGCCGCGCGAAGCGGCGCAAATCGCAAAAGAATCTTTCAAAAACATTGGCCGCATGACGGCGGAATTCGTAAAAGCCTCTGCCATGGATAAAAACGCCCTGCTCAAACGCGTGGAACTGCGCAATTTTGAACCCGTGTTAGAGCTTAATAACAAACAAAACCTGGGCGGCATAATGCACATAGGGCACTTTGTGAACTGGGAAATAACAGGCCTTGTCGCGGGCCATATATTTGCCAAAATGGCTTTTGTGGCGCGCCCGCAGTCCAATCCTTATGTCAACGCGGAAATTAATAAAATGCGCACTTCCAGCGGCTCGGTTATGATAAGCGCGTACAATCCGTTTTTCCAGTGCTTCAAATATTTAAAGAAAGGTTATATGCTCGGTATCTTAAGCGACCAGAGCGTAGTGTCTTCCGAAATTTATATGAACTTCCTCGGCCGCGCTGCTGAAGTAGGCGGCATGACGGCCGTTCTGGCAATCAAAATGCAGCTGCCCGTTTATCCTGTGCGCCCCTACAGGGAGGGCGGCAAAATCATCATAGAAATACAGCCGCCGCTCACGCCGCCGGCGCAATATTCCCAACAGGCCGTAATTGATTTTACGCGCCGGCTCACGGATAAATACGAAGAATGGATAAAACAGACGCCGCAGGATTGGCTGTGGGCCCACAACCGCTGGAAACGCGAGAAGCAAACCCTGCAAAAAATGGCCGCGCAGGGGGGCCGCAATGCCTAAACCGCCGCGCAAAGCCCCGTTTAAAGCCGTGCTGCTGGACAGAGACGGCACCGTCATAAAAGAAAAGCCCGGCGTCTATCTGAGCGACCCTGCAAAAGTCCGCCTTTACAAAAATACTTTTGCGGCTTTTAAGCTGTTCAAAAAAGCGGGATATAAAATTTTTATAGTCTCAAACCAGTCCGGCATAGGGCGCGGATATTTCAGCGCGGCGCAGGCGGCGGCCGTCAATGCGCGCATGGCCGCGCTGCTAAAAAAGGCCGCGCCGATAAAAGCCGTTTACTGCTGCCCGCACGCGCCGCAAGAGCATTGCGCCTGCCGCAAACCCGCGCCGCAGATGGGGCTGCAAATAATCGCCAAATATAAAATTGACCCTGAAAAATCTTTTGTAATAGGCGATAAAAAATCCGATATTGACTTCGGCCGCGCTTTGGGCATGGGTACCGTTCTGGTGCTTACAGCCAACGGCCGCGCGCAGCGCGCGAAGTACAAACGGGAGCTCCGCGCGGATAAAATAACGCGCGACCTTCTGGGAGCGGCAAAATATATCCTGCAAAAGGAAGCAGGTTTGTGAGAATATATACCGCCTGCCTGCCGCCGCTTGCCATCGCGCTTATGCTGTGCGGGTGCAGCACGGCCACTTGGAACAAACCTCATGCAATGCCGTCCGCCGCGACGGCAGTTATACAGGAAGAGCCTGAATGCGAATGCCAAGGCGAAGCCACGCCGGAAATTCAGGAACCGCACAAAAGCGAACCAGCGCCAGCGCCGCAGCCCGCAAAACCCGCTGCGCAAAAACAGGAATCTGAACCAAAACCGGAACCGGCAAAAACCAAGCCGGACAAACCGGCTGAGCCCGCTCAAATCACGCCGCAGTTCGGCGCGGACGGCCGTCTTATGCACCCGTGGTACGGCGCGCCGCAAACTCTGGATTACTCCGGCCCCAGGCCCGCCTGGTTCGGCGAAAATTTAAAATTTAAAGTCGGCTGGTCTTTTATTACCGCGGGCGAGGCGGAGCTTATAGCTGATAAAATCGTCCAAACGCCCGCCGGCCCCGCTTTCGCGGCGGAGGCTTACGCCCAATCCTATTCCGTCATAGACGCGCTGTTTAAAGTGCGCGATATTAATATTTCGTGGATAGCGGCGGACCTAAAAAAATCGCTGGGCTACTGGCAGAGCGTGCGCGAGGGCGGCTATATGCGCGACGAGTGGCTGATATTTGACTATAAAAACAATTCTTACGAAATACACAAGCAAAACAATAAAAAAGAAATCAGTCTGACGCCATACAAATTCACGGGCGCGGATATTTGGGATATGCTTTCATCGCTCTATTTTGTGCGCTCGCAAAAACTCCCTTTGAAGGGCGAGCTTTATTTTGATATAGTTAATGTAAACGAGCAATATCCCCTCAAAGTGCTGGTGCACGGCAAGGAAACGGTAAAAGTAAAAGCGGGCAAGTTTGACTGCATACTGGTTGAACCTTTTATAGCGGGCGAGGGTATTTTTGTTTCAAAAGGCAAAAGCCTCAAAGTATGGCTTACTGACGACGAATATAAAATGCCGGTAAAAATGTCCGTTGAAGTTTTTATCGGCAGCGTTTATGCGGAGCTTACCTCATACACGCGCAATGAAGCCGCGCCGCGGCAGCCGCAGAAATAAAACGGGACGGAGCTTAAAATTATGCAGCATTTTGACAATAAACATCTGATAAAAATAATAGATTCTTTTGAAGGCCGCGACATTATTGTAATAGGCGACGTTATGCTTGACCATTCCATCAAAGGCAGCGTGACGCGCATTTCGCCCGAGGCGCCTGTGCCGGTCGTAAATGTTGAAAAGGAAGACTACGCCGCCGGCGGAGCCGGAAATGTGGCCGTAAATCTCGCCGCGCTGGGCGCGCGGCCGGTATTGCTTTCCGTTACCGGCAATGACATTAAAGGCGAGCTTCTGCGCGGCTATCTTGAAAACCGCGGGGTTGACGTCTCCAAAATGGTTAATGACGGCGAACGCCCCACCACTCAGAAAGTGCGCATAATAGCCGAACACCAGCAGGTGGTCCGCGTGGACAGGGAGAGCCGCGCGCGCATATCGCCGCGCACGGCAAAAATCTGCATGCAGAATTTCAAGGCCGCGCTGAAAACCGCCAAAGGCGTAATACTGTCGGATTACGGCAAGGGTATGCTTTCGGACCATAATATACATGAAATCATAAACCTGTGCAATGCAAAAAAAATACCCGTCTGCGTTGACCCTAAAATTGAAAATTTCAAAAAATATAAAAATATCACGTGCATGACGCCCAATACAAAAGAAGCGTGGGAAGGCATGGGCCTGCCGCCGCAAAAAGACGAAAGCGCATTGCTGGCTCTGGGTAAAAAAATCCTTAAGGTTTTGCAGGCGCAGTCAATACTTATCACGCGCAGCGCCGAAGGCGCCACTTTATTTGAACGCGGTGCAAAAACCAAAATCACCACCATAAGCGCGGCTGCGCGCGAAGTCTTTGACGTCACGGGCGCGGGCGATACCGTTATATCCGTGCTTACGCTGGCGCTGGCGTGCAAAGCTTCGCTGAAGGACGGCGCGTATATCGCCAACAAAGCTGCGGGCATAGTGGTTGGTAAACTTGGCACGGCTACCGTCAACAGGGCGGAGATAAAACAGGTTTTATGAATAACTTAAACGATACTTTAATAGTCATACCGGCGCGCTACGGCTCAACGCGGCTGCCGGCAAAAATGCTGGAAACAATTGACGGCAAGCCCGTGATAGAATGGGTTTACCGCGCCGCGCTCGCGGCCGGATGCGGCGATGTTCTGATTGCCACCGAAAGCCAAAAAATAGTTGCGGCCGCGGCCGCCTTCGGCGGCAAAGCAGTAATGACCGGCGAAACCTGCCAAAGCGGCACGGACAGGGTTTTTGAAGCCGCGGCCAAAACTCCGGCGCAATATATTATCAATGTGCAGGGGGACGAGCCTTTTATCGCGTCCTCCACCATAGCCGGCGTGGCGCGGCTGCTGCGCCGGGACGCGGCGGCCGATATCGTTACCGCCTGCGTGCCCACGCTGGATATGGAACTTATAAACAACCCGAACTGCGTAAAAGCCGTGCTTAATGCCGAAGGGCGTGCTTTATATTTTTCGCGCTCGGTAGTGCCTTATAAAAGGGAAACCACTGCGGATGCCGTCGCCGCGCCTTATTACCAGCACTGCGGCATATACGGTTTTAAACGCGCCGCTTTGGAAAAATTTGTAAAGCTCCCCAAAAGCAATCTGGAAAATCTTGAAAAACTTGAGCAGCTGCGCGCCCTGGAAGCCGGCATGATTATCAAGAGCATACTTATAGACCGCGCCGGCCCGGCCATAGACACTGCGGAAGATCTTTCTAAAGCCAAAGAATTTGCAAAAACAATAAAATAAAATTAGTGCCCTTTTCCTCCTTTTGTAAAGGAGGTGCCCTGAAGGGGCGGAGGATTTAATGGCAGTAAATCCGTAAAGTTGCAGTTTAATAAAGACAATATTAAATCCCTCCCCCGCCTTCGCTTCGCTACGGCGTGGTACTCCCTTTACGAAAGGGAGAAAACGGCTCAAACTGCCAAATATCCACTATCCGCTGATATCTAACACAGGTATTGCAAAAGCGGGATTAGTTTGATATAGTAAACATAGATTTATTTTATAATTCACTAGGACATCTCGATGAAACTCAACAAAATGGCTTTTACTCTAATTGAATTATTAGTCGTTGTTTTAATCATCGGCATCCTCGCCGCCATTGCTCTGCCGCAATATCAAAAAGCGGTTACAAAAACCAGAGCTACTGAAGCGCTGATAATAGGAAAAGCAATAAAGGAAGCTCAGGAAAGATATTACCTTGCAAATAATACATATACTACGGATATAGATCTTTTAGACATAACAATACCAAACAGAAAATATTATGACGTCATCTATTTGTCAGGCGCGCCTGGCTGGCATGTTTGGATGGTAGCTAATTATCCTGACATGCCTTCAT
>JAISDW010000040.1 GCA_031264445.1 Elusimicrobiota bacterium
CACCCTCACCCCGACTCTCTTCCTCACGCGTATTTAATACTTTCCTCGCCCCTGTGGGGGAGAGGAAGCGAGCATAGCGAGCAGGAGAGGGGGTATTATCTTTATTCGCTTCTGTTAAAACTTTTCAGCTTACTTTAATAATCCACCCTCACCCGCTCACTGCGTTCGCCACCCTCTCCCATCATGAAGGGAGAGGGAGATTTGAGTAGCAGTTCCCCTCTCCCGTCTAGAGAGAGGGCTCCATTTATTCCCCTCTCCCGCTTGCGGGGGAGGGTAGGGAGGGGGGCGAGGAAATTATTGAATGCGCATGCTGGAAGAAAAGAGCCCGCATATAAAAAACCCCCAGCCTGGCCGGGGGATATTTGTTGCCTGAAAATACTTTTACTATTTTTTATTCGCCTATAAGCGTCCAGCTGTCGGCTTCCGTTTTGGCGGCGGTTTTTGTATCCTTTGCCTGCTGCTTTACATTTGCCTTTGCGTCTTTGGCTTTTTTTACGGTGTTATCTTTTTCGGTTTTTACATCGGTCTTTACCGCGGCGGTTTGCTTTTTGGCATTGGTTTTAATTTCGCCCGTCTGTTTCACGGCCTGTTTTTTTACGTCTGCGGACTTCTGCTGCGCGGATGTTTTGGCGTCTTTGGCGCGGGCGGCTGCCGCGGTTTTTGTATCATTAACCTGCTGTACGGCATTATCCTTGGCTGCTGATGTCTGCTTTTTATTGTAATCGCTTTTGCATTTCAGGTCGGTAAGGGAACAGGTATCCTGCGCAACGGCGACGCCGGCCAAAAACGCGGCGGCAAATACGGCTGTAATCAATCTTTTCATACTATTTTTTCTCCCTCGGGCTGCGGCGCGGCCGCAAAAACTTCATACATAAATCTTATCAAATTATTCAGCGCGCGGCGGCTGCCCGCAGGAAAACGCCCCGCGCATAAGGGCTGCGTGCCTTCCCGTCAATATAAATACGCTTTACAATGTCGGGCCGGCCGGCGGCGGTAAAATGCAAATCCAGCCGCGCTTCCTTAACATTAATTATACCCGCGATATAAAGAATATGCTGCGCCGTAACGGGCGCGGCGGGGTAAACCTCGTCAAATTTTGTTTTGTCATAACTTATGCTTTGCAGCATATAATGCTGCGCGGCAACCGCGCGCGCGGCCCGCGCGGGCCCCAGCGCGCCGAGGTTTACAAAAAAGCCGCCGGTTTTAAGCGCGGCGTTTTTAAGCGGCGCTTCGGCCTGGCTGTCCGCCGCGGCGATGGGGAAGGTTTTAATTTTTAACGCCGGCAGGCTTTGCGCCGGAGCGCCGTAAAATAATAAAGCCGCGTCGCCTTTTACCGCGGCGGCTTGCGGCGCGCCGCCGTCATAAGCCAGCGCGGAAATAAAATCTTTGAGCGCGCGCCAGTCCCCGCCGGAAATTTTAAAAGCCCTGCGCGCCGCGCCGTCAAAAGTCATAAAATCTACTTTAATATTTTGATAAATATCAAAAAATTCATCAAGGAAAGCCAAATAGCCGCCCTGCGCGTTTTGCGCAGCGGGGGCGTTATCCCACATCAAAGTAATTTTTTTGAATTTATTGCGCACGCCGGTTTCAGGCTCAAAAGGCGCAGCGGCGAAAAAATATGTATTGCCGTCGGCGTAATAGGTAAAGGCTTTGGCGGCGGCCTCAGCAGGCGCAGCAAAAGCCAAACTGCCGGCGGGTTCATAATCCTTCGCGCCGAAAGTTGCGGCGTACGCGCCCCCGCGCCGCGCGAATTCAAAACCGTCAAAAGAATTTGCTTTGATTTCCGGCGCGGCGGCCTGCCGCAGAACCTCGGCCCGCAGCCTGAAATCCTCAGCCTTAAAACCGGCGGCGGCCGGTAATTCGTAATAATACGCGCCGTCTTTATTTTGCAGTTTTTCTTCCAGCACTATCTGGATGCGCCGCTCGCCCTCCGGCGGCAGTAAAAGCTCCGTTTTCAGGCCGTCTGCGGCGTGGCGCGCTTCCCCGTCAACGGTAAAGCTGTCTGCGTTTTGGGTTCCTTGGAGCTTAAAATCAAATTCCCCCTCCAAAATGCCTGCGGAAGGATTGGATAAAACTATGTCATATCTTGTAACCGCATTATCCGCCATCAGCCATATTTTTATATCCATACTGCTGATTTTTGGCGCGCCGCCGTCAAAAGCGATAACCGGCTGCGCTGCCGCGGCCGCGGCACATAAAATAAACCGCATCAACAAAAAAATCTTTTTCATTGCAAATCCCCTTGCGCTATACGCCCCAATAATTATTATAATTAAAGAAGGAGGAAATAACAATGAAAAAATATTTGATTTTAGTTTTATCCGTTTTTATTTTTGCCGCCTGCGGCGGAAGCCCGCAGCAGCCCGAAGACGCGCCCGCGCCGGCCCTTGATACCGCGCAGGCTTACGCGGGCACTTATGCCGGCATTCTGCCCTGCGCCGACTGCTCGGGCATTGATACGGAAATCACCCTCAACCCCGATAATACCTTCACGCTTATAGAATTTTACCTCTCAAAGGAATCCGACCTTTACCTTACCGAAGGCGCGTGGAAGCTGAGCCCGGATAAGGGCTATATAACCCTCGTCTCGTCGGACGAGAAGCAAAACCCGCTTAATATTTACTATACTCTCAAAGGCAGGGACCTGCTTAAACTGGATATCAACGCGCGGCCGATAGAATCAAATTTAAATTATTATCTCAGAAGGAAATAATATATGACCAATGACGAAGTTTTGAAAATTTTTAAGGACTGCGGCGCCCTGCTTGAGGGGCATTTTAAACTCTCCAGCGGGCTGCACAGCGCCAAATATCTGCAATGCGCCAAAGTGCTACAGTACCCCGATATTGCCGCCAGTCTCTGCAAAGAGCTTGCCGCAAAACTGGGCGGCGTGAAAATTGACGTCGTAATCGGCCCCGCGATGGGCGGCGTCACCATAGCTTACGAACTTGCCCGCCAGCTTGGCGTGCGCGGCATATTTACCGAGCGCATTGACGGCAAAGTGCAGCTGCGCCGTGGTTTTGAATTAAAACCGGCCGAGCGTTGCCTGATAGCGGAAGACGTCGTTACCACCGGCAAAAGCACGCGTGAAGTTATTGCCGACATTAAAGAAGCGGGCGCGCAGGTTGTTGCCTGCAGCTGCCTGATAGACCGCAGCGGCGGCGCGGCGGACTTCGGGGTGCCTTTGGCTTCCATGGCGCAGGTTGAAGTGGCTACTTACGAGGAAACAGCCTGCCCAATGTGCAAAGCGGGCGCGCCCATTGTAAAACCGGGCAGCAGGGTTTAAATAAATTGAGTTGAAAATTTTCATTGCAAAAACGGGATTAGTTTAGTATAAAAAAGAGACGTTTATTTTTAATCCCCCGAGGATATTGCAATGAAATTTAAAAAAGCGGGTTTTACTCTAATTGAATTATTAGCGGTTGTTTTGATAATCGGCATTTTGGCGACAATCGCGCTGCCGCAGTACCAGAAAGCGGTACAAAAATCCCGCGCGTATACTGCCGTACAAAACATCAGGGCTTTGACTGAGGCTGAGCGTATGTATAAGCTGACCACAGGGGAATATACTTATGATATACCTAAACTGGACATTACCGTCAGCAACGACAAGTATTTTAAATACGCAATACAAGCCGGCGCCCCAATGCACGTAGTAGCGAAGTCCGCAAACCCAGTTTATGAAATCATATATTTTGCCGAATGGCCCGACTACCCGCAGTATCAAAACAAAATAGTCTGCAGGGCGGAGCTAAACACGGACGGAGCCAAAGTATGCAAGAATATAGGCCATGATTTTGGCCCGTATACTTTTCCGCTTTCAAAAGCACATGTTATCTCTTTTTTAGACTGATTCAGGCCGCATACAGCTAAAACCCCCGCACATATTAAACGCGGGGGCTTTTTTTATTTCTGCTCCCTTTGAGCCAAACGGTCTTCTTTATTTTTTAGTTCCCCCCCTTTGAAATTACCGCTTTGTTTTTGCTTCTTCACCCTTTAGATGGAGCAGCCTGTCTTCTTTTTAATTCTGCCCCCTTTGGGAGGAGAATAAATAAGACTTAAACTATAAACAATCTATTTTCTATAAAGATGTCGCACACGTTTTCAGTTTATTTTCTATGCTATAATATATTTGTCTGTTTATATTCCATTTAGAGGAGCAACATATATGTTTTATAATCACAAAAAATTAAAAACGTCTTTAAAAAGTACCGCCGCCGGTTTCACGCTGATTGAATTATTGGTTGTCGTTTTAATCATCGGCATTTTGGCCGCAATCGCGCTGCCGCAGTACCAGAAAGCGGTTGAACGCAGCCGCCTCAGCGAGGCTCTGATAATGGTAAAAAACATATACGAGGCCGAGCAAATATACCGCCTTACAACCGGCGGATATACTAATAATTTTGACGATTTGGATATAAATATACCCGGCACGAAAATAGAACCATATAACAGAAATAGCGATTTTTACAGATATGTTCTTCAAACAGGCCAGTCCGAAGCATCCAGAGACCATGTATACGCCACAAAGAATACAACCACGAACGACAGATATGACATCGTTTTTTACATGAGCGGCATAAAATATTGTATGGCATTCACTCAAAAAACAAAAGATTTATGTACGCTTATCTCTAAATCCGCCACGCCTGTAACCTGCCCTCCTGGTACAGGCAAATGGAACGGCCTTTCGGCCGTGTGCTATTTACTAAATTAAAATTACCCTGATACAAAAGCTCCGCGCAGTATTGCGCTGAGTTTTTGCTTGATTCTTGCAATTCTTAAATCTCTTGAGCAATCAATTCCGCCGCTTCTGCGGGGTTTTTGTGGGCGGTGATGGGGCGGCCGATAACCATATAATCCGCGCCGGCTTTAACGGCGTCTTTTGGCGTCATAATTCTTTTCTGATCGCCCGCGGCGGCCCAAAGCGGGCGTATGCCGGGCGTTACCAAAACCATTTCCTTGCCGAGCGCGCGACGCAGTTTTTTGACTTCTTTAGGCGATGAAACTATACCGCCAAGTCCCGCCTCTTCAGCCATTTTGGCAAGCCTTATTACCTGTTTTTCGGCATTATCTTTAAACCCGATTTTTTTGAGCGCAGCGTCGTCAAGACTGGTTAAAACAGTCACTCCCAAAATTACGGGGGCTTTGCCTTTTGGCGCGTTTTCTTTGGCGGCAACGGCGGCGGCTTTCATCATTTCAAAACCGCCGCTTGTGTGCACGGTCATCATATAAACGCCCAGCTTTGCCGCCTGAGCGACTGCTTTGGCGACGGTGTTTGGGATATCGTGAAACTTCAAATCTAAAAACACTTTGCCGCCCAGCTTCTGTATTTTTTTAACTACGCTCGGGCCGCAGGCGGTAAATAATTCCTTGCCGATTTTAAATACGCCGACTTTGCCTTTAAGTTTTTTGACGAGCGCGGCGGCCTGCGCCTCAGTCTCCACGTCCAAAGCCACTATTATTTTTTCATAATTTTTCATATTTTTAATTGTCCTCTAAGCTGCGTTATATCCCGCAGATTATTTTTTTGAAAATATTCTTCAATACCTTCAGCGATTTCTTTGCACGCGAGCGGGTTCACAAAATTCGCGCTGCCTATCTGTACCGCGCTCGCGCCGCATAAAATAAATTCCAGCGCGTCATTTGCGTTCATAATGCCGCCGCTGCCGATAATCGGTATTTTTACGGCGCGGTAAACATCCCAAACGGTTTTTAGCGCGACCGGCTTTATGCAGCCGCCGCTAAGCCCGCCCGAGGCATTGCCCACCGCGGGTTTGCGCGTTTTTAAATCCACCATCATAGCGGGCAGGGTGTTAATAAGCGTCAGTCCGTCTGCGCCGGCCTCCTGACACGCGCGCGCGATTTGCGTAATATCGGAAACCATGGCTGAAAGTTTTGCAAATACCGGTTTTTTTGCCGCGGCTTTCACTGCGGCGACTATTTGCGCGCTGGTCTGCGCGTTTTGGCAGAAGAGGCCCCTGCCGCACCCGTGCGTAACATTTGGGCAGGATAAATTAATTTCTATGGCGTGCATGCGGGGTTCCGCGCTGAGACGGGCGGCAAGCGCGCCGTATTCCCCCGCGTCATTGCCTGCAATACTTGCAAAAACTTTTGTATCATACTTTTCCAAAAACGGCAACGCGGTTTGCACAAAATATTCCGCGCCTTTATTTTCCAGCCCGATGGAATTAAGCATGCCGCCGCTAAAATCCGCAATACGCGGTGGTTTATTGCCTTCGCGCTGTTTTAAGGTTATTGTTTTACAGACTACGGCGCCCATTAAACTAAGGTCAAAAAATTCCGCAAATTCTTCGCCATAGCCGAATGTGCCGCTTGCGCTCATGACGGGGTTTTTAAGTTCAAGGCCAGCAAGGTTAACTTTTACCATACAATATCCTCCGCGTTGAAAACGGGGCCTTCCTTGCACACCATTTTATATTTGGTATCTTTATTTTTTACTTCAACGGCGCAGCCCTGGCACACGCCCAGGCCGCAGGCCATGTTTTCTTCAAGCGAGACCTGCGTATGCGCTTTATATTTCGCGCCGAGCGCGGCAACGCAGCGCAGCATGCCGTGCGGGCCACAGGCGTAAATTGCCGGCGCGGCGGGCGCGGTTTTCAGCGCGCGCTCAAGCGGGGTATCAATAAGACATTTTTCACCCGCGGTGCCGTCCTCGGTGGATAAAATAACTTCGCCGAATTGTTTAAAAATATCCTGGCAGGGGATTTCGGCCGCGGTTTTGGCGGCTAAAAATATTTTAACACTCCCGCATTTGCCGTATAATTCCTCAGCTAGAAAAAGTAAAGGCGCAATGCCCATACCGCCGCCGGCTATAAAGTGATGTTGCGCGGCCTGCGGCTCAAAACCTTTGCCGAGCGGGCCGGTAATATCCAGCATATCGCCTTGTTTAAGATTGCTCAGAATTTCAGTCCCGCGGCCGACCCGCCTGAAAAGGATTTCGCAAATCCCTTTTTCACCGTCAAAGCGGTGTATGCAGAACGGGCGGCGCAAAAACGGCGCGCCGGCGCCCGCGCACAAGACTTCTACAAACTGGCCCGGCCGCGCAACGGCAAACTGCGGTTTAAATTTTATGCGGAAGATATCTCTGCCCAGCTTAATATTTTCCAAAACTTCTGTTTTAAAGTTTTTCATAAATTTGCCATCTGTTTGTCTTGTATTTTAGAAAACAAAAGCAATGCGGATACGCTGCCCAAAAGCGCCATGAGCATATCTTTCTGCGCGTCCCAGACATCCCCCTGCAAGCCTAAAAAATCAACCGCGCCGCCGGCGGTGAATTCCGCGGCGAGCCACTCTATAATTTCATAAGAAGCCGAAACGAACATCGCCGCGCACACGCATACGAAAAACAGCATTTTGCCCCTGCCGAGATTTGTTTTCCTCAGCAGTAATTCGCGCGCTATCACAGCCGGAATAACGCCCTGGAAAAAATGCCCCACGCGGTCATAATGATTCCTACTCATATCAAAAATATCTTTTATGTAATTGCCTATGGGCACTTCCGCGTAAGTATATTTGCCGCCTATCATTATATAACAGCAGAAGAAAGCAATGAGAATATAAGATATATCCGTGAATTTAAAGGCCCGGTATGTAAAAGCCAAAACCGCAAGGCCGGCGACCGCAGGCGCGACTTCCATATACCATGTGGCCCTGTCAGCCGGATTAATGGCCGAGAAAACAAAAACGGCGGCGCACAACAAAAACAGAAATATATGCAGTTTTTTCATATTATCACATGTCCTCCGTCGTAAAATTTCTTATTCATTCACCCTGCCGTCCTTAAGCACATGCCTGCCGCTGACGAAAACATGCTCCACGCGGCCTTTAAGTCTGCGCCCGATATAAGGCGTATTACGGGATGAGGATAAAATTTCTTCCTGCGTATAAACCCATTCTTTTTTGAGGTCTATCAGCGCGATATCGGCCCGCGCGCCGGGCTTAAGCGTGCCGCCTTCCAGCTTAAAAATTTTCGCGGGGTTTACGGACATCAGCTCAATCAGTTTTTTTAGCGTTATCAGCCCGCTTTCAACAAGAGTTTCGTAAGCGAGCGCAAAAGCCGTCTCCAGCCCGATTATGCCGAAGAGTGCGTAATCAAACTCCACCTCTTTTTCGTGCGGGGCGTGCGGGGCGTGGTCGGTGGCGATATTATCAAGCGTGCCGTCTTGTAAAGCCAGCTTTATCGCTTCCACGTCGGCCGCGGCGCGCAGCGGCGGGTTCATTTTAACATTACCGCTGAAACTTTCGCATTCGCTTTCCGTAAGCGTAAAGTGGTGCGGCGTAGCCTCGGCCGTTATTTGCAGGCCTTCTTTTTTGGCTTTTCTTATCGCCTTGCAGGATTCTTTGGTTGATATATGCGAAAAGTGCAAAGCCGTTTTTGTTTCTTTAACCAGGGCGATCTCACGCTCAACCGCTTTTGATTCGGACTCGTTTGAAATCCCCGCAAGCCCGAGCTTGCTGCTTATAAATCCCTCGTTCATCACGCCTTTGCCGGAGAGTTTTAAATCCTCCGCGTGCGACGTAACGGGCAGGCCTGCTTTAAAGGCTTCTTGCAGCGCTGCTTGCATAACCGCGCCGTCTTCAACGGGGGAGCCGTCATCTGATAAAGCGGCAATACCCGCTTTTTTAAGCGCGGCAAAATCAGTAAGCTCCTTGCCTTTGCGTCCGGCCGTTAACGCGCCGATAATTTTTACATTTACCGAGGCGTCATTCTTAATAATATCCACCGCCGCTTTAATGTGTTGCGCGCTGTCCATTGCGGGGTTGGTGTTAGGCATCATACAAACGGTGGTAAAACCGCCTTTTGCCGCGCTGCGCGTGCCGGATAAAATGGTTTCCTTGCCCTCGTAGCCGGGCTCGCGCAAATGCACGTGCGTATCAATCAATCCCGGCGCGCAGATAAGGCCTTTTGCGTCAATAACTTCCGCGCCGGAAGATTTTATATTTTTTGCAACTTGCGCGATTTTACCGTTTTCAATCAGCAAATCACAAATTTCGTCCAGATTATTTTTCGGGTCTATAACCCGCGCGTTTTTTATTAAGTAATTCATAAATTATATTTTATTTATTTTATTCCACACATTGCTAAAGTATCTTTATTAAAATGATATAAATCATGAAGACGATTCACATTTTTGCAAAAATCTTCTTGGGATATGCTAGATACAAATTGCCCCGCAATAAAATACATCATTTCTTCTTTGCCTTCATAAATTTGATATAAATTTCCATTAGACAACATATAAATATATTTCAGTTTTTTCTCAACAACAGGTCCGCGCACCACTTCTTTAAAATCATAAACGGCTATACAAGGCATATTTCCGCAAATTTTGTGATTTAATTCCTCCATTTTAGAACCTTCGGAAATACCGTCAACCCCGCCACTACTTGTTATAATATTACCTATATAATTATTATTATGGAAGAATAGATTATAAAACTTATCAAATATGAATATATTATCTTTAGCATTAATTTGAAAATATGAATATTTTTCATTCTTGATAACGGATATTGAAATTTTTTGCATAAGTTCTGCCACAGCACCGTCAGGAATAGGCCTAATGCCACTAGTATAATTCCAAACTGATACAGGATCAATGTCTAAAATCATTTTGAATATTACTTTACCAGTTTTTCCATCTATGGCAATAAAATTTGTTTTATCCGGCTCTGCTTCGCTTAACGTAAAGTTTACTCCTTCAAAAACTCTTGTATTGCTTTTATTCTCTCCCGCTCCGCATAGGAATATTTTTTCCTCAATACCGTCTCCATTTAAATCTAGCGGGTCTTTTGTGGTAAACGGAACAGGTTTGCCATCGCAGTATTTTTCAGTTGGATTTACGGCAAATATTGGAGCTACCAGCCCGAACATTAACAAATAAAGGCAAAGTTTTTTCATAAATTCCCTCTGTTGGCAGACGAAGTTAAAAATAAAACCGCCATTCTTACCGCAATGCCGTTTGTTACCTGCTCAAGTATCACGGAGTTTTTGCCGTCGGCGACATCGCTTGAAATTTCTATGCCGCGGTTCATGGGGCCCGGGTGCATTACTACGATATCGGGCCGGCATTTTTTAAGTTTTTCTTTGGTAATGC
>JAISDW010000041.1 GCA_031264445.1 Elusimicrobiota bacterium
GCCCCTGCGGAACAGACGGAGCAGGAAGAAGAAGCGGATGAGGAAACCGAGCAGCAGGCCCCGCCGTCTCCGGAGCAGCTGAGGGAAGATTTTATAAATTCGCTTACCGCCGCGCCGGCCGCCGGCCCCGCCGATACGGAAAGGCGCATTTGGCTGTTCGCGCTTAAAGAACCTTTTGAAAAATTCAAATACGGCTATAAACAGGAAGGCTTTGTGTATTTTGCCCTTATAGGGCTGATAGTTTACGGATTTTTCATGTTCATAATAGCCCTGCTTAAATCGGAGGATAACCGATGGAATTTGATTTAGAATTTGCTTCCTGCACGGATATCGGTAAAATAAGGGAGAAGAACGAAGACAGCTCCCTCGTCGCGCCGGAGCTTTGCCTGGGCGCGGTGGCCGACGGCATGGGCGGCCATAACGCGGGCGAGGTGGCGAGTAATCTTGCCGTCTCGGTGCTGCGCCAGACGCTAAGCGACATCAACTATAAAAAAATAAACCTGCCCAAAACTTTTGAACCTTCGCTGCAGCCGATAGCGCGCAAGCTGCTTTTTGCCTCCGCCGCCGCAAACGAGCGCATTTATACGCTCGCCGGACAGAACCAAAAGCGCCGCGGCATGGGCACCACTTTAAGCGCGGTTTATTTTGAGGACGAAAAAAGCTCCGCCGCCGTGCATATTGGCGACAGCCGCATTTATCTGCAGCGCGAAGGCAGGATGGCGCAGATATCAATGGATCATTCTTATGTTATGGACCAGGTGGCCAAGGGCCTGATAACCAAAGAGCAGGCGGAAAAGTCCCGCATACAAAATATCCTGACCAAAGCTCTGGGCCTGCGTAAAGACGCCAGATGCGATATTATACTTCTGCATCCGCGCGCGGGGGACGTTTATATGCTGTGCTCCGACGTCGTAAATAAAGGCATAAGCGACGCGGATATAGAGCAAATCCTTTCCAAACCCGTCGGCGCGGGCAAAATGTGCCAGGAAATCGTTAAAACCGCCGCGCGCGAGGACGGCAAGGATAATGTGTCCTGCGTGATTATAAAAGTTAAAGAAAAAAATAAAAAATCATTTATGTCCGGCTTCTTCGGGGGATAAAAGGGGGTAATAAAAATGAGCTGTGCAAAAAATCATCAGAATTACTGCAAAATAGTGGCGACGCTTGGCAATATTGAAGGGCGTGAAGATATTATAGAAAAACTTATGCTGGCCGGCGCGAGCGTCTTCCGCATGAATCTGAGCCATGACAGCGTTGAGGGCCACTCCGCAAAAATAAAAATAATAAGGGATTTGGAAGCCAAATATAAACGCCCGCTGGGCGTATTATTTGATTTACAGGGCCCAAAACTGCGCGTTGGGATTTTTAAAAACAACAGGGTTATATTGAAAGAAGGCCAAAAGTTCCGCCTTGACCTTGACGCCGCCGCGGGCGACGAAACCCGCGTCTGCCTGCCGCATCCTGAAATTTACGCCGCCGTGCAGCCCGGCCACGCGCTGCTGTTTAACGACGGGCTTATCCGCGTGCGGGTGGACGGCGTTTCCGCTTCCGCGATGGAGACGACTGTGCTTACCGGCGGCGAGCTTTCAAACCACAAAGGCGTAAACGTGCCCGACGTCAGCCTACCAATATCCGCGCTTACGCCGCGCGATATTGAAAATATCAAAAAAGCGGACGGTCTTGATATTGACTGGTTTGCGCTTTCCTTCGTGCAGAAGCCGGAAGATTTGCAGCTTGCGCGCAGCCTGATAAAATCAAAAGCGGGCATAATAGCCAAGATAGAAAAGCCCCACGCCGTTGACCATCTTGAAGAAATAATAAAACTTGCCGACGTAATTATGGTGGCGCGCGGCGATTTGGGCGTTGAGCTCAGCCCCGAGCGCGTGCCGGTGCTGCAGCGTAAAATCGTATCCGCCTGCCGCGGCGCCGGGCGGCCGGTAATCGTGGCTACGCAGATGCTGGAATCTATGATAAATAATGCCACGCCGACCAGAGCCGAGGCTTCTGACGTCGCCACCGCGGTTTACGAAGGCGCGGACGCCGTCATGCTTTCCGCCGAGACGGCAACCGGCCGCTATCCCGTTGAAGCCGTACGCACGATGAGCAGCATAATTTCCAATGTGGAGCTTGACTCTGAATTTGAGGAATACATGCGCGCCTCTCACTACGAGCCCCAGGCCACGGATATCCCGGATGCCATAACCGCCGCGGCAAAAGTTGCCGCCAGCCGCGTTGACACGGCAAATTTCGTCGTTACTTTTACCGATTCTGGCACTACCACTCTGCGCGCCGCGCGCCAGCGGCCGTGTGTGCCGATTTTATCGCTTACCCCGCACTGCGAAGTGGCGCGTAAAATGTCCGTGGTATGGGGCGTGCAGGCGCACGTCGTCAAAGACCTTAAAAAGTTTGATGATATTGAGGAAAATATACGCGTCGTGCTCGGCGGCGCGGCCGAGAAAGGCACGCAGGTAGTGGCGGTTGCCGGCATACCATTCGGCCGCACCGGCGACACAAACTTAATGTATGTGATAACGCTGTAAAGACGGATTTTACGGCAAAAAATACTTCAATGTAAATATTGGATACAAAAAGGACAGGTTTTTAAGCCTGTCCTTATTTTGTGGATTGTAAAAAAGTAATTGCTAATTTTCCCTATCCCTCTGATAGTTTCTCATCCTATCCCTTCGTGATGATAGAGGCCACCTTTTTTTCTCCCTCTCCCTTCATGATGGGAGAGGGCCGGGGTGAGGGTGGAATGCCCGTTTCCTCTGAGGAAGTTCTTTTTCTTCCAAAACTTTTAAGGTTTAAGCCTGTCCATGAGCCTGGGGAAAGGTATAGTCTCCCTCAAATGCGGCACCCCGCATATCCAGGCGATAAAACGCTCTATTCCCATACCAAAACCCGCGTGCGGCACGCTGCCGTATTTGCGCAGGTCAAGGTACCAGTCAAAAGCTTCAACGGGCAGCCCCGTTTCTTTTATGCGCAGGACGAGGGTATCATAATCTTCTTCCCTCACGCTGCCGCCGATAATTTCGCCGTAGCCTTCCGGCCCGATGACGTCCATTGCAAGCGCGAGTTTCGGGTCCTGCGGGTCGCGCTTCATATAAAAGGCCTTTATCGCGGCGGGATAGCGGTTGATGATTACCGGACGGTCAAATTCCTGCGATATAAGCGTTTCTTCGTCGCCGCCGATATCGCCGCCCCATTCGGTAGGGTTGCCTTTTTTATTTAAAATTTCTATCGCCTGCGTATAAGTAATGCGCGGGAAGGGCTTTTGCACACGCTCAAGTTTGCTTATGTCGCGCTCCAGAACTTCAAGCTCCGCGCGGCGGTTTTTGAGCACCTGCGCCACGACGGCGCAGATAAAATCTTCGGCCAGGTCCATATCGTCTTCAAGGTCGTTGAAGGCGACTTCCGGCTCTACCATCCAGAATTCGGTCAGATGGCGGCGGGTTTTTGATTTTTCGGCCCTGAAAGTCGGCCCGAAGCAGTAAATTTTGCCCAGCGCCATTGCGGCCGCTTCGCCATACAGCTGCCCGCTCTGCGAGAGATAGGCCTTACAGTCAAAATAATCCGTCTCAAAAAGCGTGCCGGTGCCTTCGCACGCGGCGGGCGTAAGAATGGGGGAATCAACCAGCGTAAACCCGTTGTCGCGGAAATACTGGCGTACGGCAAAAATAACTTCGTCTCTTATTTTCAGTATAGCCGTCTGGCGGCTGGAGCGCAGCCACAAATGCCTGTGGTCCATAAGGAAAGCGGTGCCGTGTTCCTTGGGCGCAATGGGATAATCTTTGGCCATTTGGATTAAAGTTAAATCGTTTACGCCCAGCTCGTAGCCGAGGGGGGAGCGTTTATCTTCTTTAACAATGCCCGTGACGGATATTGAAGATTCCTGCTGCAGGCTGTCCGCCAGTTTAAAAACTTCTTCGCTGACGCCGCCTTTAAAAACCACGCACTGGATAATGCCGCTGCCGTCGCGCAGCTGCAAAAAAACCAGCTTTCCGCTGGAGCGTTTATTGTAAAGCCAGCCTTTTAAAGTAATTGTCTGGCCCGAATATTTACCGATATTTTTAATATAAATTTTTGTTTTCATACCGTTCACGGGGAAAAAAACATGAGAATTTTTGAAATAAAAAATGGACGTGATCGGGATTGAACCGACGACCTCCTCGTTGCGAACGAGGCGCTCTCCCAGCTGAGCTACACGCCCTTACTTATAACAATAAAAAAACACATTCAACTTCTGTGTCTTTAAATAATTATAGCATTTTCAAGCCGCAGGGACAATTGTCCTGTATGCAGGGCGGGATACAAAGTACCTTCACATTGGATGGGTGGCAGGCGAAGCGTGACGGGGTGTTTAAGAGAGGCCTCTTTTTTCTCCCTCTCCCTTTATGATGGGAGAGGGCGGCGACCGCAGTGAGCGGGTGAGGGTGGATATTAAAAACCTCAGCGCGTTTAAAATGCGCCGGTGTAGTACGCCATAGACGGATTAATTAGTCACGCCTGTATTATTATAACTGCCACGCGGAACCGCCATATGTCTGAGGATTTTTCCCGCCCAGGGCTTTGCATACTTTTGTAAATCTTTCGTTTCCTCTGTCCAAGCATATAAAATCCCCTTTTTTAAATCCCAGCTCTGTTACATACATTGAGTTGGGGTTATATACTTTTATCAGAGCTAAAGGTTTGCTGTTAAGACTGCCAAAGAAAATATCAACGGTGTTTCCATTATTTAATGAAATCCAGTTGCCTTGATGAACATAGCATTTTGTGGCGGCGTCATATTCGCCGGGAATATTTATATCTAAATCTTCTCTTGAGTCGGTATATTTGTCCGTTGCAAGGAAATATCTTTCCTCCGCTGAGGCAATGCTGCTTAACAGCGGCATTGCCGAAGCGACACGGCTTTTAAGCACTGCGGTTTGATATTGCGGCAGCGCGATAGCGGCCAGAATGCCGATTATTAAAACAACGACTAATAACTCAATTAGAGTAAAAGCCATTTTGTTGAGTTTCATGTGTGTCTCCTCTTGGATTTAAAAATAAATGACTCTTTTTTATATCAAATCAATCCGGCTTTTGCAATAGCCGCCTGTCATCCGGCCTTTTACCTTTAAATTCCATAATATGAACCGTGAAAATGCTAAAATATTTATTATGGCCAAACTGGTAAGAGGTTTTAAAGATATCATCGGCGCGCAGGCCGAAATCCTGACTGAGCTGGAAAGCTCCGCCCGTAAAATTTTCAAACTTTACGGCGCGCGGGAGCTGCGCATACCCACGGTGGAACTTAAGGAATTATTCGTAAAATCCACCGGCGACAGCACCGACATCGTCCAAAAAGAAATGTACGCCTTTGAAGACGGCGGCGGCAGGACGCTTGCCCTGCGGCCGGAAGGCACGCCCGGCGCCGTGCGCGCTTATATTGAAAATAATTTTACCCAGGCCGCGCCCGTGCAGCAGTTTTTTTATATAGGCAATATGTTCCGCGCGGAGCGCCCGCAGGCCGGCCGATACCGCGAGTTTGAGCAAATCGGCGCGGAACTGCTTGGCAATGCCGCGCCCGCGGCCGACGCCGCCGCTATCCTTATGCTTGCGGATATAATGAAGGAATTCGGCGTGCGCAATTACGGCGTAAAAATAAATTCGCTCGGTTGCAATGACTGCCGGCCCGCCTACAGGCGCGATCTTATAAATTATCTCTCCTCCGGCAAAGAAACTTTATGCGAAAAGTGCAAAGACCGGCTTGAACGCAACCCGCTGCGCGTGCTGGATTGCAAAATTGACGGCCCGCGCTTTGCAGCCGCCGCGCCGGCGCAGAAACTTTGCCCCGCCTGCGCTGAACATTTTGAAGAAGTCCAAAAACTCCTGCGCGGTAAAATTGATTTTGAGATTGATAATTCGCTTGTGCGCGGGCTGGATTATTATACGCGCACGGTTTTTGAATTTCGCGTCGGCGACGCGGCGCAAAACGCCATTGCCGGAGGGGGGAGATATGACGGCCTCGTCAAATCCATGGGCGGGCCTGATATACCGGCCGTAGGCTGGGCCATGGGCGCGGAACGCGCCGCCGCGGCGCGCGCTGCCGCCGAGCCAAAAAAAGATTTTATAGTTTATGTGGCTTCAATGGATAAAACCTGCAACGAGATCGCTTTCAACATAATGCAGGCCTTGCGCGGCGCGGGCATTGCGGCGCAGGGCGGCCTGTTTGACAAAAATATAAAAGCCCAAATGAAGCAGGCCGACAAATGCGGTGCGGCTTATGCCGTAATTATCGGCGGGGACGAATTTGCAAACAATCCCGCCGCGCTTAAAAACTTACAGCCCGGCGAGCAAAAAAGAATCATGCAGGCGGCTCTTGTTGAAACTTTGAAGAAAATATGAAAAACTCCGCTTTCACTTTAAT
>JAISDW010000118.1 GCA_031264445.1 Elusimicrobiota bacterium
CCCCCCCCCGCCCCCGAAATTTTGAAGACTTTATCAATATGTTTTGCCGCATACAAAAGCCTCCGTTTCTAAGATTTCACAAAATAATTATACCAAAAAAGACGCGTTAAAAATAAATATCCAGCGCGTCTATTCTTTTGTTATCGTGCGTGTAAACGCGCAGGGAAAGTTTGCGGTCAACAATCTGTATATGCGCGAAATGCGGAATTTCAAAATATTTTGAAGACCATTCATTATTAAATTCTTTCTTTTCAAATACTTTCCCGCCGCCGCCGACTGTAATATAAGTCGGTCCCGTCTGTCCGGCGGGGGCTTTCTGGTTTTTGAGTATCGGCGCGGTTCTTTCGTATGCGCCCTGGCCGCCCTGTATCACAAGATTTACTTTATAAGCCTCAAAAAGCGGCGCGAGCAGCGCGCTGAGATTATCCGGCACCGGCCCGCTGGAGTAAACCGGATGATGCAGGACGACTATTTTCCAGCTTGCGCTGTCCGCCGTGGAAAGCGCGTTTTTGAGCCATTCGTACTGCGCGCTTTTAAGCTCCAGTTTTGAGGCGTTCGGCACGCCGTAGGCAAAATTCGTATCCAGAAAAATCAGCCGCGCATTGGCCGTGTCTATATAATAGTAATACGGCGTGCCCTTGCTCCACGGCATGGAGTGTATGCGGCGGTAATTCGCGGCAAGGAAACCGCGGCCCTCCTTTTCCGCGTGGCGGTTTGGGCCGTATTCATCACCGCCCAGCGCAACGAGCAGCGGGGCGTTTTGCAGCACCGGCGCAAAAGGTGTCAGAAAGTCGTCGTTATTGCCGTCGGCGGTGCCGTCCGCCGCTATATTGCCCGTGTGCACTATAAAATCCGCCTCGTAGCCGGCCATGCTCTGCGCGGCGGCTTTTTTGATTTCGTCGGCCGCGCCTTCAGCCGGCGCGGAAGTATTGCCCGCGACTAAAAAATTGATTATCTTACGCTCGGCCGAGTAAAGCGTCCTGAATGTGCCCTGCGCAGGCTCCTGCGTGCCGGTTTCTTCGGCGTTGAGCACGTAAATTTTGTAGCAGAATTTGGTATTAGGTATAAGCCCGTGCAGCGTCAGGGAATGCTCCTCACGCCTCGGCGCTATGGCCATCAGCTGCGAGCATTTACCCTCGGGCCCGTATTCTATCCACGCTGGTGTCGGGGCGTCGGTGGCCCATTTTATTACGGCGGTGGTTTGCTCGGCGTCTTCAACATACGGGCCGCGTATTATGTGCGCGGCGTTCAGCCCGCATGCCGCGGCAAGAAGCAGCGCGGCGGCGGATAAAAGTTTCTTCATATTTCAATTCTACAAAATTTATATATAAGCTGTGCCAAGCCGTGATATTTTTGCTATCCTTTAAGATATGAAGAAAATCATCTTTTGCTCCGTCCTGTTTCTCGCCGCTGTTCCACATATCTGCGGGTTTGAAGTGTCTGATACTTATACCCACAGCTCCGCTTTCTGGCGCAACAATATATCGGCGTATGCGCAGCCCGCTTATGCGCTTTCGCTCGGCGCGGAATTTGATTTGACCGAGCATAAAGATTTTTACAACCACATTTACGCGCTGCGCCTGCCAGTAACCCTGAGTACCGGCGATGATACGCAGTTTGCGCTGCGCCCGTTTTATTATCCCGATAATGCAAACGGCGCAAGCGCGTGGGGCGCGCTCGCGGCCGTAAAAATGCTTGTAAACAGCGACGAGGTGGAAAATTCTTCAACAAACGCGCAGCTGAGCCTTGGCTATGCGGCGCAAAAGGCGGACGTTGACAAAAACGGCGTTTTGGCGCGCAATGATGATTTCCGCCAGCTCGCCTACGGTCTGCTTGTAAACTTTAATTATTTTGATATCTACAGTTTTGATGTGGCCGGCACGGTTTACCAGTATATTTCCGGCATTGACGGCGTGCAAAACGTGCGCGGCGTAATGAACCAGGCGGAGCTTGCCGACCTCGGCACGCTTGATTATGTGCTGGGCCTGCCTGATTACAGCGCGGGCGTAAAAATAAGATGGGTGTCTTCGGCCAGCCGGTCGGATAATTATATTTCTTACAGATATATTGATACTTACAATGACGGCGGCGCGCATTTGCTGGTGGCTGCCGTCATGATAGACACCGGCAGGGATTTCTTTATAAATTTTGCCTATAACCACATTTTCCGCGCGGGCGCGGACAGGGATTTATATTCAGCCGGCATTATGTATAAATTTTAAATTCCGTAAGGGGCCGCTATGACAGACAATCAAAACGATAAAAACGACATTGACCATAAAGATCCCGCCACAAGGGTGCTGTCTTTAATATCCCATAAACTTAAGACGCCGCTTTCCATCATCAACGGCTATACTGAGGCTATTTTGTCGCAGACAAAACCCGGGGAGCTTTCGTCCTTCGCTTCAAAAGCGCTGCTTGACATCAATAAGCAGGGGGAAAAACTTTCGGTTATAGTTGATAAACTGGTGCGCTTTTCCAGCGTAAGCAGCCTGACGAAAAGCGCCGTCAAAAAAGACATGATGAAAGTGCGGCCCGTTTTCTCATCCGTTTCCGGCAAGTGCATTATGAGGGACGATTCGCTTAATGTCATGTCCTCCGACATGACCATAAGATTTCAGGGCCCCGCCGTTGAAATCAAGTGCGATACGGATACGGAAATCTACGCGGATAAAGCCCTTGTTTCCATAGCCATTGAAGATCTTATGGACAATGCGATAAAATTCAAGAATAACGCGCCCAAGAAAATAAGGCTGTTTTATTACGGGGAAGAGGACATGGACGTCTTGGCCGTCGCCGATAACGGGGTTGGCATAAAAGAAGAACATATAAACAGGATTTTTGAAAAGTTTTACCAGGTTGACGATTTTTTTACCGGCCAGATAGAAGGCTGGGGCCTTGGCCTTGCGCTTGTAAAACGCATAATGAGCCTGCACGGCGGCACTATATCCGTGCGCTCGCAGTACGGCGTGGGAACCATAATTTCCCTGCGTTTCCCCAAGCGCGCGGCAGTGCAAAAGCAGGCTTAAAATGCCTTTGAACGAAGAAGAAACTATAAAAAAACTGCTTGAGCAGACCGCGCATGGCGCCGACAGTCTGCGCGTTATGGGTGAAGGTTTCACCCGCTTTTACAACAGGCTTGAACTTATCGCAAAGCAGCACCGCCGCCGCATGCCCGTGCGGGACGACGGGTTTCAGGACGATATGCGCTCCGCAGTCGGGCAGCTGCGCGCTTTGGCCGACGACGCGCAGGATTCCTGGCAGGCGGCGCGCGCGTGTTATTACGCGGCGGACAGGGCCGCCTTCGTGCGTGAACACCGCGTGCTTATAAAACAGCTTAAGGCGGCCGCGGCTGCTTTGCGCCGCCGCGCGGACGAAATTTACGACGCTTATAAAAACCTCAGCGCGCTTGGCGCGGATTTGCCGCTCAGGCCCAACTGGTGGGTTTTTGAATCTTCGGCGAATGATTTGCTAAAAACCGCCGCCAGTATTTTTGCCCTTACAAGGGATATGGAGAGATATTATGAATAACCCCTTCAAACGCAGCCCGCGGGCCGTTGCCGCGCCGGTAAAAAGCGGGGATGAAGTTTACCGCAATATCAATACCGCGTGTTTTATCGCCATTGCGGCCGTTTGCATAACCATGGCTCTGATTTATACTAAAACCATACTTGTGCCGCTTGTGATAGCGGTTTTTATCTACACTATGATGGCGCCGGCGATAAGATTCCTGCGCGTGCGCTTCCGCTTCCCGCGGTGGGTGGCGCTTATAACGGCTTCCGTGCTGGCGGCAGTGCTGCTGGCGCTGCTGGTGATATTTATTATTAATTCCGTTTCTAACATGATGCAGGTATCCGGCGTTTATCAGGCCAAACTCCTTGAATCGTTTAACTGGGTGGCAAATCTTATGAAGGACTATAATGTCCCTTTTGTGGATGAGATAAGCAATCTCCAGGGTTTGACTTCGCTGTTCAGCGCGCAGCAGCTCAGCAGCGTCTTAAAAGGCGGCGTGGGATTTACTTTTAAGATATTGTCTTATTCGCTGCTGGTTGTTACTTTTCTTTTCTTTTTGCTTATCGGGAGCGGGCGCTCCGCCGTTACAAATCCCGTGCTCCGCGAAGTGCAGAATAAAATATCGGCCTATTTGTTCATACATATCGTAATATCGCTTCTCACGGGCCTTTTGGTCGGGATAGTATATTTTTCCGCCGGTTTGGAGCTTGCGATGATGTTTGCAGTGCTCACAATTGTGCTTAATTTTATACCGAATGTCGGTTCCATTATCGCCGTTTTGCTGCCGCTGCCCATAGCGCTGATACAATACGGCTTCGGGCCGCAGTTCTGGGTTGTGCTGATAATACCTTCGTGCGCGCAATTTGCAATAGGCAGCATTTTGGAGCCTAAGCTCCTCGGCTCGGGCCTGGATTTGCACCCCGTGGCGGTAATCGGCTCCCTGATTTTTTGGGCTTTGGTGTGGGGGATACCGGGCGCATTTCTGGCAGTGCCGATAACATCGGCCATACGCGTTATCCTGAGCCAGCTTGAGCCGACCAGGCCATTTGCGGAGATTCTTTCCGGCCGTCTGCCCAAGTAGCACGGCCGGCGTGAGCCGCGTTCTGATTTAAAAATTTTCCGCTTTGAGATGCGCCTGCCGGCAGCGTTTATAATTTTTAGCTCTGTTGCCGGGAAAAATGTATAATGAAATTATTATTTTAATGGAGAATGGTTGTTAAAACGGGCCTAATCCGCCTGAAAAAATTTGATTTTGTTTTTGGGAGTTCCGCCAAGCGGGACAAGCTTTTGAGAAATCAAGAGCATAGAAAGAACCTAAAAACAGCTCGTTATCAGGCACATAGTATCGGGACTGATCCTCTCGCTGCTGTGTGCCGAACGCTTCCCTGCCTTCGGGCAGGGAGGCTACGGCTGTTATATTCCGGGTTATCTTTCTAGCTCAAATATTACGGCCGTTTTTGTTTGTATAAAAAAGCTATTTGCATAACAAGGGACATCCAGTGGAATCTTATGAATATAACTATGCATGTGGGAGAGGAGACGGAATTTTATCAGATTTTACAGCAGGCGGTGGCGCAGTGCCGCCCTCTGAACATGATAGAAACAGGTACATATCTCGGCATGGGCACGACGTCGGCTTTATGTCTGGGGCTCAGCAGGATACCGCAGGTAAAATGTAATTTTTACTCTATAGAGATAAGCCCTGTCTTTTATAGCGCGGCTTTACAAAATTTGCGGCAGAAAAATCTTTTACAGTATGTGCATATTTTAAACGGATTATCCGTACCCAGAAATATGCTGCCCACGAAAGAAGCTATCCAAAAGACCACCGTTGACGATTGCATCCGCAGCGGAATATATGCCGATTTCCCCGAAAATATGCGCGCGGAAGTTTACCACAGTGAAACCGCCCGCCAGGACTGCCCTGAAGATCTTTTGGGCCTTTGCCTTGCGGCTTGCGATTTCAGGCCGGACATACTTTTATTAGACAGCGCCGGCCATATGGGTTTCATAGAATTTCAATATGCATTATCAAAGATACAGGGCCAGTGTCTATTTATTCTTGACGATACAAGACATGTCAAACACCACAACAGCCTGCATTTTATGTCTAATGACAAAAGGTTCCAGATTTTAAACAATTCGCATGAACGCTTCGGCTTTTGCATAGCCAGATATACGCCTGAAGTCTGAGAATAATGCGCTATTGACTGCCGTCCCAAAGTATAATATCATATAAGTGCCATATCTAAACAGGAGAACAGTAATGAAAAACTTGCTTAAGTTCGCACTCGTTTTTGCTTTTGCGGCCGTTTTTGCGGCGTGCAGCAAAAACGTCAAAGATCAGCCCTCGGCCGACAGCGCCGCCGGCAAAGGCTCCGTGCCTGAAATCACCGCTGAGGAAATCGCCGTTTTTGAAGACGACGACGCTGCCTACGGCGTCGGTATCATATCGGATGTTTCCGTCACGCTTGCGCCGGTTTACTTCGCGCTTGACCAATATACCCTGAGCAGGGAAAACAGGGCCGTGCTTGACGCAAATGTTGAAGTCCTCAAAGCCAGAGGCATAAACGCGATAACCGTTGAAGGCAACTGCGACGAACGCGGCACGATATCCTACAATATCGCCCTGGGCGACAAAAGGGCCAAGGAAGTCAAAGATTATTATACCAAACGCGGCATAAGCGCCGGTAATATCAAAACGATATCCTACGGCGAGGAAAAGCCCGTCTGCTTTGACCGTAACGAGACCTGCTGGTCCCAAAACCGCAAGGCCGATACCGTAGTAAGATAAATTATTGCGGGGAGCTTAAAAATGTTTAATAAAAAAGTATTTCTTATTATAACGGGATTAAGCTCCCTGCTTTTTTTGCAGGGCTGCATAGTTACGCAGGCGGATATCGGCGTGCTCAAAACGCAGATAGCCGCGCTGAACCAGACTTTGCAGGACGTGCAGCGCAACCAGGCCTCCGTAGACCAGCAGACGGGGGATATTACGGACCGCCTTACGCAGTCCGTTGACGATATTCGTAATTTTGATTATAAACTTGACGCGATTACGGCCAAGCTGGACGATATTTCCGCCCGTCTTGACGGCGCGGGAGAAGCCGGCTACAAAATGCCGCCGGCCGATATTTACGCCCAGGCCAAAACCCAGTTTGACGCAAAACAATACGAAAGCGCGGCAAGCGGATTTAGTCTTTACCTGAAAGAAGCCCCGCAGGGCGCGGAGGCGCAGGGCGCGTGGCTTTTCCTCGCTGGCAGCTATTTCAACATACGGGATTACCAGAAAGCTGCCGTCGCCGCGGCCGCGCTGCTTGAGAAATATCCAGAAGGCCGCTATACCGCCAATGTGCGCATACTTTACGCGCGCAGCATACTGCCGCTGGATAAGAAAGACGAGGCCGTCAAATACCTCAAATCCGTCGTGCAGGATTTCAAAAATACTCCCGAAGCCGCCGAAGCCGCCCGTCTGCTAGAAGGGATAAAATAAAATGAAATTTTTAAAGTATCTGGCTGCGGCTTTTATCCTGCTGCCGCTGCTTGTCTTTGCCAGGGAAACCGATGTTTATATCGGCGTATCTTCAAAATATAATCCTGACAGTCTGCCAAAAATAGCAATGGCCGGCTTTAACGCGGCCGCGGGTGCGCCCGACGAGGAAAAACAGGCCGCCGCGACAGTGGGCGAAGTTGTCCGCGCGGATTTAATGCGCAGCCGCTATTTTGAAATTTCCGATGATATTCGCCAGCCCGATACCGCGAATTTGGGCAAAGTCCTCGCCGAGTGCAAGGATAAACGCATTGATTACCTGCTCTTCGGCCAGATAAGCGCGGGCGCCGGCGGGGACCAGTGGGAAATAAAGGCCTTCCTCTACGACAGCGAAAGCAAAAAAGCCGCGCTTGCAAAGAGTTTTAAGGGCAGCTCCAAAAGTTTAAGGCGCACGGCGCATATTCTGGCTGATAATATAGTGCAGTTGCTTACGGGCCGCCGCGGCATCGCCGATACCAAAATAGCTTTTGCCAATGATTCCACCGGCCGCAAAGAAATTTACATGGTAGATTACGACGGCTACAATCTTGTAAAACTCACGAAAGATAATTCCATCGCGCTTTTGCCGCGCTGGAGCGGCGACGCGACAAAAATTTATTATACCACCTACCGCCGCCGCAACCCCGATATTTTCGCGATAGACCTTAAAGAAGGTATTATAAAACCGATAATAAAGGGCTCGGGCCTTAACCTTATAGGCGGCGTATCACCCGATGATAAACGCATAGTGCTTACGCTGTCCCGCGGCGATAATCCCAATATTTACCTGCAGGAGCTTGAATCCGGCCTTCTCAGCCGCCTGACGGATAAGTACGGGGTGGACGGCTCGCCCTCGTTTTCGCCGGACGGGAAGTTTGTAACTTTTGTTTCAAACCGCTCTGGCAACCCGCAGATTTATACCGTAAATATAGACACCAAGGAATCACGCCGCCTGACAAAATTCAACTGGGCGGACAGCCCCCAGTGGTCCCCCACGGGGGAATGGATTGTATTTTCCGGCCGCGCGGCGGCGGGCCACCCGATAGATATTTTTATCGTTGATATTACCGGCGGCCAGCTGCGCCAGCTTACGGCTGACGCGGGCGATAATGAGGACCCGACGTGGTCCCCCGACGGCCGTTTTATCGCTTTCACCACAACGCGCGGCGGCAAACGCCAGATTTACGCTATGGACGCCGACGGCAGCGCCCCGCATCTTATCGCCAATATCAGGGGCGATTCTTATACCCCCAGCTGGAGCAAATAACCATTTAGTTTTGTCTTTTTCTCTTTTGTAAAGGGCCTGGCTGAGTTTTTATTTTTATTCTTCCCCTATTAGGGGAAGTACCCGAAGGGGGTAGGGGTAAATGGCAGTTGTAGTTGTAAAATAAAACAATAACGACTTTAATCCCCTCTACGGCCCCGCCCTCGCTTCGCTTCGCTGCGCCGTGGGCCACTTCCCCCAAAGGGGGCAGAAGGGTTTAAGCCGTAATTACGCTGTTTTCTCTCTTTTGTAAAGGTAACACTTGAGCAGGGCTCTTTTCTCCCTTTCGTAAAGGGAGTACCCGCGAAGCGGGGGAGGGATTTAATGGTCGTAAATCCGTAAAGCTGTAAATTGCTATTTATTAATAACAGCTTATATTAAATCCCACCCCGCCTTCGCTTCACTCCGGCGGTACTCCCTTTACGAAAGGGAGAAAAAGACACAGGATAAATATTCTCCTCTGAAAAAGGGAGAAAGCTGCAACATCATGTAAAAACAACAGGAGACTTGTATGAAGAAAAATGTTCTTAAATTTGCGTTGCCGGTTTTCGTTTTGCTGGCCGTTTTATTTATATCCGGCTGCGGCGGACTTTTTGGCGAGGAAAATAACTTGATAAAATCCGCCAAAAATGGAAATATAACCGAAGTCCAAAAACTTATCAAAGAAGGCGCAGATATTAATGCAAAAGACAGTGATGGCGCGACAGCATTGATGTGGGCCGCACAAGAGGGGCACAAAGAGATTGTTTCCGCGCTGCTTTTGGCAAAAGCTAATCCCAATTTAAAAAGTAATACAGGTGAGACAGCATTGATACTTACAGCAGACAATGGACACAAAGAAATTGTTTCTATGCTGCTTTCGGCGAAAGTTAATCCTAATTTACAAAATAATAAAGGCACGACAGCATTGATGGCTGCCGCACTAAACGGACACAAAGAGATTGTTTCTGCGCTACTTCAGGCAAAAGCTGATCCTAATTTACAAAAAAATGAAGGCGTGCCAGCATTAATATTTGCCGCGCAAGAGGGACACAGAGAGATCGTTTCTATGCTTCTTCAGGCAAAAGCTAATCCTGATTTACGAGATAATGAAGGCGTGACATCATTGATGCTTGCCGCACAAGCGGGACACAATAATGTAGTGTATATATTGCTTTCGGCAAAAGCTAATCCTGATTTTCAAAACAATGGAGGCGGGACAGCATTGATGGTTGCCGCAGGAAACGGCCACAAAGAAATTGTTTCTATGTTGCTAAATGCGGGTGCAAACACCGGTTTAAAAACAATACAAGGCGCTACGGCATTATCTTTTGCCAGACAAGAAAAACAAACCGAAATAGTTAATTTACTGTTAAAAGCCGGCGCGCGATAACGATGCAGAGCATATGCCTTTTTCCTCATTTTGTAAAGGGAGTAACGGCCTTTCTTATTCTCTTCCCTTTGGGAGGAGTACCCGAAGGGAGGATAAATAGTTTTTACTTCTTCCCCTATTAGGGGAAGTACCCGAAGGGGGTAGGGGTAAATGGAAGTTGTAGTAGAATAAAATAAATAACGACTTTCATCCCCCCTACGGCCCGTCTTCGCTGCGCTGCGCCATGGGCCACTTCCCCCAAAGGGGGCAGAAGGGTTTAAGCCATTATTGTGTTGTTTTCCTCCTTTTGTAAAGGAGGTGGCGCAAAGGGACAATTGTCCCGAAGCGCCGGAGGATTTAATGGCCGTAAATTCATAGAGTTACAGCTTAATAACGGCAAAATTAAATCCCTCCCCTGCTTCGCAGGTACTCCCTTTACGAAAGGGAGAAAATAATTTCCACCCTCACCCCGGCCCTCTCCCATCATGAAGGGAGAGGGTGAAAAAAAGGCCCTCTCTCATCGCGAAGAGGGAGATAAAAAAGGATCTGTCCCGTCACGAAGGGAGAGGGAGAAATGCTATATTATTTATTTTTTTGACTGATAATCCGCGCAGCGCGGCCTAAACCGCGGTAATTGCGATATCGTTTTTATTGGCGAGCTCTATCACTTCTTCCAAATCAAGTATCAGCGTTTTGCCGGCTTCAACGGCCAGCGCGCGCGCGCCGGCTTCAACCATGGTCCTGACCGTGCCTTTGCCGATTACCGGCAGGTCATATCTGTCGTCCTGCCCGGGCCGTGCGACTTTAACCACTACTATCGGCGCTTTTTTGACAGCATTTTGCGAGCTGCGGTAAAGCTCGCCCGCGCGTTTTATGCAGTTGTCAGTGCCTTCCATACCTTCAACGGCTATGGCGGCGCGGTCGCAAAGAACCGACGTCAAACCCACGTCCAGCGCGGCCAGCGTCTTGGAGATTTTGAAGCCCAGCTCAATACTTTTTTCTTCTTCAGCGGTGGGTGCGCGTTTGGTAAGCACGCCTTTTGGCGGCAAAAATCTTTCAAGAAATAAAGCGGAAGAGGCAAATTCTATGCCCTCTTTTCTGAACTCTTCTATCGCGGCGCTCAGTATGGTTTTGGGCCGCATGTCTTTTGCGCGGGCCAGCGTTTTGGCGGCCCGCAAATCCGGCATTACGCTGAAAATATTTACATGCTGCACGCGGCCCGCCATTACTGCGCGGCACACGCCGTTTTCCTTCATGAAATCAATGGCTCTGCCAAGCTGGCCCAGCTTAAGGACTATGCTGCGCTCCGCCAGGCCGTCAAAGGCCGACATATCGGTATTGCCCTTTACGCCCAGCACGTAAACCGCTATGCCTTTGGCTTTGGCTTCCTTGGCGATAAGCACGGGGAATTTGCCTTCCCCCGCTATTATGCCCAGCCTGCCGTTATCGTTATTAGTCATCTATTCGTCGTCGGCCGCGTTAAAATCTTTGTTCTTTCTGCGGCGTGCGGCGGTTATGCCGCGTTTGGAATTTTCTATAAACGCAATCATTTCAAGCACTTCGGGCGTGGGATTATTTTTGCGCAGGATTTCAATGGATTCCCGCAGCGTTCCGGTGCTGTGGAACAACTGCCTGTACGCGGTTTTTACGGCGGCAATCATATCCCTGCTGAAACCGTTGCGGCGCAGGCCCACGGTATTTAGGCCCACCAGTTTTGCCCTGCCGCCAGATGCGCGGCAGAAAGGCGGCACGTCCAAAGGCAGACCGCTGAGGCCAGATACCATCGCCAGCCGGCCCACGCGCACAAACTGGTGCACGGCCACCATGCCGGAAAGTATCGCATTATCCGCTATGGCCACGTGGCCGGCTATGCCGGCATTATTTACCATTATGATATTATTGCCCAGCACGCAGTCATGCGCCACGTGCGTATTGGCCATGAACAAGCAGTTATCGCCGACGGTAGTCGGATGCTCAAGCGAGGTGGCGCGGTGTATTGTTACGCCCTCGCGCACCTGGTTGCCGCTGCCCATTACCACCATGCTTTCTATGCCGTCATAAGATAAATCCTGCGGCTTTACGCCGATGAAAGCGGCGGCTATAATTTCGTTTTTCTCGCCCATCACGGTATTTTCTATCACGCAGTGCGGGCCAACGCGCGTGCCGGCGCCTATCGTGGTTTTTTTGCCTATAACCGCGTAGGGGCCTATTACAGCGCTTTCAGATATTTTTGCGTCCGGCGCGATTATCGCGGTCGGATGTATGTTGGAAGATGGCATAAATTTATTCCTTGTCTCCTAATATAAAATTCAGCTCCGCCTCCGTGCAGAGGCCGTTATGCGTATAAGCCTCGGCGTAGATTTTGGTTATTTTGCCCGCTCTGAGCACTTCTATCGCTATTTTCAGTAAATCGCCCGGGCGCACCTGTTTGCGGAATTTGGCGTAATCTATGCTCATGAAAAACGCCTCCTTGCCCTGGAATTTCGCGTTCTGCATTATGGCCGCGCCCACGGCCTGCGCCATGCATTCAAGTATCATCACGCCCGGCACCACCGGATAATTGGGGAAATGGCCCTTCAAAACAGCCTCATCCCCGGTAAAACGCCGCAGGCCCAGCATATAACGCTCTTCTTCAAACAAATGCACCTCGTCCACGAACAAAAACGGGTCGCGGTGGGGGAGCGCCCGTTCTATCGCGGGGCGTTCTACTATATATTCTACAGGTTCTTTAAGCAAAAAAGCCAGTTTCCCCATTTTAATTACCGAGCTCCTTAAGCAGAATTTTGGCGAATTCAACATTGTGCTTGTGCCCGCCGCCCGTGCAGGATATATGCACCGGCCCGAGCGCGGCGTTCATAAGTTTAAAATCGCCCAGCAGATCAAGGATTTTATGGCGCGCCATCTCGTCCGCAAAGCGCAGCGGCGTGCTGAATTTGTCTTTTTGTATTATGACGCAGTTATCCGCGGTGCCGCCTTTGGCGAGGCCGTTGGCGCGCAGGAAGGCGATTTCCTCCTCAAACCCGAAGGTGCGCGCCGGCGCGATTAATTTAAGGAAATTATCGGGCGTGAGCTCAAAAGTATATTCCTGCCGCGATACCAAAGCATGCCCGCGCACAAAGATAAAAGTGATTTTGGTTTTATCGCACGGCTCAGCCGAGTAGGAAATATCGCTCTCTTTATATTCAATTTTATTTTTCAGCTTAAGCACCGGATAGCAGCCGCCCAGCGGTTTAAAGCCGGAGCCGAGCATCGCTTTTGCGTATTCCAGCGCTGAGCCGTCCATAACCGGCGGCTCTGGCCCGTCCATATCAATAATTAAATCCGTAATACCAAAGGCATTTGCGGCGCTGAGCACGTGTTCTACCGTGCGCGCCTCGGCCGCGCCGTTTTTTAAATTGGTCCCGCGCATGGTGGAGGAGACGGAAGCCAGCTCCGCCTTAATCGGCGCGGAGCCTTCCAAATCCCTGCGGATAAAAGAAATGAAGCCCTGAGCGCTGGGCTTAAAAGTCATGGAGCACGGAACGCCGGTATGCAGGCCCGTGCCTTTTAAAATAACTTCTTTCTGTAAAGTTTTGCGTTCCATAAAATCAGCCGAAAAATTTAAATTTTTTCTTTAAAGCCAGGAACTCCTTATAAAGTTCCGGCATTTTTTTGAGCACGGCGTAAGAGCGCATGAAGTCCCCGTACTCCAAAGCGGGCGAGCCCAGCATTTTTGCGCCTGCGGGCACGTCGCTCATAATACCCGCTTGGGGGCCGATGGTCGCCCTGTCCCCGACTTTTAAATGGCCCGAAAGCCCCGCCTGCCCCGCTATTACCACGCCATTGCCTATAACGGCCGAGCCGGCTATCCCCGCCTGCGACACCACTATGCCCGCCATGCCTATACGCACATTGTGCCCTATCTGGACGAGATTGTCAATTTTGGTATTGGCACCTATAACCGTGCTGTTTATTTTTGCGCGGTCTATCGTCGTATTGGCGCCGATTTCAACGTCGTCCTCCAGCACCACATTACCGATTTGCGGTATCTTTTCGTGCCGGCCTTCATGGAAGATATATCCGAAGCCGTCCCCGCCAATCACGCACCCGGGCTGCAGTATGACTTTATTTTTCAGCACGCAGTCTTCGCGCACCGTGGCATTAGGGTATATTATACAAAACCTGCCCACTTTTACATTGCGGCCTATGTAAACATTCGGGTAAATTATGGTATTATCGCCTATTTCCGCGCCGTCTTCAACCGTAGAATTGGGGCCGATATAAACGTCGCGGCCTATCACGGCTTTTTCCGACACAAAAGCGCGCGGATGCACGCCGGGCTGGATATCCTTATTTAAAGTGTCCGCGCGGCGCAGCAGCAGCGTGAAGGCCCACTCAGGATTTTCGGCAAAAAGCAGATTGCCGCCATAAGCGACAGCCGTGCCTTTTGCGGCGGCCGGCACAATCAGCGCGCCCACGGGCGGATTTTTGACGTTTTTTATATCGCCCGCGTAGGTTATGGCGTTTTGCTCTGGCGCGTCCAGCCCGCACAGGCCGCCGGGGATAAAAGCAGGGTCGCCTTTAAGCTCGGCGTTTATGATTTTTGCGATTTCAGCGAGGGTAAGGTTCATAAAATATCTCCGTGTTCTTTCAGGTATTTTTTGTGATAGGTTTTCATCCATTTAATAAATTCCGACGTAACATTCAGCGGCTTGCCGTAAATCAGATTTTTTTTATCCACTATAAGGCCTATGTTGCGGACTTTGGCATATTCCTGTATGCCGCTGTAAATTTCTTTAAGCACTTCCTGCACGATATAGTCCTGGCGGGAAAGCACCTCCTCGCGAGAGAGTTCTTTATAATTGAGCAGATAGGCTTCTTTTTCAAGTATGGATTTTTTGGTGTCCTTTACGGCTTCCTCAAGCTGCGTGGCTTTTTGGGGCGTGTTTTCGGGGCTGGCCGTGCGCTCGTCCGCGGGGGAGAATGAAAGCAGCGTAAGCGTATCTTCCAGCGCGTCGCGCTGAAGTTTTGGGTAAACATTATCCGCGGGGGCTTCTATATAGCGCAGCGGCTCGTAATAGGGCTTATAATAGGCCGTTTCTTCGTTGAGGTTTTTTTCTTTGAGGCGTAGCTCTTTGAGCTGCTGCTGGATTTGGGCGTATTCAAGCTGTTTTGTCTCCAGCTCCAGGCGCAGGCCGCGGCGCGCCTGCAAAGTCCATGGATTTTTGTTAAAAGCTTCTTCTATATCAATATAGACGGCCAGCGTGCCGGCGGGCAAAGGCGTTTCTTCAAAAAGATCTTCCTGCGTGCCGCCCAGGGCAAAGCCTTTTTTGAGATTTTTTTGCGCCGCCTGCTCGGGCGGAACTGCCGTTTGCGTGGTTGCCGGCGCGGACGGCTCTTCCTCCTGCTGCGCAGCGTCAGGCATTGCCGGGATTTGCACAAGCTCGGGTTCAGGCTCGGCAGGGGACTCCGCCGCGGGTACTATAACAGTGGTATCGGCCGCGCCCATGGGTAATTTTTGGGCGTCCGGCGGCTGGGCGGCGGTTTGGTTTTCGTCCTCAAAGACGGCCACCGTCTGCTGCGCGTAAACGCAGCAGACGCAGCACATAAGGACAAAAAAAACGGCTTGTTTCATAGTTGTTTAATTTACCGTAGCTCGCATGGCGGCGCGTATGAGGCAAAAGCCGGCTATTTTCTCCCTTTTGTAAAGGGAGTACCCGAAGGGGGAGGGATTTAATGCAGCCGTTATTAAAACAGATTTACAGCCATTAAATCCACCGGCGCTGCGGGACAATTGTCCCTGTGCGCCACCTCCTTTACTAAAGGAGGAAAAAAGCATAACAGCATCCCCGATTGCCTAAAACAAATTTGCCATTGAGAAGTAGATTTGCGACTTCCTCTCCCCCGTCTTGTGGTTCATGCCGTAGCCCCAGTCCAGCCTTATTGGCAGCGACGGCGTGACAAAACGCAGACCGAAGCCCACGCCTGTTTTAAATTCATTCTCTTTCTCGCCGGTTTTAAAACGTATTTCGCCCCAGTCATTCCACGAATTACCTATGTCAAAAAACAGCGCAAACTGCGCTATGGTGCGCCGGCCCTCGCGCGCAAGCGGGAATTTAAGCTCCGCATTGCCGATATAATAAATTTCGCCGCCTTCCTCGGGGCCTATCTCACCGCTGTTGTCATAGCCGCGCACGGTATCCGCGCCGCCGATAAAGGCTCTTTCCCACGCGGGCACGATATCCGTGCGGCCGTAAGGCTTCACAAGGCCCGCGCGGTTGGCTATCATGAGCACTATGGGGTAATCCTTACCGATATTAAGCAGCGTGTAATTGTAGGAGGATTTGAAATTAATCTGGTAAATATCCAAATCGCCGAAAACCGGCCCGCCAGAAATATCAGCACCCAGTGAATTGCGGGCGCCTTCGGTAGGGTCCCAGTAATTATCGCGCGTATCTATCGCGAAACTGGCGCCGAAGGTGGAAACGTTTACCGTGCCCTCTTCCAGCCACGGGTCGGTTTTATACTGATTCGCAATATCCGATATTTTGATATTTTCAAAAGTATAGGAGAAGTTCAGGTTATAAATATCGTCGTTAAAGCGCGGCCCGACGCGCACGCGGCCGCCGGTTTGCTTTTCGGTATAGGCTGACGACATGCCGCGGTAGCTGCGATAGCGGCGCGTGTTAAAAGCGTCCACGCCGAAGGTAATGGGTTTGTCAAAAATCCACGGCGTTGACCAGCCGAGCGTATAATCCAAAATTCTGCTGCCGAACAGGGCCCGCAAAGACAAACGCTGCGCGCGGCCGAAAAGGTTAAGATGGTTTATGGAAACGTCGCCGTAAAGCCCGTCAAGCGAGGACATCGCCACCCCGGCCGTGAACATACCTGGGCGGCCTTCAACTATGTTATAGCCGACGTCAACTTTGCCAGGGTCGTTGGTGGGTGAAATATCTATTTGTGCGTCGTTGAGAAAACCCAGATTCAAAAGTTTGTTCTGGCTGCGTTTCACTTTGGAATAGTTGAAAATTTCGCCCTCTTTTATCGTAAGCTCACGCGCGAAAACATAGGTTTTGGTGGATTCATTGCCCGTTATGTCAATGTGGTCTATAAAAACCACATTGTTTTCCGTAATATCATATTGGATATTGAGGCGGCCTTCGTCGTCCAGCGTACGCACGGGATTGATGTCGGCGTGCAGGTAGCCTTTGTCGGCGTATTTTTCCTGCATGTCGCGCATGGTTATATCAAATTTCTGCTGGTTGAATTTTTTGCCTTTTTTGTAAAAAACCGTATCGTTGAGTTGTTTGTCGGTATAAACGGTATTGCCCGCGAAACTGCTGTCGCCGAATACTGCTTTTTTGCCTTCGTTGATTTTGTAGGTAAGCGTAGCCCAACTTTTATCTTCGCTGAAGTCCGCGGCGTAATCAAGTATTTTGAAATCATAATAACCGAGATTTCGCGCATATATGGTGGATTTGTAATTATCCTCGGGCATTTTTTGCGTTTTATAAATTTTGCGCGGGCGGTTGGCGAGTTTGGATATAAATTTCTTTACCGGTATCTCCTGCAAACCTTCAACAAGGACTTCTTTTACGCGCGTTCTTTGGCCTTCGTCTATAGTGATGACGGCCGTTACGATATTTTTTGCGCCGTCCGTCTGCGTTTCAAAGGAAGGCTGCGCGTTTATATAACCCTTCTCGGCGTAGGCGGCTTTAATTTTTTCCATGTCGGCGGCAAGGCGCGTCTGGCTGTAAGGGTCTTTGATTTTGAGGGACATCGCGCTCTGTATCGCGGATTTGGAAAGCGCTTTGCGGCCTTTGTAAATAATTTTGTCAAAGATGGGTTTTTCCTCCGCGATTACCGTAATGCGGTGGCAGGGATATCTGTCCGCATCTTCTTTATCATCTTTATTTTTTTTGGCGCCGGCGGAAGAGGAAATATCAATATCCACCGCGTCAAAATTGCCCAGGGCCATAAGCGCGGCGATGTCGTCCTGCACGGAGCTGCGGTAATACAGCCGGCCTTCGCGCGCGGAGATGTTTTTGGTTATCGTCTTGGCGCGGATATTCTTGAGGCCTTCAGTTTTAATTTCGCATATCATCCATGGGCCGTCCGGGTCAACTTCGCCGGCGGCGACGGCCGGCGCGGGCGCGGCGGTTTCCTGCGCGGGCGGTTCAACATAATTATCCTGCGTGTACTGCAGGGAATTGCTTTTTAAAGGCGCGTCAAGGTCAAGATTCTGTGCGTTTAAAGCCACGGCCAAACACGCGAAAACGGCCGCGCAGATATATTTTTTATTTAAAGTTTGCATATTGATATTATATTAATTTATATATATATTTGCCATTCCGGTGCGTTTGTCTGCTGAATTGGATAGGTCTTTTGGCCTATTTTTTTCAGGCCCTTAAGGCCCATTGTATTTTTAGGGAAATGTTATTATACTATAAAGTAACAATGATAATCTTTTAATGACTAAAAATATCTGAGGCAACATGAAAACGCATATAATCAAAAGGTGTAAAAAACAATTTTCCGCGATATTGGCGGCGGCATTGCTTCTTAATACATGCGCGCCCGCGTTTGCGCAATATATCAATCAACCCGACAAGCTGCGTGTGGACCGTACGCAATATGATATTTTAGCTGCGCAGATAAACAAGCAGCTTGAAGCGACAAAAAAGAAGCAGGTAGCCGCGAGCCGCCAGAATGTATCCAAAAAAGAAATAAGCGATAAACTCAAGGTTGAATATCAATATGAAGAATATGATAAAACCGGTTATCTGAAGCAGGGCCAGTGGAAGGGAAAAAGGAAAGACGGGAGCGCAAGGAACACGGGCTTTTTCGGGGAAATAGTTTTGCAGGGCGGCGCGCACAGCGGGAAGGTAATAACGGAAGGCTTGGTAATAATAAA
>JAISDW010000145.1 GCA_031264445.1 Elusimicrobiota bacterium
CGGCCGCTGTCGCGCTTGAAAAGCCCGCGGCAGTCTATGAGGCCCCGTGCCGTGTGATTAAGTTTTTGGAAATCGTAAAAGATAATTTCGGCCCTGATATAAAAGTCGTTATTGCGCGCGAGCTTACCAAAACTTTTGAAGAGTGGCTTGCCGGCACCTGCGCGCAGGTGCTGGAAAATTTAAAATCCCGCAAAAAAATACTGGGCGAATTTGTGCTTATTCTTGACGCACGCCAAAACGGAGAGGAAGATGATGCCGCCGCCGAAGACGAAGATTTATAATCGCGCCGCGCTCGGCCCGGCGGATACGCGGGCCATTGCCGCTGCGTTTAAAGCCGGCGCGGCTGCTGTTTTGCCGACGGATACCGTCTACGGCCTTTGCGCCGCCTGCGGCGCAGCCGGGGCTTTGGACAAACTCCATAAAATAAAAAATAATCCGGCTGATAAACCGCCGCAGATTTTGTGCTCGTCGGAGCAGGCTTTGCGGCTTGTGGTGCCCACGGAAGTTTTTTTGCGCGCCGCGCGTTTGTGGCCGGGCGCGCTGACTATTGTGGCGGCGGTCTCGCCCGAGGCGAAGGTAATACTTGGCGGCGCGGCGACTGTCGGCCTGCGCGTGCCGGCCGATGATTTTATCCTTAATGTGATTGAACTTTGCGGCGGACCGCTGTTTGCCACCAGCGCGAATATGCACGGCGCGCCGGTATGCCGGACGCCGCCGGAAGTGACGGAAGTTTTTGACGGCAGGGCGGATATTATAGTGCTGGGGGGGGAAATTAAAAACCCGCCCTCCGCCGTGATTGACGCTTGCGGCGCGGAAATTAAAGTTATAAGACAGGGCGCGCGCCCTTTAAACATCTAAAAATTTGTTAATATTAAGTATATGAGCATTTTGCTTCCTTTATGCGCTGCGGCGGTTTGCGGTTTGTGCGCTTTTGCCGCGGCAAAAGTTTATTATACCGCCAAAAACCGCCGTGATTTTGGGGACGAAGTCCGCGCGCATTGTGCCGCCCTGAGCGAAAGGAACGGCGAGCTTGAAGTCATGCTCTCGCGTCTTGGCGCGGAAAATGCGGAATTCAAAAGGCTTAATGAAATTAAATCAAAATTTATGTCCATGGTGGCGCATGATCTTAAGCAGCCGCTTACGTCCGTGCAGGGTTACGCCTCCGCCCTGGACGACGGCGAGCAGGACCCGCTGCGCCGCAAAATGATTGGTAATATAACCAAAGCAGCGGTTAATATGACTTCGCTTATTAATGATTTGGTTGACGTTTACGCGCTTTCCGCAGGTAAATTTTCACTTAACATGAAGAAATTTGTTTATAACGAATTGATGGACGATATCTATCAGCAATATAAAGTCAGCGCCGACGGAAAACAGATAGATTTACGTCTTATAGAAATGCCCGTAAAAATTGAAGTCGTGGCCGATAAGTTGCGCATACATCAGGCTGTAAGTAATATTCTTAATAATGCCCTTAAATTTACAAAAGCCGGCGGCAGCGTTGAAATCCGGTACTATACCGACAGCGGCAACCTGCGTACTTCCGTACGGGACAGCGGCAGCGGCATGGTTAATGTGGACAGAGTAAGGGTTTTTGAGCGTTTCCGGCAGTCCGATTTCATGCCCGACGAATACCGCGGCCAGGGCTGGGGTCTGGGAATGTCAATAGCTTATGACGTGGTGCGCGCTCATCACGGGATTATTGAGAGCGATTCTTCCGGCCCGGGCCGCGGCAGTTTGTTTTGGTTTACGATTCCGCTTGAGCAGCCGCTGGCGGAAGCGGATGGTTTCTGATTTCAAAAGTCCTAAAAATCCCATTTTTGCCCGAAAAAGTCCCGGCTTAAAAAACAGGTTGAAATCCTAAAAGCCCTTGCGTATTACCACATAACACCAGAACAACGAAACTAGGGTATTTCCTCGATACAATAGGCTTTTAGGGTTGTCTCAGAAAAATTAAAAAACGCAAATTCCGCATAATTGTAAATTAGTGCGCAAAAATGCGGTTTTTTGGGCTTATTTTCTAACTGAGAAATTCGGAAAAATTCCCTTTAAGCAAAATTTTCTGGCAATACTGAACCTAAACGGAACTTTTTGCGGAACTAAAAAAACTTTTAGTGTATAATTATTTTATGGATTTAGGATTACAAAGCAAAATAGCGATTATAACCGGTGTAAACAATCCGCAGGGGATAGGGGCGGCAACAGCCCTTGCTTTTGCGCGCGAGGGTGTAAGTCTGGCGCTTGTGTATAAGAAAATCCCGTATAAATATGATGAGAGTAAAACGCAAAATAACGGTTTTGACCGTTATTTTAAAGCTAATAGCGGTGATACGGCACAAGTTGAGGAACAACTGTACTCGATAGGTGCTGATTATCTTATTTTAGAAAGCGATATTTCTGATGAACAATGCGTGAAGGATATTTTTAGTTCTGCAATAGAGCGTTTCGGCAGGGTTGATATTCTCGTGAATAACGCTGCTGTAAGTGATGAAGCCGGCAATGATACAATCGAAATGCTCACCCAAAGTGTAATTGACGACACCCTTGCAGTCAATGCCAAGGGTACTCTCCTTATGACCCGTGAATTCATACAGCGGCGAGGTAACTATGGTCGTATTATCAATCTCAGTACGGATGCCGCACAAGTTTTTGCCGGTCAAATAACTTACGGTGCAAGTAAAGCCTTAATCGAAGCCCTTACGCGAAGTATTGCCATTGAAGTCGGAAAATACGGCATAACGGTGAATTGTGTTGCACCCGGTCCAACGCAAACAGGGTGGATTGACAGTGAACTTGAAAAAACTGTATTAGCGCAAATCCCTCTGGGCAAGTTGGTACAACCGCAAAACATAGCGGATACTATCTTGTTTCTTGCCTCAGAGCACGCATCAATGCTCACCGGGCAGGTCATAAAAGTATCAGGCGGTCACGCGTTGTAATAATTTTTCTGTTTTTTCCTGCTATTTTTTCTGGAACTTGGTGTTAGTTTACATCCCGGCTTAAAAAACAGGTTGAAATCCTGAAAGCCCTCACTTCCGCAGTGTTCGGCGTATTTTAACGGCAACGCCAAACTGCTCGTTGCAGTAAATCTCCGCTTTTTGTCAAATGTCTCCCCTCTGTTTGATAAAGCCTGCAAACATCTCTGCCGCTTCAGGCGTATCATGGCGGAAAAACAGACTTTCGCCTGTGTCAAGCGTTTCAATCGCACTCATATCCTCGCTTGTCAGCGTAAAGTCAAAGACGTTGAAGTTTTCAATGATATGCTCCTTCTTCAATTGCGTCCAATACGCACCTTTCGCACTCCGCTAAATCAGGGATTTGAAACATGCCAAACCCTAATTTTGGCATTTTAACTCCATTATTTAATATTGCATAATCCATAATATTTTTTCCTTTATTTTAAGAATCGGTACTCAAACTAATATTTTTCCAATTTTCCAATTCTTCAATTTGGGTTTCTAATTCCAAACGGGTAATCTCAATTGCGTCAGACCCAAGGAGTAAACGGAATGGAACTTTTTTACTTTCTTCAACTTTTATAATCGCCTGCGCCGCTTTTTGCGGGTTGCCTTTTTCCGTTCCGTATGTGCAGTCATTTTCTTTTCGTCTTTTCCCTGCCGTTTCTTTATAGTCGGCAATCTCAGTTTGTGCGCCCGTTAATGAACGGCCTGAAAAATCGGTGCGGAATTGCCCCGGCTCAATGATTATTACTCTAATTCCCAATGGTGCAACTTCTTTTTTCAATGCGTCCGACAGACCTTCCACTGCAAACTTTGTAGCAGAATAATAACCGGAGCCTGGGTTTGAATATCGTCCTGCAATAGAGGACACATTAAAAATAGTGCCTGACTTTTGCTTTCGCATTATCGGCAAGACCTTTTTTATCATATTTACCATCCCAAAAAAGTTAGCGTTAAACAGCGTTGCAACTTGCGTTTCATCTGCCTCTTCAACTGCAGACCTGTAACCAAATCCGGCGTTATTTATCAACACGTCAATTCTGCCAAATTTTTGCATAGTTTGCTCTATTGCATTTTCAATTTGCGTTTTATCAGTTACATCTAATGCTGCTCCTAAGGCGGTTTGCGGGTAATCTTGAATTATGTCTTGTATATCATCAATATTTCGTGATGTTACAACAACATTATGGCCATTTTTCAAAATTTCTTGTGCAAATGCTCGTCCAAGCCCTGTTGAACACCCTGTAATTAACCAATTTTTCTTTAACATTTTTTTAACACTCCTTTATTTTTATATATTTTTGCCTGTTACAACTAATCAAACTGAGTGTTCAATTACATCATTTATTCCTACATCTTCACGGGCAGGCGGCCTTTGGCATCTATATTGCCAAGTATAATATCCGCCGCCGCGCGTACTGAAAATTTATTTGCCCCGTATAACGCAATCACGTTTTTCGCTTCCGGATAAAATTTGATATCATAAGGGCTCATTAACGAAAGCAGTATAATATCCTTATCGCTTTTGAGAAGTTCCCGTATAGCCGCGCGCTGTGAGGCTATGGGCTTATCTGCCCACTGCATGCTGCCGAGCAGCACCAGATCCGCGTTGCGCATGCATTGCTGGATGCGGGCATTATTGCCCTGGCCCGGGCGCATGCGGGCATTGTAATAATCCGCCTGCCAGCCCTTTTCAAGAAAGGGGACATTGATTACGGGCAGCTGGTCCGCAAAGCGCGGCGGTGAAAAGAATATCGTGCAGACTTTTTTACGCTTTTCCTCCGCGCCGTCCGCCGGCGCTTTTGTATAAGGCAGCGTGCCTTCCTCGGCTTTGACTATCGTGACGGCGTCCCTCGTTATTTTATCCGCGAAATGATTGAAAGCCGCAAGCGAGCTGTTTATTTTGCTTCTTTCTTTATCCTTTGCGAACAGGCCCATATCGCGTTTGAGTTCAAATATTTTTTTTGCGGCGTCTTCTATGTTTTGGCGCGGTATGGTTTTATTTATCTGCGCCATTATCTGTCTGTGGGTAAGCTCCGGATTGCGTTTGCTGGTAAGCACCATATCCACGCCGGAGGAAAGGGCCCTTGCCGCCGCGTCGGCGATAGTGCCGCTTTTGAGCGCGCCGGCCATGTCAAGGCTGTCGGATATCACCAGACCCTTAAAACCCAGTTTTTCGCGCAGCAGGCCGCCGAGTATCTTCGGGGAAAACGTAGCCGGATTGCTTTCGTCAATAAAATTATAGACTATATGCGCCGTCATTACGCCCATTACCCCGCTTTCAATCGCGCGCCTGAACGGGGGCAGGTGTATTTTTTCAAAATTTTCCGCGGTCATATTAAGGCGCGGCAGGTCAAGATGGCTGTCAACAATAGTTTCCCCGTGCCCGGGGAAGTGCTTTGCCACGGCCATAATGCCCGCTTTCTGCATGCCGGTAATAAGCGCAAGGCCCATATTGCCGACAAGTTCGGTATCTGACCCGAAGGAGCGCACCCCTATAATCGGATTTGCGGGGTTGATATTTACATCCAGCACCGGCGCAAAATTTATATGTACGCCGACATTTTTAAGTTCCTGCGCGACGATAAAGAAGAGGGATATTGTATCCTCGGTATTATCGGCGGCAGCCAGCATCATATTGGTAGGCAGGTAAGGAAATCCAAGCGTGACGGGAGTATAAACCGTGCCGCCCTCATAATCTATAGCTATCAAAAGGGGGATTTTGGATGGGCTTTTTTGCGCCCATCTTTGCAGTTTGTCAACAAGATTTTTTGTCTGCGCGAGGGAATAATCACCCCACTGTATAAGTACGCCGCCGACAAGCCCCCGCTCTATGGCCGGCCGGTATCTGTCGGCCGTGTCAATGTCTGTGGCTATTACTATTGTCTGGGCAAGTTTTTCCGCGAGTGAAAGGGATTCAAAGGAGATTTCTCCCTCTTCGTCCCGCGCCTGCGGGAGGGCTTCAAGCGCGTCGTCTTTGATTTTTATGTTTGCCTGCTGGTCTTGTGGCACCGGCGACAGAATGCCCTGCACTTGCCGCGCTTTGGGTTTTGTCATGCGGCCCTGTTGCGCAGTAAGCGCACCGGCAAAGCAGGCAAAAAATAAGGCCAGTAGAATTATTTTTGTTTTTTTCATCAGGGCTCTATCGTGAATACGGGGACCTCGTTATAAGTCAAAAACCGCATGGGCGGGCCCCAGTAAAAAGCGCCCGCGCTTACGTAATGCACAAAATTGCCGCCGGCCGCTTTATACGCGCCGTACATATGCTTGAACTGCGTGCGCACCAGCAGGTTAAAAGGCCAAAGCTGCCCGTTATGCGTGTGCCCGCTGAGCATTAAATCAACGCCAGCGCCTGCGGCTTCTTCATAGTAAAGCGGCGTATGCGAAAGCAGCAGCGTCCATTTTGAAGTGTCGGATTTTTTTATTATTTTGGCAAAATCATTTTCGCTCATGCGCGTTGTTTTTATATCGTTTACGCCTACAAGGTTTATGCCGCAGGTTTCAACGGAAGAATTTAAGAGCGGCGTGATTCCCGCTTCGCGCCAAAGTTCCAGATTGCGCTCAAAGCCGCCGTAATATTCGTGATTGCCCATGACGGCGTATTTCCCACAGGGCGGTTTTGCGTTTTTGATAATTTCAATATCGCCGCGCACGTCCCCGCCATTGCGCTCAAAAATATCTCCGGTGAAGACTATGATATCCGCGTTCTGTCCGGCAATCTTGTCAAACATTTTTTGAAGACGTCCGGCTGAAATGCCCTCGCCCAAATGCGTGTCGGTAATCTGCGCGATTGTGAGCGGCCTGTCAATTTTATCGCTTTTCAGATTTATGATTTTTAAAGAGGGAACGCGCGCCGCGTTTAAAACGCTTAAAATGCTGATTATAACCGCAAGCGCGCAAACCGGCAGGCCAAGGCCGAAATTAATTTTTATTTTCAGCGCCGTTAAAATAAGCTGTGCAAACATAACGCATACGATAAACGAGAACCACAAAAACAACGCGCCGAGCCAGATATAAACGGCCGTTCTAAACGCGATTATAAAACTTCCGCCTGAGGCGCGGGACAAAGCCATAGAGGCGATAAAAAAAACGGAGAAAAGCATAGCAAGCAAAAACAAAGAGCGCTGGCCGCAGTTTAAGTTTGGAATATTAAGGCAAGTCCAGGCTATGACGGTATAATGCATTATAAACACGCTTAAAAGTATTGAAAGTAGAAACATAAAAGCCGCGAGTCCTCCGTATTAAAAATTATCATGCTATTTTTTCATAAACATATTTTATCATTTCGCAAGAAATATATTTAAGAATAATAAGATACATACCATAAACCTATAAAAAATGCGATTGCGTAAAGCGGTAGAAAAAGGACAGCGTAATTTCGCAACGGTTTGCCAACAATTTTTTCTATGCCCAAAGACATCAGCGTTACCATCAGGAAGCGGAATACTCTTCCTAAAATAATAACCGTGAAAAAAGAGAAAAAATTTGTCTTGGAAATTATAGCCGTCCAAATCCACACCTTTACCGGAATACCGCTAAACGGCTGAAAAAATACGGAAAACGAGGAATTAATTTCCAAGATTACTTTTTCAAACATAGCGTCGCTGGTAAACGGGATATAAACAAATAGCCGGCGTATTTCGCCTGGGCAAGCGAAACATACGGCGGCTAACGCCGTCATTCCTAAAACCGAGCCGATAACAGTCATTAACAATATATCCCGGGATTGTTTAGGACGCGCAATGACGGCTGGACACAATAAGAAATCAGGCATAATAAAAAATACGGTTGCTTCAAGAAACGCCCAAATCCCGATAATTGCAGGCAGCGCATAGGAAAAATGTTTTCGCATTGTCATTTTAGAATTTATTTAAAATCGGAATGTTTTTCCTCGTGAGATAATGCCTCAAAACTGTTTTTTAAGGCTTCCATAAGTTTAACTTTATCAGATATTGCGCTTATACTTTCGCCTACGTAAACTTTACATATAAGCGGTACGAGCAAAGCCTCGCCCTTGGGCAGGGCTTTGCCTAAACCGCGTATAAAAACCGGAACTACGTTTACCTCCGGCATTCTTTTTACTATATGCGCTATGCCGGATTTTAACTCGCCCATCACTTCCGGCTCGCCGCGGCTGCCCTCCGGGAAAATAATAATTATTTTTCCGTCGCTAAGTTTATCGTAGCACGGGGCGAGGATATCCCGGTCTGCCGCAGACGGTTTGCGTTTTATGGGGATAATGCCGACGATGTTATGTGAAAACCAAGACATTATTTTGTTTTTTAAAAAATAATCCGCGGCGGCAACCGGGTATGCGTTTAACGCGGCTTTCCACGGGAGTATGCTCATTAAAAGCAAAATATCCAAATGGCTGTTATGGTTTGCCGCTATTATCGCGGGCCCTTTTGCCGGCAAAAGTTCTCTGCGTTTTATATCAATCCCCAAAATTACAAGAATTATAAACCGCCCGATTATAAGATAAAATATCGCTCTTAATATTTTCGCCATAGCGTTTAATTAGTAAAATAAATAACGGCAGAAATGGAAAAACAAAGGCGCACTGTAAGTTAAACTGTCTATTCTGTCCATTATTCCGCCGTGCCCCGGGATTGAATTTCCCATATCTTTAATGCCCAAATCTCTTTTTACGGCGGATATTGTAACGTCTCCTATAAAACCAAATATTGACAAAAGTAAACCCGCTAAAATTGATTGCTTTAAATTAAAAGGAGTTAAATACGGGGACAAAAGACACGCAAGAACCACGCTTGACAACACGCCGCCCACAAAACCCGCCCAAGTTTTTTTAGGGCTTACCACAGGCAGTATTTTGCGCTTGCCGAAAGTTTTGCCCCAAACGTATTGCATAACGTCGTTTGCCTGCGTTATTACAACCAAAAAAAGCATAAGGCCCGCCCCGCCGGCTTTAAACGACGCAAGCGCAGGCAAACGCATAAGATACGCGGCATGGCTTAGAGAAAACACGCTTATCATAAGCACCCATTGTATGGACGCGAGGGATTTAAGCAGGCCATCGGTTTCCTCCGTAAAAACCATTCTCATAGAAAGAAATAAAAACATATATACGGGGATAAAAATAATGAACATTCCATACCAATCAAGATAAATCCAATAAAACTGAAACGGTATGGCAAGATACGCCCAAAACATTACTCGTCGGTCTATGCGCCGCGAAGGTATTTGAGAGAAAAATTCTTTAAGAGCCAAAAAACTTAAAAATCCAAAAAAGAGCAAAGACACGGTTTTGCTTATAAGCACCGCGGCGGAAAACACAAAAACCATCATCCACCAACTTTTTGTGCGTTGTATCAGATTAGAATGGTCGGCGTTTTTTTTAAATTTTGCAATTGAGAAAACGCAGAGGCTGGCCAGTATCATTATAATCCAGATTGAGCAAAGGGCAAAAAATACCGTCGGATTTTTGCTTATAATATCACTCATTATTTATCCTCCGCGGGTTTAAATTCAAGGGCTTTTTTTATTCTGTTAAATATCGTAAAAATAAGAAGAACGATAATTATGCCGGCCAATACATTTATAACCGAAGTCGAAAGTTTAAACGAAACTTCAAGTATCGCGATTACGGAAAACCAAAAAGCCCTGTCGCTTTTGCCCATAGGGCCGTCGTATCTCCTGTCCGCGCCTATTTGTATCCCCATAATCCCGACGGTCTCGCTGATAATACTAAGCGAAATTACGGTTAGCGTAATATATTGGCCAACGCCTAAAACGACGAGAAACGGCGCGTAAATTATCGTATCGGACAAAACGTCGCCAAGTTCGTTAAGTATTGCGCCAAGACGGGTTTTTTGCCCGTGCTCTCTTGCGAGCATTCCGTCAATGGCGTTAAGGGCCATCCTTATAAATAAAGAAACAGGCAAGATAAGTAAAGCGATATTATTTTGGGGAGCAAACTCGTAAATAACAAAACCGACAATTGCGGACATAACAAACGCGCTTATCGTCACGTGGTTTGCAGTGATACCCGCTGAGGCCAAATAATTTGTCAGCGGCCTTAAAATATTTTGGAACTTTGACTTTAATTGATATACCGATATCATAATGTTTGCTCCGTTGGGTTTATTTCAGCAGCTCCGCGATTTTTTCTTCGCCGAGCGGCTTATCGTCTTTTTCAATCCTGAAACTTTCTTTAAATTCCTTCCAAAATTCTTTTTTATTCAGCGCGAGGTTAATGACAAAAACAATCAGCATTGTTACGCACGCGCCGGTAATTGCCAAAAGCATATCTTTTTGCGCGTCCCAGACGTCTCCCTGCATTCCAAGGAACGAATTGCCGAGTTCCGCGCTTACATTCTGCACGGAGAGCCACTCAATAATTTCGTACAACGCGGACAGCGCGGCCACCAAATCTATCGGGAAATAATAAGACCAAAATCCCTTCGTTTTTGAAACGCGGACTAAAATTTCCCTCATCGGATAAGCCATCAGCAGTCCGAAAGAAAAATGCACCAGCCTGTCGTACATATTCCTGTCGGCGTTAAGCCAGTGTTTTAAAGTTTCACCGAACGGGACTTCGGAATAAGAATAATGCGAGCCGACGGTGTGCAAAATCATAAAAACCGCAATCACCGTGTAAGAAACATTTGACAGTTTGAAATATCGCCCGAGGATAAAAATCACGGGAATAAAAATAAACGTCAGATAATTTTCCATCAGCCAATCCTGCGGGTAAAGCGGCCCGCAAGCCGCCCAAATCCACACAGCGGCAAAAGCAGCGAAAAGAAAAATTTTGTATTTAGTCATATTTATATCAATTCCTTAAGTTTCATATAATCCGTTTTGCCGGTACCGGTTAGAGGAAGCTCCGACAAAACGCGCACTTCTTTCGGAATCCAAAGCTCGCTGAGGCCCTGTTCCCTGAAAGCCTGCGCAAGCTCTTTTTGCCCCGCGTTTTGGCGCGCGGTGAACAAAATGATTTGCTCTCCTTTTTTATCATCGGGGATATTTATTGCCGCCGTTCCTTCCGGCCAGATTTTATTTGCGGTCTCTTCCACTGCAGCCAAAGAAACCATTTCCCCCGCGATTTTTGCAAAACGTTTTGCCCGCCCTTTAATAAAAATAAATCCGTCCGCGTCTATATCCACAATATCGCCCGTATCATACCAGCCGTCTTCAAGCGGTTGCAAAACGCCAGGCTTGTCTTCCTTCAAATAGCCGAGCATTATATTTTTGCCTTTCACAAATAATCTTTTCCCGTCGGTAATGCCCGGTACTTCCTGCAATTTATATTCTATGCCGGGCAGAAATCTGCCGACGCTCCCGCGTCTGAAAAACATCGGCGTGTTGAGCGAAAGCGCGGGCGCGGTTTCCGTCGCGCCGTAGCCTTCCAAAACGCGCACGCCGAAAGTATCGGTATATGCGCGGTAAGTTTCCTCTTTCAATTTTTCCGCGCCGGCTACAATAAAGCGCACGGAATAAAAATCATAAGGATGCGCGACTTTGGCGTATCCGCCCAAAAAAGTGTCAGTACCGAACATAACCGTACAGTTTCTATCGTAAACAAGCTCGGGGATAATGCGGTAATGCAAAGGTGAAGGATACATAAAAACTTTTATGCCTTTTGTCAGCGGCAGAAGCATGCCGCCCGTCAGTCCAAAGGAATGGAAAACCGGCATAGCGTTGAAAAAGCTGTCCAGTAAACCGAAATCCGCTATGCTTGAAAGCTGAACGCAATTTGCCTGAATATTTTGATGACTTAGAGCCACGCCCTTCGGCACGCCTTCTGAGCCGGAAGTGAACAAAACCGCCACGGGGTTTGCGGAATTAACTTCGCCGCGGATAATTTTGTAAGCTCTTCTCGGCGTAAAAGACATCAGCCAGCCCGCAATTTTATCCGCAAAAGAAATTTGTTTTTTGTAATCTTCCAAATATTTTACTTCAATGCCGGCGGAAGAAATCGCGGAAATAATTTCCTCAAGCCCGCCGCGCGTGACAAAATCGCGGGAGGTAAAGATTTTGTTTATTTTTGCGGCTTTGCAGCATGATAAAATATTTTTGACTCCACTTGAAAAATTAAGCATACAAGGCACTCTGCCGCGCGAAGTCAAAGCAAAAAACGCAGCGGCGGAAGCAGTTGCGTTCGGGAGCATAAAGCCCACGTATTCGCCGAATTCCGTGCCTTTTTTAAACGAGCCGCCAAGCGTAAAAACCGCCGCCAAAAACATTCCAAAACTCAGAGGCTTTCTGTTTAGGTCGTCAATAATTTTTTTGTTTCTGCCGGCCAGATAATATGCGTCCAGGACGGAGTCAAAAATCGTCTGCTCTATATTCGCGCTTTCGTACTTCATTTTGCACATAATATCGTACAGAGCGCGGCTTGCCGCGGCGCGCCGCACGGAACTTTTTAATTCCCGCGCTATGTCAAGCCGCGTCGGCGGCATAATATTTATAGTGACGGCGCTGTCAGGCCTCGTTTTGAATTTATGACCGAAACGCGAAAATAAAGAATACTGGCTTCCTTCAATATAAATCGGCAAGATGTCGGCATTGCTTTTATCCGCAATCATAGCCGGCCCCGGGTAAATTTTCATAAGCCCGCCGGTCATAGTAATTCTGCCTTCGGGGAAGATTACGACTTTGTGGCCGGTTTGCACGCTGTCAATGATGGATTTGACGGCCATAGGGCTTGTGGGGTCAATCGGAAAATATTTTACCAGATGCAAAACCGGCTTAATCCACCATTTCCTTGCGACATAAGTGTCTATTGCAAAATGAACTCTGCCTTCAAGGTAAATCCATAAAAGCACCGCGTCCAAAAACGAAGTGTGGTTTGCGATTATGACGGTGTTTATCTTCGTATTTTCAAAATTTTCAAAACCTTTTACTTTTATTTCGTAAAACCTTTCAAGGATGAATTTGGCGAAATTTCTGACTGTATGCTCCGGCAAAAGGCCGCAAATATAAACCGCCACGAAGAAGTTAAAAAACGCGATTACCGCAAAAATAGACGGTATCTTTAAACCGGCAGCCAAAAGTCCCGCGCAGACAATACTGCCCGCGACCATAAAAAGCGAGTTGATGATATTTCCTGTGGCGATAATACGCGAGCGCATTTTTTCACCGGCAAAAACCTGCAGCATTGTATTGAGCGGCACGATATAAATACCGCCAAAAAATGCGAACAAAAACAAATCCAAAGTTATGCGCTGGCCGCGCCACACGGAAATAAATTCTTTGTAATTCACTACGTCCGCTGCCGTCCAACCGCCGCTTGCCAAAGATAAGTCCGCCAAAAATAAAGTCATTATTAGCGCGCTCACCGGCACAAATTTACTTGTGATTTTCCCTTTCAGCAAAAATTGGCAGACGATAGACCCCAAACCTATACCGCAGGAAAATAAAGTTAGAACGAAAGTGAAAACCGTTTCGTCCCCGCCGATGACGGTTTTTGCAAGCGCGGGCATTTGCGAAACCATCAACGCTCCGAGCAGCCAAAACCACGATATGCCGAGCACGCACAAAAATATGTCGTGGCGCCGGCGTATAAACTTCATGTTTTTCCACGTGGAGGCGAAAATATTTTTGTTGATTTTTATATCCGGCGAAACGCTTTGCACTTTCGGCACAAACAAGCTCGCGGCAAAACCGCAGAGCGCGACTCCCAAAATCCACGCCGATATTTTGGCAAGAATATTATCCGCGCCTTTTGTTAAAATCCCGCCCAAAATCGTCCCAAGCAAAATCGCGGTATAAGTGCCGGCCTCGAAAAGTCCATTACCGGCGATAAGCTCGTCCTCTTTAAGCAAATCTGGCAGAATGCTGTACTTAACCGGCCCGAAAAACGTCGAGTGTGTTCCCATCAGAAAAAGCACGGCGAGCAGAAAATAAGGACTTTGCAGATAAAAGCCTAAAATCGCAAAAAGAGCCACGAAAATTTCCAAAAATTTGACGATTTTGATTATCAAATCTTTTCTGTATTTATCGGCAAGCTCGCCGGCGGCGGAAGAGAAAAGAAAAAACGGCAGCATAAAAAGCCCTACGGCAACAGAGGCTATTATGGCCTTCTGTCCTTCACTGATAGACGTGATTTGATACATCACGAAAGCAGCCATAGACGCGCGGAAGATATTATCGTTAAACGCGCCCAAAAACTGTGTAATAAACGCAGCCCCGAACGATGGCCTAAGAATAATTTGTATTAGTTTGTTCATATAATAGCAGTGATTTGTTTTCTCGCCGGATACACACTCCGCCGCGAAGTGTTATTAATACAACCTGGGCAGCGATGCTGATTGCCGTCGTTTTTTGTTTTTATTCTGGTTTTGGTTTTTTGTTTCAAAAACGCCTATTTTTTTGTTTTTGGTTACATTGTCAAAGCGGAAAAGTTTGCCGTTCATCGCCACATAAACGCCGGCCGGCAGCACCTGCGCAAAGGAAAGCGCGCTCGCGAGATTAAAAATCCCGTCGGACGAGCCGAATTTGTAAGGTATCATCGCGCCGGTAAGGACTATGGTTTTATCTTTAATCTTATCGCCCAGATATTTGGCCGTGGTTTCCATCGTATCCGTGCCGTGGGTTATGACAAGATTTTTTTCGCCGCATTTTTTGCAGGCGCGCAGGATTTCGGCGCGGTGTTTATTGGTCATGTAAAGGCTGTCTATCATCATAAGCGGCGTTATGGAAACCGGCAGCCTGCACCGCCCAAGTTTAAGGATTTCCTTCAGATGGGTTTTTGTAAAAAACAGCTCGCCCGTAAGCTCATTATATTCTTTGTCAAAAGTGCCGCCCGTGGCTATTATTCGCGCCGCCATATTCAAAATCCTCCGATACAACAGAAATTAAGTATAATATATATACATATATATTAACATATAATTTAATTTTGGGGTTTTTAAGCAAAATGAAAATAAGAGTACGCTTCGCGCCGTCGCCGACGGGGCATCTGCACATAGGGGGGCTCAGGACGGCTTTGTTTAACTATCTATACGCGCGCAAAGAGGGCGGGCAGTTTATACTCCGCATAGAAGACACCGACGAAGAACGCTCCACCCAGGCTTCCACCGACGCGATTTTCCAGGGTATGTTGTGGGCCGGCCTTAACTGGGACGAAGGCCCCTTCCCCGACGGCAGCGTTAAGGGCGAATATCCGCCGTATTTCCAGGCCGCCAGATGGGAACAGGGCGTATACCAAAAATATATTGACGGGCTGCTTGCGGAAGGCAAAGCCTATAAATGTTATTGCACTCCAGAAGAACTCGGTGACATGCGCGCCAAAGCGCAGGCCGAGCATCGCCCGCCGCGCTACGAGGGCCGTTGCCGCCACCTCACGCAGGAGCAGGTTAAACGGTTTGAAGCCGAAGGCCGCAAGCCTGTTGTACGCTTTAAAATGCCGGCCGAGGGCGAAACCGTTTTTAACGATCTTATCAGAGGGGAGGTTCGCTTCGCCAACAAAGATTTGTACGATTTGGTAATCCGGAAAACCAGCGGTATCCCGACTTATAATTTTGCCGTTGTGGTTGACGATTATTTGATGCAGATCTCCCACGTAATACGTGGGGACGACCATATTTCCAATACGCCCGCGCAATTGCGCATTTACGATGCGCTGGGCTGGCGTCCGCCGGTGATGGCCCACCTTTCCATGATACACGGGCCCGACGGCACCAAACTTTCCAAACGCCACGGGGACACCAGTGTAATTGAATACAAAAAACAGGGCTATCTGCCGCAGGCGCTGATAAACTATCTGGCTCTGCTGGGGTGGAGCACGCCCGATTCTCAGCAAATTTTTGCCGCCGGCGAGCTGGAGCGTAAATTTGACATCAAAGGCTGCCAAAAAAGCCCCGCGGTTTTTGACCCAGTCAAACTCCTGTGGATGAACGGCGAATACCTGCGCGCCATGGACGAGACGCAGTTATACGCCGCCGCTAGGCCTTTCATAGACGACGCCGGCGTGGCGCGCGGCGCGGATGCAGAATTCCTCAGAAAAATCATCATGCTTGAGCGTGAAAAATATAAAACGCTTAAAGAGATACCGGACTTGATTTCCTTTTTCTTTACCGATAAAGTACAATTTGACCATGAGGCCGTAAACAAAGTTTTAAAACAGGAAGGCGCGAAAAAGGCGCTTGAAGCGGTCATTGCAAAATATTCCGTGCTGGCAGATTTCAGCGAGCTTCCGCTTGAAGCCGCCGCGCGCGCCGCCGCTAAGGAAAACGGCCTTAAAGCGGGGCAGGTGTTCCACCCTGTGCGGGTGGCGGTATCGGGCAGGACAAACGGCCCGACATTATTTAAAATGCTTGAATATATGGGCAGGGATAAAGTTTTGGCGAGAATGCAGGCCGCGCTGGAACTTTGCAGCTAACGAGCGCAGAGGATATTAAATGAAATACTGGTACTTAAAAGGCGGCGACGCGCTGGGCCCGATGGATCCGGCGGAAATCGTGAAAGATAAAGATTTTACTTTGGACGCTCTCGTCTGCCCTCAGGATGAAAGCGACAGGGAAGAGTCCTGGCGCTCGCCCGGGGATTATCTGCAGGACTTCGGGCCGTTCCTCAAAGCCGCGGCTGAACCTGCCGACAAAAAAATCGCCCAAGCCGCAAGACTGATAGAAGAAATATCGCCTGAGGAGACTATCCATTCCCGCTCCCCGCTGACCGCGCCTCTTGAAGACAATCTGCTTGACGATTTGCCCGCAAAAGCCCCGCTCGGCGGTGCGGCCGCAGCCCGCGTTGAAGACGCCGCGCAGCCTGCCGCTATTTATGATGCCACGCCGCAGCCGCCGGACGATACTTTTACCGCCGCTAACGCGGTTGTGCTTAAAAGCGGCGGGGAAGATATTGCGGCCGCCGTAGAATCCGCCGCCGGCGCGCCCAAAACCGCAGCCGCCGAGCCTCGGCGGTTGCAGTCTCTGCAGCCGGCTGTCCAGCCCGCGCAGGAAGCCGTCGCAATAAATATTTTTGACAAACAAACCTTAACGTCTGACCACAGCGCCCATGCCGATAAACCCCAGCAAAATATTATGCCAATGGGCAGCGGTATGACGCTGACTACCACAAACGGCAAAATAATAAATACCATAGACCCGCGCCGCCCGGCTGCAGGCGGCAAAAAGAACGATGTACTTTATATCCTTATGTTTGTGATGTTCATAGTTATAGCCGTGGCATTGTTTATGGCTTTTTTCTATAAGGAAGACGCTCATCCTCCGGCCAGACCGGCGGAGCAGGGCCCCGCAGCCAGCCAGCAGCAGCAAAGGCCGCCTTCGCAGGGGCTGGATGAAGGCATAGCCTCTCCAGTGGCGGCGCACGCCGTACCGCAGGCGCAGGAGGTGCCGCCGGCCGAAGCTATAAAAACGCCGGCTTTGACGCAGCAGGCCGGTAATATCACCGTAGAGGGTGATAATGCCGCCGCAACAACTATAGCCGTGCGCATGGTTCAGGAATATTTACTTGACGAAAAACACGGCACTATCGGGGAATATTTGTCCCAAACTTATAAAGACTATAAAACTATGTGGAATGCGCAGCATCTTTACAATGACAGTTATACCGTGGAGTTCCTCGCCTCAAAGGTAAGGCAGGAGCCGGTTAAATATCTCTTTAAGATTAATATACAAGACAGGTCGCTTGACGGCTTTAACGATAATGCCTTGAATTTGCTTCAAATTATAACCCCGGAGGGAAATTAGCATGGTGCTTCTTGATGAATTGTTTCAAATAATGAAGGATAAAGGCGCGTCGGATTTGCATCTGACCTCCGGCGTGCCGCCCATTCTGCGCGTTAACGGCAATTTATACGCCACTCCTTACGAAGCGCTCACGCCGGACCGTTCCCAGGCCCTGATATACTCCATCATGACCGATGAACAGAAACAGCGTTTTGAAACCAATAACGAGCTGGATTTTGCTTTTTCCATGAAGGGGCTCGGCCGCATAAGGGTAAACGTGTTCCGCCAACGCGGTTCCGTCGGAGTGGCGATAAGGGCCATACCTTTTGAATTTAAAACTTTCAAACAGCTGGGCCTGCCTCCGGCGGTTGACGGCATTGTGCAGCTCAACAAAGGCCTGGTGCTTGTGACGGGGCCTACAGGTTCCGGCAAATCCACCACGCTGGCCAGCATAATAAATTATCTTAACGAAAATTACGGCTACCACATAATAACCGTTGAAGACCCCATTGAATTTGTGCATGACCATAAGCGCAGCATAGTAAACCAGCGCGAAGTCGGGCAGGATACCAAAGATTTCGCTTCCGCGCTGCGTTATGTGCTCCGTCAGGACCCTGACGTAGTCTTAATCGGCGAAATGCGCGATCTTGAAACTACCCAGCAGGCACTCAATGCGGCGGAAACGGGGCATCTTGTCTTCGGCACGCTGCATACCAGCGACGCCATACAGACAATCAACCGCATTATAGATATGTTCCCGCCCAACCAGCAGGAGCAGACCAGGGCCCAGCTTTCCTTCGTGATGGAGGCGGTAATATCCCAGCAGCTTTTGCACACGGCCGACGGCAAAGGCCGCATACTCGTGCCCGAGGTATTGCTTGCCACGCCGGCAGTACGCTCTATAATCCGCGACAAAAAGGCAGAGCAGCTTTACAGCGTTATGCAGACCAACCGGCAAATCGGCATGATGACTATGAATCAAAGCCTTGGGGATTTGTATCTGGCCAAAAAAATCACTTACCAGGACGCGGTTTTCCACTCCGGCGACATAAGCGATTTAAAATCATACATTGAGCAGCGGGCGAAGAGCTAAAAAACTTAATCTTACAGCAGATGGTTAAGCTGTGCATAATGCGCGGGTTTTAACGGCTTCAACGCGGTAATGCGGCGGCGCAGCCTTCGCTGATATAACGGCGCAGAATCTCAACCGCGCGCGGTGAGCGCGGGCCCGGGCGGCTTATTATATCGCTTTCATCGTTTGTGGCATAACAGATTTTCTCTTCTTTTTTTGCATTGACGCTGTTTATTCCTGGCAGTTTTCCATAATCTTCATGCATATTTTGTGGCCGCACAGAAATTATTACATCAGGATTAGCTTTGACAATATCGTCCCAGGATGAAACTAAATCATCTTTTCCGAATCTGCTTCTGCCGCCGGCTTGGTTTAACAGAAAGCCTATAAACTCATTATCTTTAACAGGCCAGTAGCCCCCAAGGTCAACAAAAACTCGGGGAATTTTTTTAGGATTTCTTACGCGGACGCGCGCAAAATCTCGCGCGAGGCTTGAATTTAATGACGACGCGTCTGCTTCTATCGCGCCCGCTATAGAGTTTATCCTTTCCGTAAGCTGTGCCAGATTTGCCGGCTCGCTCCACTCAACCACTTTTATATTTTCGCTTTGGATGCTTTCTTTAATATCATTGCCTTGATAAAGAAAAACCACGTCGGGTTTTAAAGATAAAATTTTACCTGTATCCCATCCATAATAGTCCCCCAGTTTCGGTATTGCGGAGACTTTTTGAGGATAATTGCAGAGATTTGATACTCCAACGACATTGTCCCCAACGCCGAGGGCAAACAGAATTTCCGTCACATTGGGGACAAGGGAGACGATTTTCGGCCCTTGCGGTTCCTCTTGCTGCTCCTCCAGTGCAGGCGGCGGCTCCGGCGTGAAATTAATATTGGTTCTGGGGCGCAGACGGCGCGGCAGAGATCTTAAAAACTGCGGGGGTATTTTGCCCGGGTCAGGCATGACGTCAGTATCTTCCTGCGGGCCGGCGCCGGCCGCCGGCGGTTTTGGCGGGCGCAGTTTTTTAAGCTGCTCGCTGATTGCTTTTTTGAATCTGGCCGCCGCGGTGTTTTCCGTCAATAAATCTTCCAGCTCTTTAAGCAGGGAGTCATAAGAGCTTTCCGTGAGGTCCGCCTCGGTTAAATCTTCTTTTCGTTTTTTCGCTCCGTTTGATTTGCTTAACCCGCGCGGTTTGCTTTTAATACCGGAATAGAGCGAGGATTTGAAAGAGCCGGCATTGCTTTCATGTTTTCTTTTAATTGATGCAAGGAAATCAGGATTTGCGGACAGCGTGAAACTGCCGCCATCTCCCGCGTTTATATTCCCGCCGGCGCCGTATCCCGCCTCCTGCGTTTTTTTATTTTTGCCGTCTTGATTGCTGTCTGAGCTGCCTGAAAAAGCGCCTTTCGGGGCCTTCTTTCCGGTTGTGGCGAGGGCAGTTTGTGGAAGATCTATTTTTTCATTATTGAATTGTGGCGTATTGCGG
>JAISDW010000030.1 GCA_031264445.1 Elusimicrobiota bacterium
TAAAGCTTATTAATATCGGTAATTTCCAGCTCGCCGCGGCCTGAAGGTTTTATCTGCCTGGCGTATTTGACGGCTTTATTATCGTAGAAATAAAGCCCGGTTAAAGCCCATGGGGAAGAGGGTTTTTGAGGCTTTTCCTCCAGTTTGAGCGGTTTGAAATTTTTATCAAGCCGCACGGTGCCGTAATCCTGCGGGTTTTTGACGTGATACGCAAATACGCGCGCGCCATGCGCCGCGCCGGCGGCGTCTGGGAGGAGTTTTGTAAACTCGCGCCCGTAAAAAATATTATCGCCCAGTATAAAAGCGCACGGGCCGCCGGCCAGAAAATCTTCCGCCAGCAGCAGGGCCTGCGCTATGCCTTGGGGGCGCGGCTGCTCTATATAAGTAAATTTAAGGCCGATTTGCGCGCCGTCGCCAAAGAGATTTTTGTAAGCCGGCAGATCGCGCGGGGAGCTTATAAGCGCAATCTCGCGTACGCCGGCAAGCATCAGCACGGAAAGCGGGTAGTAAATCATTGGCTTATCGTAAATGGGGATAAGCTGTTTTGATACGGCGTTTGTGGACGGCCGCAGGCGGCTGCCCGTGCCGCCGGCAAGCAGGATACCTTTCATATAATAATGATTATAGCAGATTATGGCAGAACGGCGGGTAAAAATGAAATGGAATGTCCTATATACATCATTGCTAGCCACGTCGTAGCACAGCGAATACGGGCGTGGCAGTCTGTTTTTAGCCGTCATTGCGGGCGAAACGAAGTTAAGCGTGGCAATCCAAAAGCTTTTTTTAATACGACGTAGATTGCCACGACCCCTGCGGGATCTCGCAATGACGACAACTACCAGATTGCCGTTGGACCTTTGCCGTCATGCTGAACTTGTTTCAGCATCTGTAGTAAACCACAGACCCTGAAACAAGTTCAGGGTGACAACAAACGACAGCTTCCGAAATAAATTCACAATGACGGCAACTTGCATTCATTCCCAGATTACAATCTATGACCTGCGGCCCCACATAATAACACTCTTCTTTCTTTTCTGTAAATTTGCAATGGCGTTGCGGATTTGCAGATTTTTTAAAAATCACATCTTTATATGCAGTTTATTGTTGTTTTGTGCCGCCGTCATACGGGACGGCAAGGCCCTCTTTTAACAGTTCTTCTGCTAAATTCTTACCTTCTGCCCGCACATCACATAGCAAACGAAAGTATTTATCACGTTCGCAGTTTCGCAGGACTACCTTGCCATTATTTAAAAAATTTTTGGTAAAGGCTTGGGCTTTTAAGGCCGCTGACTTTTGCTCAGGATTTTTAGTTTTTATTTCGGGTGCGTCTATGCCCTTTACACGGATGGGGATTGCTTTACAAAATACTGCATAGCTACAGCTAAGATATACTTTGAAGGTGTCCCCGTCATAAACGCTTGCGACGGCAACTTTATTGAAATTTGTCCGCACGCCCTCTGCGGAGTACAATATAACCGCACTTGATGCCATAAAAATAAAGCATAGAACTTTTTTATACATAAACCCTGTATTGTATATCAGGCCTAGGCACCGAATTGGCTTTTTTAAAACCCGCTAAGATTTTATTTCGCTCAATCAAGCGCTTCAGTTTCGCGGTTCCCGTAAATTTATTTATAAAATAGTTCTATAGCATTCTGTATAGTATAAAGTCCGAAAATGGTCTGCATCATTTCTTCTCTCATTCAAAATTGGTAATAATCTTTCCCATTCCCGACCCATTCCTTCTCTAATTCCGTCTTGAAATCCTACTGAAAATCCTACATTGTACATGCTTATGCCTGTTATTAGCAAACATATTATACATATTATAATTAGTATTATTATGTCTTTCATTGTTTTTCCTCAATTATTCTTTCTATCTCTATTTGTTTGCTCATACACCACACATCAATCATAATGTGTACTTGCAATATAATACTGCCTGCCATATTAATGATGGCTCCAGGCGTAGACTTACCGCTTATGTACTTAGCTACGAACATACTGAGTCCGAAGTTAAGTATAAACAATATGGCGTTTAACGCTCCCATTTGGCCGTTCTTAAGCATTATGCGCATAAGTCAGCCAAATACTATACGAAACAGTAAATATGCGCTTAACTGAAACACATACATTATGATAATAGAGCCTATTACCGCTGTTACGGCCAGTTGTTCCATACTACTCCTTTCAATCATTGCGTAAGTGCAATGCCCATCACCAATATTAATATTTTTTTATACATTTTTATTCTCCTGTGTATTTTTGTATTATTTCAAAGTCACGATCTTTTAACCAAAGCAACTTTTTTTGTTCTCTTGAATTATCTTTAAAGACTTTATCGTTTATCATTTGTTTAATAGTCCGGATAATTCTTTTAATATTTTTTTTCGTCAGCTTTGGATAAACATCAAGTATTAGCAAAGCCGTTTCTTTTTCCCACTGAGGTTTTTTTCCCTCACCGAGATATCCTTTCCCCGAGTTCCCAAATTCTCTATCCTTCTCGCACCATTGTTTTATGATGTCATATAAACTTTTAAAATTTTCTTCTAATGCGTCCGAAGGATTAAATGTATAAACATCAAACCAGAGAAGGGGAATAATGTTGGGCAGTAAGCACTCTGTTATATTATTAACAAAAGATATTTTTTGCTCTGATAAATTATCTGATAATGCGCACGAAATATGCTCGCGATATATTTCTAATAATACTTCTGACGATAATTTGCCATCTTTAAAAGATATTACATTTGATTTCAAAAATTCGTTTTTCCATATTTCTTTATAGTTATAATCGCCGTCTTTTAAAAAATTAAGCAAATCATCAAAGAAATCT
>JAISDW010000094.1 GCA_031264445.1 Elusimicrobiota bacterium
AAAAAAACAAAAACATCGCACGACAGCGCAGGCAGGGATATTGCCGACCTTGTTAAACGCAAAATTTTAAAACAGATTGGCGCGGGCAGGAATACTCACTATATTTTGACGGCTTTGGAAAATAAAAAATAGCCGCGGCTTATTTTGCTATAATTTATATAAAAATTTATGGAACATATTGATAAAGAAGAAATGCTCTTCGGCGCGCACCCTGTGCGCGAGGCCCTCAAAAGCCGCAAACGCGCGGTGCTACAGCTTTATATCACCGGCAAACGTGCCAGCCGCCAGATAGAAGATATTATAAGGCTGGCCAAAACGCGCAATGTAAAAATTAAAAGTATAGACGAGAAAACCATGGACCGCATGGCGGGCCATGCTAATCACCAGGGCGTGATAGCGCGCGTGGAGCCGCTGAAAGCGATGCGCCTGTCCTCCGCCATTTACGACGCGCGGGAAGCGGGCAAAAAGGAACTCTGGTTAGCGGTGGACGAGATTACTGACCCGCAAAACCTCGGCTCTATGCTGCGCAGCGCGGCGTGCCTGGGGTTTACCGCCGTCCTGCTGCCAAAGCATCGCAGTGCGGGCATAACGCCGACCGTGCATAAAGTGGCCAGCGGCGCGCTTGAAACTTTAAAGATAGTGGAAGTGTCTAACCTGACCTCCGCCCTGCTGGATTTAAAGGAAGAAGGTTTTTGGATATACGGCGCGGATATGGCGGGCCAGCCCATCGCTAAGACAAGTTATGCTTATCCCGCCGTGCTGATAATAGGCAATGAAGGCGCTGGCCTGCGCGAGAAGACAAAAGAGCACTGCGACGCCGTGGTAAGTATTCCGCAGGAAGGCGGCGTAAGCAGCCTTAATGCCGCCGCCGCCGCCGCGATAATAATGTACGATATGTACGCCAAACGGAAATAGTGTGTTTTTTCTCCCTTTCATAAAGGGAGAAAAAATTCCACTCTCACCCCGGCCCTCTCCCGTCAAGGGAGAGGGAGATAAAAAAAGAGGCCTCTCTCTTGATCACCCCGTCCCCGCCTTCGCTGCGCTACGCCGTGGCTCGCTATGGCGTGGCCACCCCTCCATTGGAGGGGAATTACAGGGAGAGGATAAATGATATAAGCCTCCCCCGCAAGCGGGGATTGTTCTTATTTTGGATATTTGGGCCGTTTTCTCCCTTTCGTAAAGGGAGTACAGGCACAGCGAAGCGAAGCCGGGGAGGGATTTAATGGCAGTAAAGCCGTAAAGTTGAAAAAACTCTTTTTGTAGTAAGGGCTTATATTAAATCCCTCCCCCGCTTCGGGGCAATTGTCCCCTCGCGGGTACTCCCTTTACGAAAGGGAGAAAACAACTAAAAAATAATTCTGAAATTTTATTATGGCAATAAAAAACCCCCGCTTTTTCAAGCGGGGGTGTAAGAGTTATTAGCTTTTTTGAATCAACAGGTTTTAGAATGCGAACTTCAAACCAACGGAAGCAATATCGCCGTCGCCGACGTTGAAGCCGAAGTTGGTTACTTTATTATCGCCTTTTTTGCCGTGGATGAAGCCGAGCCTCAAAACATCGGAAGAAACGATAAGGGTTAGCCTGTCGCTCAAAGCATACTGAACATTCGGAAGTATGCCTACACTAATTACATTTTCTCTATCATCATTACCATCGTATTTCGTGCTATCATAACCGATATCGCCCCTGAGGAAGACTTTGAACGGACCGGGGTTCAAAACGGCGCGCTCACCGAACAGATATACGCCGAGGGTTGTGGCTTTAACTCGGTCATCGGGATCGACAGATTGAAGTTTCGCAGTATCCTCATAAACATATTTCAAGCCAATACCGACATTGGTGTCTTCGTCAATAATTTTGGCAAATTCCGGAGCGATAGAGAAACCGGAACCCTTCTCAGAATTACTGTTTATTTCTTCTTTTTGATAAAAATAACCCACTTGGCCGCCGATGGTGAATTCATAGGCAGAGGCTGACACTGCTGCTGTGACGAGCAATGCAACCGCAAATACTGCTGTTACTAATTTTCTCATTTTGCATCTCCTTGATGTGTTTAGCTGAGAGCCCCAGTATGAGGGCACATAAAAATTATAGAAAGAAATAACAAAACAGTCAAGACCTTTGTAAAATATCAGTATGTATAGGAGGTTTGGCAGTTTAAGCCTTTTTCTCTCTTTACTAAAAAGGGATTATTGCCGCAGGGAAAAGGGAATTGCTCTGAAAATGTACATACGACAAAATTAAATTCCCCGCCCCTTCAGGACAATTCCTTTATTAAAGGGAAAAGATAATTTCCACCCTCACCCTAACCCTCTCCCATCACGAAGGGAGAGGGAAAAAAAGAGGTCCTCTCTTGACCACCCCGCCCGACTTCGCTTCGCTACGCCGCGGCACCCCTCCATGGGAGGGGAATTAAGGAAGAAAATAAAAATAAAGTTTATGGCGGCACGGCAATAAAATTTTGTATCATATACAAAAAGGGGCCGCGAGGCCTTATTTTATCTTTTACCGGAATATAAATATGTACCTCAAAGCTATAGAAATAATCGGTTTTAAATCTTTTGCTGATAAAGTAAGATTAAATTTTGAACCGGGCGTCTCCTGCATAGTGGGGCCTAACGGTTGCGGCAAGTCAAACGTAATAGATTCCGTCCGCTGGGCCATAGGTGAAATGAGCTGGAAATCCCTTCGCTCCGGCTCAATGGTGGATATAATTTTTAACGGCACAAAAAAGCGGCCCGCGCTCAATATGGCGCAGGTCAATATGGTGTTTGACAATACCTCCCGCAAACTGCCGGTGGACTTCGGCGAGGTGACCGTAGCCCGTAAAATCTTCCGCAGCGGGGAAAGCGAATACTTTTTAAACCGCGTGCAGTGCCGCCTTAAAGATATAAGGGAAATGTTTCTGGATACCGGCATCGGCGGCGAGGGCTATGCGATAATTGACCAGGGCTCCATAGAGCAAATTCTTTCCGCAAGCCCCGAGCAAAGGCGCGAAATTTTTGAAGAAGTCGCCGGCGTTTCCAAATACAAATCCAAGCGCGACGAAGCGCAGCGCAAGCTGGAGCGCGTTGATATGGATATCGCCCGCCTCAGCGATACGCTGGCGCTGATAGCCGAGCAAATAAAAAAGCTTGATTCCGAAGCCAAGAAAGCCCGCCTTTACCAAAAATATCGCGAGGAACTTAAGGAAAGCGAAATCGCTCTTTCTCTTGAAAATATTAAAAGCCACGACGCGCAAATAAACGCCGCCCAGGCCGAGCTTAACCCCGTAACAAAAGAACTTGAGGATATCGCGGCCGCCGTTTCCGCCGCTGAGGGCGAGGTCGCCGCTTTGGACCTTAACCTTACGCATAAGCAAAAAGAACTTAATGAATTTAACGAAAAAATCGCCTCCTCCAAGTATCAGATAGGCCTGCTGGAGGGCGCGATAAAGAACTGCGAAAGCCTCGCGCAGGAGCTTGGGCAGCAGATACGCGCTTCGCGCTCGGAAGAAGAAATAAGCCAAAAACGCATGGCCGAGCTTAACCCAGCAATAAACGCGCTTAAGGAAAAGCTTGCCGCGGTTGAGGCTGATTTCGCCCCGCTGCAGCAAAATTATAACCAGAAGTACGAAGCCGCGCGCCAGAACGAGCAGGACTTACATAAAGCCGAAGCGGATTTTGAGCGGGCAAACGGCGATTTATTCAATTTCTCCCAGCGCGAAATGGAGCTCAGCGGTAAAATAGCTTTGGAAGATTCAGCGCTTTCGCATGAAAATAATAATCTGATAAATTCGGAACGCACTTTGCAGACGCAGGCCGCGCAGATAAATACGTTGAAACAGGAAACGGAAGATTTAAACGCCGCGCTTGCCGCCAAAACCGGCAGCCTTGCCGAGGTCAAAACCGCTCAGCAGGAAGCCGCTGGGCAGATTGAACGGCTGGCCGCGCAAAAACAGGCTTTGGGCGAAAAATCCAATGCTTTAAACGCGCAGAAGGCCTCTCTCAATACCAAAATGCAGATGATACAAACCCAGGGCAAAAACAATCCTTACTGGGTGGGCGCGAAACTGGTGGAAGAAAGCAATATCGCGGGCATCGGCGGCACATTGCGCAAAAATATCAAAATCCCCCACGAATACGCCCTGGCCGCGCAGGAGGCTTTCGGCAAATTTCTGGATTCCATAATCTGCGATACCATGCAAACCGCGCAAAAAGCCATTGAACTTTTGAAGCAAAACGGCAAAGCGCGCGCAAGATTTATAATTTTGGACGCCGTGCCCGCCGCCGCGCAGCAGGCTTCCGCCGCGCAAAACGCTTTGCTTGATAAAATAATTTATCCCGGGCGGCTGCAGGCCGCGGTGCGTTTTATAGCGGCGGCTTACAGCGCGCAGGACGGCGCGGTATCTGAAGGTTTTTGGATATCGGGCGGCGCGAGCGACGTTAAATCGCCGGAAGCTTACTGGGGCGAGGAAGAAGAAACCAAAGAGGAGCTGCGCCAAATCTCGCTGCTGCGGGAGGAGACGGATAAAGAAACCGCCGCAGTTGCCGCCGCGCTGCCCGCGCAGGAAGAAAGCCTTGCCAAACAGCGCGCAAAATATCAGGAAGAGGCTTTGGCGGTAAATTCCGCGCAGAATAATTTAAACAATAAAAAACGTTCCCTTACTGATATTGAAGCCCACGCGGCCTTCGCCGCCAAAAATAAACAGGACATACTGGCGCGCATAGAGGCGCGTAAGCAAAACTCCGCCGTTTTAAAGGAAAAGCTGGCCGCACTCAGCAAAGACCATGCGCAGGCCAAACAAACGGCCGAAGCGCTGCGCCAAAACCGCGCTTCATTGCAGGCCGCGGCCGCCGCGCTCAAAACCGATGTGGAGCAGGCAAACTCCAGGCTTTACGAAGTAAAAATCCGCAAAAATAATCTGGAGCTGGATTTAAAATCCGCCTCGGCCGAGGAAACCGCGCTGCAAACCGCCGCCGCCAGACGCGCGCAGCAGATTGTAAAAGCCGGCGAACGCATCGCCGCGCTTGACGGGGAAAAACTTTCCACCGAAGCCAAGCTGGCCGCGCAGCGCGATAATCTTGCCGCGCTGGAAATTGACGAAACAAAACTGCGCGACAGCCTTAATCTTTTAAAAACCGACTTTGACGCCCGAAATACCGCGCTCGGCAAAAACAAAGCCCGCGCAAATGAGCTTACCATAAAAGCGCATGATTTGGAAAATACTCTCACCAACCACCGCCGCCAGCGCACGGCCATAATCAATAATCTGCTTGAAGCCTGGAATACCACGCCCGAGGAAGCCCGCATGAAATGGGGCGATAAAGAGGTGGATTTGGAACGCGTCAAAATGATGCGCCGGCGCATAGAAAGCATGGGCGCCGTAAACATGACCGCGCCGGAAGAATATGACGCGCTTACGACGCGCAATGACTTCCTGCGCAAACAGATAGGGGATTTGGAAACCGCCAAGCGCGACCTTAAAACGGCCATAGCCAGAATCAACGCCACCACAAGGGAAAACTTTAAATATACCTTTGAACAGGTAAAAATGCACTTTAAATCGGTGTACCAGACCTTATTCCACGGCGGCGAGGCCGAGCTTACTTTAACCAACCCCGATAATCTGCTTGAAACGGGCATAGATATCGTGGTGCAGCCGCCGGGCAAAAAACTGCTGAACATATCCGCGCTTTCCGGCGGGGAAAAGGCTTTAACCGCGATTTCGCTGCTGTTTGCTTTCTTTACGCACAATCCCTCGCCTTTCTGCATACTTGACGAGGCCGACGCCCCGCTTGACGAGGCAAATGTGGAAAAATTTGTAAATCTTATAAAAGAATTTTCGCGGCGTACGCAGTTTATAGTGGTAACCCACAATAAGCGTACGATGGAAGCGGCGCAGATGCTCTACGGCATAACCATGGAAGAGAGCGGGGTGTCAAAAGTCCTCTCCCTGAATCTTGCCGAGCAGGATGCCCAAACCCGCGAGCTTATAAGCTCCGCCTCAAAATAATATTATAGCCGGAACCAAATTTTATGAAATATGCCGTACTTTCGGATATTCATTCCAATTACGAAGCCCTCGCGGCCGTGCTGAAGCGGCTTGCGACGCTTGGCGTTGACGCGCATGCCTTCTGCGGGGATTTGGTGGGCTATGGCCCCGACCCCGAGCTTTGCGCGCAAACCGTAAAAAAACTTAAAAATTTCATACCGGTTATGGGCAATCACGACATGTGCCTGTTTAACGATGATTTTTTTAAGTGGTTCAGCGATTATGCAAAAGAATCCATAAAATTCACGGCCGCGCATCTCAGCGAAAGTTCAAAAAAATTCATACGCGCTTTCCCCGACCAGTACCACGGTAAAGATTTCGCCATGGTGCACGGTTCCTTTTTTGACCCTTTCAGGGATTACCTGCTCTCGGCCGAGCAGTTTATTTTGAACCTTGATAAATGGGCCGGCAGCGTATGCTTTGTGGGCCACAGCCACGTGCCTTTTATAATGAGTTATAAAAACGACCGCATGCCGCAGATAGACATATTTTTGGGCAATGACGTCACCATAAAAATGATGCCCGGCCTGCGCTATATGATAAACCCGGGCTCCATAGGCCAGCCGCGCGACGCCAACCGTATGGCCTCTTTCGGCGTATACGACAGCGAAAAGCGCACCTTCCGCCTTTTGCGCGTGCCTTATAATATTGAAGCCGTGCAGAAGAAAATGCTTGCCGCCAAACTGCCGGACATACTTTCCAACCGTCTTACAAAAGGCACCTGAGCGTGGCCGCGCCCCAAGGTTTTGCCGTATGAATTGATTATTATAAATAATATATAATATAAATATTGCTGAAGTTTTTGAAAATTAGCGGAAATTTTATTATAAAAATCTGAAGGCATTTAATCCAATCAAACCGGTCCCGCCGGAATTAATAAAACAACGAATAATATGGATATCAACGAGATTTTAGAAGAAAACAAACGACTCAAAATCATAAATGCAAAACAAACTGATTTTCTCCACGCGGTAAATGAAACGGCAACAATGCTTTTATCCTCGGATGAAAAGAACTTTGAAGAGAATTTATGGAATTCCCTGGCGCTTATAGGCCGCAGCGTGGACATTGACAGAGTGCGCGTATATAAAAATTATTTTGAGGGCGGGAAACTTCACTATTCTTATTTATTTCAATGGGCAAGAGACTCCGATATAGCGCAAAGCAGAAACTTAAAACTCACGGCCGCATACGCTGACGCGCTCGTAAGCTGGGAAAAACTTCTTTCGCAAGGCCAATATATAAACGGGCCCGTGCGCCTTATGCCGGACAAAGAACGCCAAAGGCTTGAAAAGCACAATATAATTTCAATACTTGCGGTGCCTATATTCCTGAACAATACTTTTTGGGGATATCTGGGATACGACGATACAAAAAAAGAAAGGGTGTTTTCCGAAGAAGAAATATATATATTAAAATCCACCGGCTTATTTATAGTAAACGCTATTGTTCATAACGAAATGACCAAGCTTATCGCAGCCGAACGCGAGAAGGCTTTGTCTTTAGCCCAGGCAAAAGGCGATTTTTTAGCAAATATGAGCCACGAAATACGAACCCCCATAAACGCGATTATCGGGATGACTCACATAGGAAAAGCAACAAAAGACGTAGAAAAAAAGAATTATTGCCTGGATAAAGTTGCAGAGTCTTCGTCGCATTTGCTCGGCATTATTAACGATGTTTTGGATATGTCAAAAATAGAAGCCAACAAGATTAATATTTATACGACGGAGTTTGATTTTAGGAAAATGATAGCAAGGGCAACGGAGATTATTTCCCCGCGCATAAAAGAAAAGCAGCAAAAATTTACCGTAAATATAGACGAAAATATACCGGATATTTTACTCGGGGACGAGCAGCGGATTGCGCAGGTTATCACGAACTTTCTTTCTAACGCCGTAAAATTTACCCCGCAGTGCGGCAATATAACACTGCAGGCAAACACGCTCAAAACGGAAAATCAAATTTGCACCGTAAGAGTGTCGGTTGCGGACAGCGGGATAGGAATGACGCCCGAGCAGCGCTTGCGCATTTTTAATTCTTTTGAGCAGGCTGAAGGCGGAATTTCCCGCAAATTCGGCGGCGCGGGGCTTGGTTTATCCATATCAAAACGCATTATTGAAACAATGGGCGGCGAAATACATCTTAAATCCGAAGCCGGCAAAGGCTCGGAATTTTATTTTATACTGAATTTAAATTTTCCGCCCGCTCAAAACAAACCGGAACAATGCAAAATAAATAAAAGCGGCGGCGAATGCGCGTGCGGATTTCAAAACCTGTCTGGTAAATGCATTTTATTAGTTGAAGATTTGGATATAAACAGGGAAATAGTCATAGACTCGCTTAAACCTTCTGCGGTTGCGGTTGATACAGCTGAAAACGGAGCGCAGGCGGTAAATATGTTCGGCGCGGCGCGGGATAAATACGATTTAATACTGATGGACGTACAAATGCCGGAAATGGACGGTTATGAAGCCGCGCGCAAAATACGTTCCATAAATTCCGGCAA
>JAISDW010000138.1 GCA_031264445.1 Elusimicrobiota bacterium
GGAGCCGGCTACAAAATTCGACTGTGCGTTTTTTTGCACTTTATTAAAAGTAATTTTTCTGTCCATATGATATAAATATTATATAATTTTTATTATGAGAACAGTTAAAGCCGGTAATATAAAATTTGCAAATAATCTGCCGCTGGCTTATATCGGCGGCCCGTGCGTAATTGAAAGCGAAGCCGCCTTTCTGGCCACGGCAAAAAAGCTGCACGCGCTTATGAAAAAAGCGGGCGCGCCGTTTGTGCTTAAAGCGTCTTTTGATAAAGCGAACCGCTCGGCCCTAAACGCTTACCGCGGCCCGGGCATTGATAAAGGGCTTGAGCTGCTTGATAAAGCAAAAAAACTTTTGGGCGTGCCCGTACTCACCGATATACACGAGCCGTGGCAGGCCCGGCTCGCGGCAGAGGTTGCCGATATTCTGCAAATCCCCGCGTTTTTATGCCGGCAGACTGATTTGCTGCTTGCCGCGGGCGCGACCGGCAAAGCCATAAACGTAAAAAAAGGCCAGTTCCTGCCGCCGGCGGGCATCATAAATATCATCAAAAAAATAGAAGCGACCGGCAACAAAAATATTATACTGACGGAGCGCGGTTCTTCATTCGGCTACGGCGATTTGGTGGTGGATTTGCGCAGCCTGCAGATAATGAAAGAGACAGGCTATCCCGTTGTTTTTGACCTTACGCATTCCATGCAGAAACCTGCCGGCGGCGCGGCCACCGGCGGCGACAAAAGTTTTTTTGCCACCCTCGCGCGCGGCGCGGCGGCCGCCGGCGTGGCGGGCATTTTTTTTGAAGCGCACCCCAACCCGCCCTGCGCGCTTTCAGACGGCGCAAACACGCTTGACTTCGCCGAGGCTCAAACCCTTCTGAAGCAAACCGCCGCGGTGGATAAAGCCGTCAAAAAAATCTTGCGGGGGATATAATTATGCCAAAACACGCAGCAGCAAAACAAAATAAATTTACCGACGCGCAAATCCTTGCCGCTGCGCGCGAAGTTATATCGGCCGAAGAATGCGCGCTTAAAACCGCGGCGGACGGTATCGGCGCGGATTTTATAAAAGCCGCGCGGACAGTAGCCGCCGGCAACGGGCGGCTTATCGTCGCGGGTTTGGGCAAAAGCGGGCACATAGGCCGCAAACTGGCGGCGACGCTGGCTTCAACGGGCACGCCTTCTTTCTTTGTGCACCCGACGGAAGCCCTGCACGGCGACCTGGGCATGATAACCAAACACGATATAGTTTTGGCTTTATCCTATTCCGGCCAGACGGAGGAAGTCAACCGCATTCTGGAGCCGCTTAAAAAAGCCGGCGTAAAAATAATAGCGATGACGGGCAACAAAAATTCGGGCCTGGCAAAACTGGCCGATATGCTGCTGCCCGTATGCATAAAACGCGAGGCGTGCCCTTATAATCTTGCGCCGACTTCTTCAACCACCGCCATGCTTGCCGTGGGCGACGCGCTGGCGATAACGCTCATGAAAATGCGCGGCTTTAAAGCGGAGGATTTTGCCGTCTTCCACCCGGGCGGCAGCCTGGGCAAACTGCTAACGCAGCATGTAAAAGATATTATGTTCAAAGGCAAAAACCCGACGGTGCCGCTGACAGCCGCCGTGCAGGACGCGCTTCTGGTGATGACAAAAAACAAATCCGGCGCGGCCAGCGTGGTGGACGCGCGCGGCCGCCTGAAAGGCTATTTTACCGACGGCGATTTGCGGCGCGCCATACAGCGCCGGCGTAATATTTTAAACGCCAAAATAACCGAAGTTATGACAAAAAATCCTTTTGCTTTCACGCAGGATATTAAAGCCGTTGACGCGGCCAAAATTATAAGCGAGCGCAAATTTGACAATGCCCCCGTAGTGGACGCGGCCGGCAAAGTTATAGGCTTCCTGGATAAGGATAATCTGATAGATTTTATCGCGCTCATTGATAAGAAATGAAATTAATTTTTCCTTTCGCGCTGCTTTTGTGCCTTGCCGCATGCGGCGGGGCCGGCCCGGCCGCCGAAGGCGCGCCGCCGGCCCAGCACGCGCAAGACGTGATAATTTCAGAATCCCAGATGGGCGAGGGCAAGTGGCTTCTTACGGCAACCGACGCGGATTTTTACCAGGCGGACGAAGGGTCTTATGTCGCTATGCGCAAGCCGCATATAATTTTTAAAACGGGCGGGGAAGCCGGCTCCTCCATCACCGCGCGCAAAGGGCGTTATGATTTTGACAAAAATCTCATCATGCTCAACGATGCGGTGCACGGTGCAAACGCGCGCGAAGGCGCCGAGCTTGATACCGAAATTTTATTTTACGATACACAGACGCGCCTGATATGGACCGATGCGCCGGTAGCGCTCAAACGCGGCGGCGTAGTGGTAAAAGGCAGCGGGCTTAAAGCCAATCAGGATTTGAGCGAGATAGAAATTTTCAAACAAAAAACCGCGCTGCCACAGAATATAAAAGACTTCCGCGCGGCGACGGCAAATTTATGACGAAGATAAAAATTTTAATTTCCGCCGCGCTGCTTTTCGCGCCGGTTTTCGCGGGCGCGCAGCCCATGCAGGACGATGATAAAAATATGGCGGCCCTGCTCGGCGGCATGGTGCAGAGCGACAGCTGGATAATCCGCAGGGACAAAGCCGAGGAAGAGTTCAGCGGCAATGTGCGCTACGAGAATGATTTATACAAAATCCGCGCGGACAGGGGGCTTTCGCAGCGCGCTTTACGCGCCTATACCCTGCGCGGCAATGTTTACGCCGCTCGCGAGGATGAAACCTCAAAAGCGCACATAAAAGCCGACAAAATTTTTTATAATCAGGCGCGCGACACAGGCTATGTTTTACCCCAAAAAGGCGCGCAGCTGGAACTCGGCTACAATATCAAAAACGGCGGCCCGGCCTACAGGTTCTATGGCGACAGGCTGGATTTCGGGGCAAAATTTACGTCTTATAAACTCTCCGGCTGGGCGGAGCTGGACGATAAAGACAATGCCCTCTATTCGCGCGAGATGACTTTTGATTTGAACACCGGCATTTTTGAAGCTTACGGCGGGCGGCCGCTGTTGCTGGGATTTAATGACGACGGCGATTATGCGATATCCGCGGATAAAATAACGGCTTATACAGGCGAGAGCCGCTACAGCGCGCAGGGCCGCGTACAAGGCTGGTTGGCGCCGGCGAAGGGTATAAAAAATCTGAGCGGCGGTTTTGGCGGCGCGGGCATAACGGCCGTCAGATAAACCGAGCAACAAACGACCGGCAAAAATTCGGAATTGTTCTGATTTTGGATATTTAGGCAGTTTTCTCCCTTTAGTAAAGGGAGTGCCACGCCGTAGCGAAGCGAAGGCGGGCGAGGGATTTAGTTTTGTCGTATGTCTATTTTCAGATCAATGTATTACAAAAGGGAGAAAATAATTTCCACCCTCACCCCGGCCATCTCTTAACCACCCCGCCATGCTTCGCATGCCACCCCTCCAAGGGAGGGGAATTAAGGGAGAGGGAGATAAAAAAAAGAGGCCTCTCCAGTCATAAAGGGAGAATGGTGCGAAAAAAGAGGCTTTCTGCCTCACTTGGAGGAAGTCGCGGAGTTTTTTATTTATTCTCCTCCCATCGGGAGGAGTACCCGAAGGGACACTTGTCCCTTCGGGGGTGGAGGGTAATGGAAGTTGTAGTTTTTGAATAAAATAATAAAGACTTTATTCCCCCCTACGGCCCTGACGGGCCACTTCCCCCAAAGGGGGAC
>JAISDW010000149.1 GCA_031264445.1 Elusimicrobiota bacterium
GAAGAAGCCGGCCTGCTCGTCAAAGAAGAAAAATATGATAATGCCGTCAGCACCTGCTACCGCTGCGGCAACGCGATAGAGCCTTTTTTAAGCGAACAATGGTTCGTCAAAATGGATAACCTTGCCGCGCCGGCAATCAAAGCTGTGGAAAGCGGCGCCGTGCAAATGCACCCCGAAAGCTGGAAGACACCGCTGCTCAACTGGCTCAAAAATATACAGGATTGGTGCATATCGCGCCAAATCTGGTGGGGGCACAGGATACCGGTTTGGTACTGCCGCAAATGCTGCGGCGCGGGCCTGACCTTCGCCGAAGACAAACTGGGGCGCGAACATCTGGTTAAAGTTGCTTTTGAAGACGGCGCACAGCCCATACTCTCGCAGACGCAGCCGGCCTGCCCGCATTGCGGCGGCAAAGATACCGTGCAGGACCCTGACGTGCTTGACACCTGGTTTTCGTCGGGGTTGTGGCCTTTCTCGGTCTTCGGCTGGCCCAAGGAGACGGGGGACCTAAAACATTATTACCCTACCAGCGTGCTGGTAACCGGATATGAAATTATCTATCTCTGGGTTGCGCGCATGATAATGATGGGCATTGAATTTATGGGCAAACCGCCGTTCCCGCATGTTTTCCTAAACGGCATTGTGCGCGATAAGACGGGCAAAAAAATGTCCAAATCCCTTGGCAATGTGGTGGACCCGCTTGATTTAATCAAAAAATACGGGGCGGACGCCACGCGGTTTTCGCTGCTGATGCAGGCCGCGCCCGGTAAAGATATACCCTACGGGGAAGACAGCGTTGTGGGCGCGCGCAATTTCTGCAATAAAATTTATAATGCGGCAAGGTTTATCCAAATGAATTTGGAAGGCATTGAAAAACTGCCGCCGCTGCCGGAAAAGCCCGCCGATATTTTTGACGGATATATAATTAATTATTACAGACATTGCGCCGCAAACGCGGCCGCGGCGATAGAAGAATATGAATTCAGCAAAGCCGCGGGCAAGCTGTATAAATTCTTCTGGAATGATTTTTGCGACTGGTATATAGAAATCGCAAAAACCAGACTGAACGATAATAAAGAAAATAAAGAACAAATACTTTCCATTTTAGTTAATGTTCTTTACGGAACGCTTAAAGCGCTGCACCCGATGATGCCTTTCATTACCGATGAAATCGCCGCGGGCTTCAAGAAATATATTGACGGCTCGCAGGAATTCCTGATAAACGAAACCTATCCGGCGGAAGGCAAATACGCGGCGGAATATTCCGCGACGGAGGAAGTTACTTTCCTGCAGGATCTTATTACGCAGGTAAGGACGATACGCTCGCAGTTCAATGTCCATCCAGCGAAGAATGTGGATATTTTTATTTCTTCGGAAGATCCGGGGGCGGAAAGAATAATTAATGATTACCGCCGCTATATAAACCTGCTCGCCAAAGTTGAAAATATAACTTTAAAAGACAAAAATGCGCCCAGGCCCCAAAAAGCGGCTACGGCAGTTTTCGGCAATACCGCGGTTTATATCCCGCTTGAAGGTTTAATTGATTTTGAGAAGGAAAACGCGCGCCTTGCCAAAGAGCTGGGCGTAATAGAAACCGGCATAGCCAACCGCACGCGCATGCTGGGCAATGAAAATTTTACAAAAAACGCCGCGCCGGAACAGGTGGCAAAAGCCAAAGAAGAGCTTGCGCAAATGCAGTTGAAATCCGCGCAGATAAAAGAAGCCATAGCGGGCTTGAAGTAGCATGCTGAAAATATTAATCGCCACAAACAATCCCCACAAAGCGGCGGAGCTTGCGCAAATACTTCCGCGCCTTACGGCGGGCGGGCGGGCGATAGAATATCTGTCGCTGGCGGATTTCCCCGCCGTACCCGCGCCCGAGGAAACCGGCCTGACTCTTGAGGAAAACGCTTTAATAAAAGCCAAAGCCGGCCGGGCCGCGACGGGGCTTATTTCCATAGCAGACGATACCGGCCTTCTGGTGGACGCGCTTGACGGCGCGCCCGGCGTGCACAGCGGCCGTTATGCATATCCCGACAGAACCGACTATCCCGCAAATAACGAAAAACTGCTTAAAGAGCTGAAAAATATTTCTTTGGAAAAGCGCACCGCCCGTTTTAAAACCGTAGCCGCAATAATACTGCCCGACGGGCAGACAGCAACAACCGAAGGCATTGTAGAAGGCAAAATAGCCGCGGAGTACAGCGGCACAAACGGCTTCGGGTACGACCCGCTTTTTATCGTCACTTCTTTGGGTAAAACCATGGCGCAGCTTACTATGGAAGAGAAAAATAAAATCAGCCACCGCGCTTTGGCTTTTGCGCGGATGGCTGAAATTATAAAAAAACTTTAAATAATTTATAAACGCGACAAATTAAGCTTTTGCAGTTTATCAGGCCGAAATTTCCTTATATATCAAAAAGAGTTTTTTATATCCACCCTCACCCCAGCCCTCTCCCATCATAAAGGGAGAGGGAGAAAAAAAGAGGCCTGCTCCGTCACGAAAGCAATATTCTGATTTTGGATATTTGGGCTGTTTTCTCCCTTTCGTAAAGGGAGTACCGGCTGAGCGAAGCGAAGACGGGGAGGGATTTAATATTGCTGTTATTAAACTAAAGATCAGTTTACAACTTTAAGACTTTACGGCCATTAAATCCTTCGGCGCTTCGGGACAATTTGTCCCTGTGCGCCACCTCCATTACAAAAGGAGGAAAAAGATATGCGCCTCGCGTCACTATTGCTGGACACTCCCTTTACAAAAGTGAGAAAACAATTCCCCTCTCCCTCGACGGGAGAGGGTTAGGGTGAGGGTGGAAATTATTTTCCCGCTCCCGCTTGCGGGGGAGGGTAGGGAGGGGGGTCGGGTGGATTATTAAAGTAAGCTAAAAAGTTTTAACAGAAGCAAATAAAGAAAATGCCCCCTCTCCTGCTCGCTATGCTCGCTTCCTCTCCCCCACAGGGGGCGAGGAAATTATTGAATTTACGGGGGCAGAATAAAAAAACATTACAGCCGCGGCACACGGTTTTGCGTCAGTTTTCCGTATAATATCTTGCACCGTGGGCTGTCGCTGTATATTTGCAATAACCCATTAAATTGCAGCAATACTCCGCGGCGGGCAGAGTGTAAACCGTTGGGCGGGTATCTTCCAAGCATACAAGACGGCGCAGCGGGATATCAGCAGCACCAGCACCCGATACAAAATAATAAAACCCTATGTATCCGCCTTTATATTTTCTGGTATAATTCGCACCAATCACGCCAATGTACGATTTTCCGCCGCCGCCGACATTTAAAACAATTTCAAAATTTTTATCCTCAAAACGGCGTACCGCGTCGGTTGAAGATATTCCGAAACCGAAATATGCCGAAGTGGGCTTTGTAGCGCCGTTATCTATATCTATATCCAGTTGGCTGAACGCCGTGGCGTATGAGCCGGTGGCTAAGGAATATCTTTCCTGCGCTTCGGCAACGTTTTTTACCAACGTTTTAAGCTGCACAGCGCGGGTTTTCTCTATGGATTTTTGATACTGCGGCAGCGCGATGGCGGCCAGAATGCCGATTATTAAAACAACTACTAATAATTCAATCAGAGTAAAAGCCTTTTTGGTGAAGTTCATTGCAATATCCTCGTTGATTTAAATATAAACTTCTATTATTTTATACCAAACTAATCCCGCGAGAGCAATAGGGTAAATACACACCCCTCGCGCGTCTAAAACGCACGGAGGTATACCGTTTAAATATTTACGGCCATTAAATCCCTCAATTGTCCCTTCCGGGCCACTCCCTTTACGAAAGGGAGAGGGTCAGGGTGAGGGTGGAAATACCGCGCAAATAAAAAGATAGAAACTTAGTCTCTCTGTCATCTTGTAATGCTACCTAATGGGAAAAATTATGGACGAAACAATCCTTCCGCGATTATGTTGTAGGGGTTAGGAAAAATTCAGCTTTTACCCTCAAAAAAATTTAGGACACATAGGTTTTGAAAACTACAGTTTCTCACTGGAGTACGGATAACTACTCTCTTGCTCCAGCCCCTCTAAGAGCAGCCACAATATAATGATGTCCATTTTGAGACGCTCCCATAAGAGCGGTGACTCCATTACTTGTTTTATAGCTAGGATTAGCCCCTGCTTTTAATAACGCATCTACAATTTCATGGTAGCCTCTAACAGAAGCAAGCATTAAAGCAGTAATTCCATTATCGTTTTGTATGTTTGGATTTGCTTGCGCTCTTAACAAAATATTGACAACTTCTTTATGTCCCTGTTGAGTTGCTAACATTAATGCGGTATTCCCTTCTTTATATTTGATATTAGCATTTGCCCCAGCATTTATTAATAAAGCTACCACTTCTTTGTGGCCACCCTCAGCAGCCATGGATAACGCAGTTGTGCCTTTATTGTCTTGTAAGTTCGGCATGGCCTTCGCTTTCAGCAATATATCAACGATTTCTTTATATCCCTCTTGGGAAGCCATCATTAACGGAGTTATTCCTTCAGATTTGATATTTGGATCAGCTTTGGCTTTAAGCAACATATCAACTATTTCTTTATAGCCATTTTGAGCGGCTAAAATCAACGCCGTATTTTGCTCTTGGCTTTTACTTTGCATATTTGGGTCAGCACCTGCCCTCAACAACAAATCAACAATTTCTTTTTTCCCCAACATAGCGGCTTGTATCAAAGCTGTACCGCCGGTACCAGCACTTATATTAGGATTTGCCCCAGCTTTAAGCAACATGCTGACTATCCATATATAATCTTCTTTAGTAGAATCGGTATTCAAAGCATTTGCTCTGCCTTTTTCGGCAAGTACCTTAGTTATCCTTTCATCGTTTAGCCCATCTCCCTGTATAGAGGCAAATATTAAAGCGGTCCACATATTTATATCTTGCATATTAGGGTCAGCTTTAGCCCTTAGCAACATACTGACTATTTCTTTATACCCTTTTATAGAAGCGCCTATCAAGGGAGTAGTTGAAGTTTTGTTTTTTATATTAGGGTCAGCTTTAGCCCTTAGCAACATATTTACAATTTCTTTATGTCCATAAAAAGATGCCAATGTTAATGCTGTGTTCCAATTGGAACTTTCTTGTATATTAGGATTAGCCTTTGCTTTAAGCAACATATTAACTACTTCTACATGGTTTTCTTGTGAAGCTATCATTAAAGCAGTAATGCCTCCGTTATTAGATTTAATATTCGGATCGGCATTAGCGTTAAGAAGAATATCAACTGTTTCCTTATTTCCCATCTGAGCTGCAAATATTAGTGCAGTAAACCCATCAGAGTTTTGCCTATTTACATCAATACCTTTTTTGATAAGGGCAGAAATAGTTTCTGTATCATTTTTTTCTGCTGCATGCATTAGCTTGTCCATAGTAGAATTTTTATTACAAGCACATAGAAATAATATCCCGCCAAATAATGTAAAAGTAAAAAACTTGACTATAGATTGTCTGAGAGGCATCTTTATTCTCCTAACAACTAAGATAAGTTAATTATACAACATTTTATAAAACAGAAAAAATTACGGCGGGGAAATATAAATTGAATAATAAACCGACGCTCAGAAACGGGCCGAAGGGTATGCTGGTACCGTTATCCAGCGGCTTGCCCAGAAGCACCAGAATGCCGAAGTAAAATATCCCCGCGAACGAAGATATTATCAAAGCGTTCACCACGCCGATAACGCCGCTCAGCGCGCCTATCGCGCCCATTAGTTTGACGTCCCCGCCGCCCATGGCCTCTTTCTTAAAAACAAAAGTTCCTATCAGCGCGACGGCCCACATTCCGAAGAACCCCGCGCACGCGCCGCCGAAAGAAGACAAAAACCGCGCAACGGCCGCGCCTTCAAAAGCGGGATTAATAAAGCAAACGGCCAGCCCGTAAACAATCAATCCTATTGAAAATCTGTCGGGTATAATCATAAGCCGCATGTCTATTACCGATAAAATTATCAGGCAATAAACGGCAAAAAGCGCGCACGGCGCCCACAAACCAAGGCCATATTTATGGACAAATAATACGGTAATCACCGCCGTGAAAAGCTCCACGGCCGGATATTGAAAAGATATTTTTGCGCCGCAGCCCCTGCATTTGCCGCGCAACAGCAGCCAGCTTAAAAGCGGGATATTATCGTACCATTTAATTTTTGTGCCGCACTGCGTGCAGGACGAGCCGGGCCATACAATGGATAGTTTTTTTGGTATGCGGTAAATGCAGACGTTCAGGAAGCTGCCCGCGATAAGACCGAAAACGAAGGAATAAGCAAGTATAAACGCGCCCGCGCTAAAGTACATTTGGTTCTACCGTGCAGTATTTGCGGTCGGCCGGGTCGTTGATATAAACCCAGCCGCCGCCGCCGTCAAATACCCGGGAATACGCGCCGTTTTTAACCGCATTGCTTTTGTTGCCATGGCGGTCATAAGCTTCGCGTATTTTATCCACGTGTTCTTTCAAAAGATCTTCCAGATTTTCGGGGCAGCGGCCCTGATTGTCGCCGCGGTACACGGCAATGGCGTCCATAAGCCTGACATGGTTCCTGTGCGATATGCTGCGCCGCGCCTGCGTTTTTATATTATCCAATTTTAAAGCCGCGCCAATCAGCAGCAGCGCTATAAGCAGCAGCGCTACGGCGATTTCTATCTGGAAGATTCTTTTTTCTTTCATTTTCTATTTAAGGTTCATCAGTATATAAGTTATAACTTTGGCGTCGCACAGCGTAAATTTTATGCTGGCTTTCTCGTTGGGGGTGTGCGGATTCTCGTAAATGCGCGAGCCCACGACCGCCGCCAAACCAAGATTGCGCACCGGCGCGGCGAAAGTGCCGCCGCCTATGCCGATAATCCCCGCCTTGACGCCGTTGACTTTCTGCACGGCTTCGCTGTAGCGTTTTACAAGCTCCGCGTCGGCGGGCGTGGCTATTGAAGACTGCTTGTTGATAGTTTCAATTGAAACTTTTACTTTATACTCGTCTTCAATTGTTTTGACGACTTTCGCTATTTCGGCGTCAATGTCTTTGACGTCGTAGCTGGGCAGTATGCGGCTGTCAAGATAAAAAACGTCCGTCGCGGGGATGGTGTTGACATTCGGCACATTGGCTTCTTTTTTCGTCGGCTCAAAAGTGGATAAAGCAGGGTCAAACAAATTGTCCTTTTTATCAAATTTCGCGTAAAGCGCTTTGCGCAGCGCCAGGGCCAGCGCGCTGCCGGCGACAAAAGCATTATTGCCGTCGCCCGGGCGTGAAGCGTGGGCCTGTTTGCCCTGCGTGGTGAATTTAAGCCAGTAGACGGTCTTTTCAGCCACTTCTATGCTTTTGCCTTCCGGGTCGCCGCTGTCCTGCACGATAAAAGCGTCGTCCTTACCGAATAAATCGCCGCGTTTTTCAACAACATATTCTATGCCGTATTTGTTGCCGGTTTCTTCATCGGCAAGCAGCATTATGCCGAGGTTTACCGGCGGGCGTTTGCCGCTTTCCATTACGGCGCGCGCCGCCAAAAGCGCGGCAACCACGGCCTGCTGGTTATCTTCAACGCCGCGGCCGTACATGGTGTCGCCATCCGCGTCAAGCGTAAGTTCAAAGGGGTCGGTTTTCCACATGGCCCTGTCGCCTTCGGGTACTACGTCAATATGCGCCAAAAGCCAAAGGGTTTTATTTTTATTCTCGCCGTAATATTTAGCGATAAGATTGGGACGGACGCCGCCTTCGGCTTCTTTATGGGGGGCTTCTATGCGGATAATTTCGTCAAATTTAAATTTTTTCAGCTCGGCTTCAAGGTAAGCGGCTTTTTGGTATTCGCCTTTGCCGCCGGCGTCAGGCGATATGGCCGGTATGCGCGTCATGTTGCGCTGCAAGTCCAAAATGTAGTCTCTCATCCCTTCAATTGTTTTGAACATATTTTCCATTTTATTTCTCCTTAGAAAGGGTTGGGGATATCTATAAACTCGGTTTGGACATTAAAGCGTTTTGCCGTCCACGCCATAAGCGCCTGTATGCCCGACTTTTCCGAATTATAATGCCCCATTGCAATAAAACTTATGCCCGCTTCCTTACAATATTCTACAACAAATTCGTCGCGCGTGCCCGTGATGTATAAATCTATGCCGGCGCCTTCGGCCTGGCGCAGCATATCGCACGCGCCGCCGCTTATTACGGCAGCGGTATTTATTTTAGCTTTGCCAGCGGATACGAGTACCCCGCCCAGTTTGGCGTGGATATCTTCCAGCTTGCGCGCTGGTTTTAAAACGCCGCGGAAGCCAATAGACGCGCCATGATAATCGCCGAACGGTTCAATATTTTTAAGCCTGATTTTTTGGGCCAGCATGGCATTATTGCCAAGCGCGGGGTGGCAGTCAAGCGGCAGGTGATAGCCGGCAAGGTTTATGCCGTGTTTCAGCAGGAAAGCGCAGCGCCGCCCGAAGACGCCCTTCAGCGGCTGCACAATGCCAGGCCAGAAAAGCCCGTGATGCACTATAATCATATCCGCGCCGGCTTTATGCGCCGCCTCAAATAAAGCCATATGCGCCGACACGCCGAAAACTATTTTTTTAATCTCCGCGCGGCCCTCAACCTGCAGGCCGTTGTGCTCTGGCAGTTTGGCAATATCCAAACAGGCATTGATTGCTTTGAGGATTTCATCGCGGCTTGTCATGGTTTTATGTTATCATTTTATTAAGGAATATGGCAAAGAAATCCCCCCCGCTTACATTAGTTTACCCGGCCGAGCGCGCCGTGATACCAAACGGCCTGCCCGGGATATTTCTTTACGGCGCGGCGCCGGCCGGCGCGCGGCTGCTGGTAAACGGCGTTAAAGCGGCTGTCTATAAGACGGGCAGCTGGCTGGTTTATATCCCTGTGCATACGGGCAATTTTGATATTAATCTGCATTGCCGCGCGGGCGGGAAAACATATACTTATAAACGTTCGGTTTTTATAAATGAGCCGCCGCAGCCGCCCGCGCCCCGCAAAACCGAAAGGCTGAAAGCCGGCCCCGCCAGCCGCAAAATACCTTCTTCCCAATTTACCAAAGCGCAGCCGCTGAAGGGACTTAAGGTATTTTTGGACCCTGGCCACTCATTCGTGCCGAGGCATGAACATGACGGGAAGACAAGCCCGCAAGGTATTTATGAGCATAAAATCAATTACCAGATTGCGCTGGCTGCGCGGCGGAAGCTGCGCGCCATGGGCGCGTTTGTGAAACTTTCAAAAAAATATAAAGAGCAAATGGATTTGCCCACGCGCACCGATAAAGCGCACGGATGGGGCGCGGATATTTTTTTGAGCATTCACAATAATTCCTGGCCCGACAATGTGAATCCTTTCAGACAAAAAAACGGCTACGGGTTTTATTATTATTACCGCCGAAGCGTGCCGCTTGCGCGCGCGCTGGAACGCAGCTACCGCCGCCATATAAAAGAGCTGCCGGACGAGGGTATAAAGTTTGCAGATTTTTCGGTAACGCGCAACAGCCCACAGATACCCGCCGTGCTGATTGAGAGCGCCTATATAACGCTGCCCGAGCATGAGGCGCTGCTGCTGAAACCCGCGTTTATAGAGCGGCTGGCCAGGGCGATAGCCGAAGGCGTTTTGGATTTTGCCAATCCCCAAGCCGCCGCAAATTTGATAAAATAATAAAAAAAGGTTTGGCCGGGATGCTGGAATGGTATACAGGTTAGTCTCAAAAACTAATGCCCTTCAGGGCTTGAGGGTTCGAGTCCCTCTCCCGGTATTTTTTAAAAGCAGGGAAATGTAGGAAATCCGCAGAAAAGAATATATAACCAGCCTGTAAATCAACTTTGCAAAATCACTATTAAAAAAATACAATTTATAAAACTGTAATCTTATAAAAAAACTTTATAATTTTATTTCGCGGCTTGTCAAGCGCATTGCCGAATTAGCCAAATGTAGCAGCCGTTTTTGTTTGGACAACTTATGTAAATGGAGATACAAAATGAAAAAAATAATATGTGTGTTGCTGGGTCTATCGCTTTTTGGTTGTATAACACCAAAAATGAGAATTATTGCTGCGGATAATGATATCAACGTTTTATCCGTATATAAAAACGGGATAGAAGTTTCTTTGGTAAAAGGCAAATTATCAGATTTTAAATTCTACGCCACGCCCGTTGATAATTATCTGATGGTATCTATAGCGGCAAAAACAAAAAGTTCTTTTACTTTTGAGCCTGCTACGGATATATGGGTATATTCCAAGCCGGCAGGTGCAAAACCGCCTTATAAATCTTTAAGACAGGTTAGCGATGAAGATTTATTAAAGAAGTTTTCGCATACTAAAATCCTAAGTTTTCAATCTTTTGACAGTTGGGCCGTTGTGTATTATGAAGATTTTACAAAAGCGCAGGAAATGCTTTCGTATATATTAAAGAAACATTCGGTATCCCCCGGCAACGATTTAATCGGCAATATGTTTTTCGCATTGGACGATCTTGAAAGATTTTCTCATAACTGGAGTAAAAAAGATATTTTGTTGAGGTTAATACTCGGGGAAGAGGAGTTTAAAATAAAACTTTCGCCGGAGGCTATCCCCGAACAAAAATACCCTGAATATATAAACAAATAGAATTGCCTGTGTAGATAGACGATATTGACGACGCATTATAAAAGACCCCGGCTTTATTTTGATAGCCGCAACCCTCACTCTGCGCTCTTTTTTTGCCGCAAAGCGACAAAATATCAAAACGTTCGTTGACAATTTCAGGGTTTTACTTTTGCAAAGTTGATTTGTTTTTGGAAGATAAGGTTTTTGGGGAAAATAAAAAAACCACACCTTTCAGTGTGGTTAAATATCTACTTTTTTAAATCTATTGCGGGGACAGGATTTGAACCTGTGGTCTCAAGGTTATGGGCCTTGCGAGATACCGGGCTTCTCCACCCCGCAATATTATTATATCAAATACGACGGGATTATGCAAAATTATTGTAAAGTATCAGCAGATAATGAACTCTTGATAGTTTAAGCTTTCTCCCCCTTTAGTAAGGCGGGAACTATGCGCCTGCAGTTTTCTCCCTTTTGTAAAGGGAGTACCGGCGCAGCGAAGCGAAGGCGGGGAGGGATTTAATATAGATTTTACTAAACTGCAACTTTAAGGCTCTACGGCTATTAAATCCTCCGCCGCTTCGGGACAATTGTCCCTCCGCGCCACCTCCTTTACTAAAGGAGGAAAAAGACATATCATATGCCGCTTATATGCCGCGCTGAAAAACATATGCCTCAATTTTCATTATAGGCCAATATCTGCCTGATATTTTACAAGTTTACCTTAGTATCAGCCTCAGCGGCAGCATAAGCAGCGTAAAACCCAAATCCAGCGCGAGGCTGGCATATTTTATCAGGCAGTATTTTGCCAGGCCGAGGTTTTGAAGATACGCCGCCTCGGCCGCTTTGTCAAACGCGCGGCCGTATTTCTTAATGCCGTCCAGAGTTTGCATGGTCAGGCTTGCGTCGTGCAGGCGCCAGCGCGTGAGTTTTTTGTCAATAAAATAAAATTTGTTTTTAAAGCACAGCTGCAGCCACAGCCATCTGTCCAGCCACGGGGCGAACGGCGGGTTAAAATCCAGCTTTTCCAAAAGCTCCGCGCGCGCCGTTACGCAGGAAAACGAAGGCACGGGATTAAAAAGAAATAAAGGGAAAACAAGATTATAATTCTGTGTAAGCGGGTTTAAAAATTTTAAATATAATTTTACGGATTTATAATAAAGGCGCAGTTTCCGCACGCGCGCCGGCGTGCCGAATGGCTCAACATCATTAAAAATTATTTTGATACCGGGGTTCGCGCGCAGCGCGGCGGCATGCGCCGCCAGATAATCCGGCCGCCAGATATCGTCGCATTCCAGAAAAGCGGCATAAGGGGTTTTGACGCCGGCTATTGCGGCTTTGACGGTTTGGGCCAGGCCTTTGTTTACGCCGCCGGCGTGGCGCAGAATTGTTATGCGGGCGTCTTTGTTGGCGAAACTCTGCGCTATGGCAAGGCTGCCGTCAGTTGAGCCGTCGTCAAAAACCAAAGCCCGCCATTTTTCATGCGTCTGCGCCAGCAGGGAATTTAAAGTCTCAGCCAGATACTGCGCGCAGTTATAGCAGGGTATTATTACCGTGATTTCCATTTTAAATTAGCCGCTTCTTTGATTTTTTTCACGTCGCCGCACAGCCAAAAAGCCGCGCCGTTAAGCAGTACGAAAACGCTTCCGTTAAGCATTAAATTAAGAAAACTGCTTTCAAAAAACCGCCCGCAGAACAAAGCCGTCAGAACCGCGCAGACAAAACTCAGCGCGGGCAGCTTAAGCATATAAAGCAAATGCCGCCCGTAGCCAAGGAAAGGCGCGTACCGCCTTGCCGTAATTATATTCAGCAGCATCAGCAGCAGATACATCAGCAAAAAAGTCATGGGATATGCCGTCGGCCCCCATGATTTTACCGCGCCGGCGAAAGCTAGCGTAAAAACCACCGCAAACAGCGTATAGCGCGGCGCGACTTCCTTCACCACCCGCAGCGCGGCGGTCATATTGGCGAAATTGTTGTTCAAAGATATCATTGGCACGGCGAGTATGAACAGGGAAAGCAGCGCGGCCGCGTCCAGCGCGTCGCCCGCGCCGAAGCTGCCGCGCATAAAAAGTACGCGCACTATATCGGGCGCGTAAAAGGAAGTAAAAACGCAAATCGGCGCAAGCGCGGCCATAAGCAGTATATCTGTGCGCATAAGCGTCCGTGCGGCCTGCTCATAATCCCGCGCGGCGGCCGCCGCGGTTATTTTTATCTTCGCGACGCCGTTTATTTTTGAGGCCAGCACGTCAACCGCGCTGTCCGATATCATGCGCGCGTAGCTTACCGCGCTTACGGCAGCGGGCCAGGCGGAAATCAGCAGCAGCGGCGCGTACAAAAGCGCGGCCCACGCCGCGTTATTGGGCTGGCAGGCCCAGAAGTCCTGCACAAATTTTTTGCCGAATCTGCCGCGTTTCGCGCCGAAATCCCACCTCGCGTTTTTTTTGAGCGCGGCCAGACACGCGGCCGCGATTATTACATAAGCCGCGGTGTATCCCCACATTACGGCTTCCACTTTACCGGCGCAGAGTAGCAGCAGCAAAGCCAGCAGCCCGTTGAGCGGCATAAGGAAATAGAGTTTAAAAAGTTTATGCGCTTCGGCGAGCGAGAGCAAAAAAGTCATCATGAACAGCGAGGCGAAGTACAAAGCGCCCAGGCCCGCCATATTGAGATTATTATTTATCTGCTCGCTGCCGAAGGCGGAAATCAAACCCAGCGCGCCGCGCGGGAAAGCGAAACATAAAACCGCGACAGCCGCCAGCAGCGCGGCGTAAAGATAAATGAAGAAATTGGCAAAGCCCATGGCCTCGCGCGCGTTTTTCAGGCGCAGGTGCATAAACTGCGGCACCACCACGCCGGTATTTACGCCCTGCATCCAGCCGTTCAAAACGCCGGCTATCAGCAGCAGGTAAAAATATATATCCGTCTTTGCGTTTATGCCGAAGTAAAAAGCTATAAGCAGGCTGTTGATGGTGGAGAAGATTTTGCCCGCGACGGTCGCCCCCACGGACAGAGCCGCGCCCTGTTTATATGTGCTGTGCATATTTAATATAATATCAAATATATGAAATTTGAACCTGTGATAGGGCTGGAAATCCACCTCCAGCTGAGCACCAAAAGCAAAATGTTCTGCGCGTGCCCGTGCGGTGCCGCCGCGCCAAATACCGCGCTGTGCCCGCTTTGCGCGGGCCACCCGGGCGCTTTGCCCGCCATAAACGCGCAGGCCGTCGCGCTTGCCGTAAGGGCCGGCTTGGGCTTTAACGCGCGCGTCAATAAAAAATCCGTCTTTGCGCGCAAAAATTATTTTTACCCCGATTTGCCGAAGGGATACCAAATCTCCCAGGATGATGAACCCATAATATCCGAAGGTTTTATAGAAATCGGCTCCGCCGGCGCGGGCGTCAAAAAAATCGGCATAACCCGCGCGCATCTGGAGGAGGACGCCGGCAAATCCCTGCACGCGGGGGCGGCATCCCTTGTGGATTTAAACCGCTCCGGCGTGCCGCTTTTGGAAATTGTTTCCGAGCCGGATATGCGCAGCCCGCAGGAGGCTTATGATTATCTCACCGCGCTTAAAAGCCTTATGCGGTGGCTTGATATTTCCGGCTGCGATATGGAAAAGGGGGAGCTCAGGGTGGATGTAAACCTATCCCTTATGCCCGCGGGTTCGGTGCAATTCGGCACAAGGGTGGAGATTAAAAATTTAAATTCTTTTAAAGCTGTTAAAGACGCGCTGAATTATGAAATCGTCCGCCAGGCCGGCGTGCTTGAAGCGGGCGGCGTAGTCGCCCAGCAGACCATGCTGTGGGACGAGGATACCGCCCAAACCCGCCCAATGCGCGGCAAAGAAACCGCGCAGGAATACCGCTACTTCCCCGAGCCGGATTTGCCGCCGCTCGTCCTTGAAGACGCGTTTATTGAGGCCGTGCGCCGCGCTCTGCCGTTGCTGCCCGCGCAAAAAAAATCAATTTATATGGGGGAGCTGGGCCTCAGCGCTTATGACGCCACGCTGCTGACGGCCGATAAAGATACCGCGGAATATTTTGACGCAGTTGTTAAAGAAGGCGCGGCCCCCAAAGCCGCCGTCAACTGGATTGGCACCGACATACTGGGCAGGCTGAACGCCGAGGGCAAAGAAATCGGCGCGTGCCCGCTGAAACCGGCGGATTTAGCCGCGCTGCTTAAATATATAGAAAGCGGCAGAATATCGGGCAAAATGGCCAGGGAAATTTTTGCCAAAGCCTGGGCCGGCGGCCTCAGCGTCAGGGAAATCGTGGAATCTTCCGGCGAGAGCCAGATAAGCGACGCCGCGCAGCTTGAAGCTTGGGCGTGCGAGGCCGTCGCGGAAAACCCAAAAGCCGCGGCAGATTTCAAAAACGGCAATGCCAAAGCCGCCGGCGCGCTTGTGGGCAGCGTAATGAAAAAATCCAAAGGCAAAGCCAATCCTGCGCTTTTGGGCAAAATTATAGAAAAAATTATTATGCAGTAATCGGTAATCCCGCGCGTTGCGG
>JAISDW010000049.1 GCA_031264445.1 Elusimicrobiota bacterium
GGCGCGGGGGAAGTAGTTAAAAGGGGATATTACTTTTTTGTAAGTAGAAAGCATACATGTTGTTCCTCACAGTAAGCGTATGAATAGATAAATATATTATAACATAGAAAAACCAAATTGTAAGGGTGCCGCCTTTTAAGTCTCCCTTGCAAATATAGAAAAATTTATGTATAAATAATTATTGTCTTTTTAATTTATCTGAAGGAGTAATATATATGTTCTTTAATCACAAAAAATTAAAAATGTTTTTCGGGCAGCCCTCCCGCGGCTTTACGCTGACGGAAGTGCTTGTAGTATTGGTAGTGATAGCGATATTGGGCGCGATAGGCGCGCCTGTATATATTAAGGCAATAAGGCGTTCGCGCGCAAGCGATGCATTGAAGGTATTATCTCTTGCGTCAGCCAAGCAGGAAGCGTATTTGCTCAGTAATGAAGAGTATGCCACAACATTCTCGCAGCTCTCAGCGCCTGTAAAAGGGCTTGTGGGAGGGACTGGAGCAACTGTAGAGCTCGGGTACTTTGAGTATACCCTGGAGGGCGAGTGCATAATAGCGAGCAGCAATAATGATGACTACCTGATATATAGAAACTTTCATACGAACGAGACTGGGTGTGTGGGCGCAGGGTGTGATAATCTGCAGAACCTGATACCTACAGAGACCGACAAAAATTGTGGAGCGGTGTAGCCGCCGGGGAATGAAGACGGCAACTGCAGGCGCCCCCGGGGTAAAGTAGATTTGGTCCTAAAACAAGGACATGTTCAATATTGAATTATAATTGCTATGCCCGTTATAAATTATTTCACCGTTTTGCGGCCAAGGCTGTGGTAAATTATTCCTTTCATATCTGCAAGGCCGTACATATTGCGCAGGTCAATCACCAGAGGTTTTTTGAGTAGTTTTTTATACTGCGCGGCGGTAATTTTTCTAAATTCTGGCCATTCCGTTAGTATCAGCGCCGCGTCCGCGCCCTTCAAAGCGGCCGCCGCGCTGTCGTGAAATACGGCGTACGGGAAGAACTCCGGCCCGTGTTTTTTGCCCTGCGGGTCGTAAATATCCAGCTTGGCGCCCATTAAATGCAGTTCAGAAAGTATGCCTATGCTGGGGGAATCGCGCATGTCGTCCGTTTCCGCCTTAAAAGTCACGCCAAGCACGGCCAGCCTTTTGCCGCGCGTATTGCCGTCAAGGGCCGCGTCTATTTTGGAAATCATTTTGAAGCGGCGGGCATTATTTTCGGCTATGGTTGTTTCCACCAATTTGAGGGGGGAATTGAATTTTTTTGCCATTCTCTCCAAAGCCATGGTATCCTTTGGGAAGCACGACCCGCCGAACCCGGGCCCCGGGTTCAGAAACTTGTGGCCTATGCGGCTGTCCAGCCCGATGCCTTTGGCTACGTCCTGCACGTCCGCGCCGGCCTTTTCGCACATATCCGAAAGCTCGTTTATGAACATAATCTTCATGGCCAGGAAGGAATTTGAGGCGTATTTAATCATATTCGCCGTCGTGGTATTTGTGTGCATTAACGCGAAGGCCTTATCGGTAAGCGGTTTATAAAGTTCCCGCATAATTTGGAGGGATTTTTCGTCATTTGCGCCCACCACGATACGGTCCGGATTAAGGAAGTCGCCGACCGCAAAACCCTCGCGCAAAAATTCGGGGTTGGATACTACGGAATATTTTGCCTTCGGTTTGTTTTTTTTAATAATATCTTCCACCGCTTCGGCCGTGCCTATGGGCACGGTGGATTTAAGGACTACCACTTTATATTCGCCTTTCATATGCTGCGCTATATCGGCGGCCGCGGCGAAGACATATGATAAATCCGCGTCGCCGGTTTTTTTGTCGGCCGGCGTGCCCACCGTTATAAAAATGATTTCTGATTTTTGTACCGCGCGGCCCAGGTCGCAGGTAAAGTCAATGCGGCCGTTTTTATAGGATTCTTCAACGATTTCTTTTAAATCTTTTTCATATATCGGCATTATGCCTTTTTTAAGATTTTCTATACGTTCTTCATTATTATCAACGCACACGACATTATGCCCCAGACGGGCAAAGCATGCCCCGCTTACCAGCCCCACATATCCCGTGCCTATCATGCATATATTCTTCATAAAAATATCCTCAATTTTATATAATATTTATATATAAATATCTTACCAAATTAATCAGTAGTCGTAGAAAGGAGTATATTGTTATGAGAGAAACTTTCCTTCCCTTTGCAAAGCCGGACGTGGCCGAAGACGCCGTCGCCGCCGTAGCGCAGTGTCTGCGCAGCGGCTGGCTTACCACCGGCCCGCGCACTATTGAGTTTGAGGAGATTTTCAAAAATTACGCCGGCGCCAAATATGCCGTTTCCTTCAATTCCGCCACGGCGGGGCTGCACGGTGCTTTTGCCGCGCTGGGCCTTAAGTCGGGCGATGAAGTCATCACAACCCCCATGACTTTTGCCGCCACGCTAAACACAATAATTTTCGCGGGCGCAAAGCCCGTTTTGGCAGATATTGACCCAAAAACGCTCAATATCATACCCGCTGAAATTGAAAAGAAAATAACCGCAAAAACCAAAGCCATTGCGCCGGTGCATTTTGCGGGCCGCCCGTGCGATATGGCCGCGATAGAAGCCATTGCGCAAAAGCACGGCCTTTGGATTATAGAAGACGCGGCGCACGCGCTTGGCGCGGCCGCGGGCGGGCGCAAAATCGGCAAGCCCGGCGGGGCGAAAAGGGCTGCGGTTTTCAGCTTCCACCCCACTAAAAATATTACCACGGGCGAGGGCGGCATGGTCTGCACCGATGACGAAAATATGGCGGAGTTCCTCAGCGTCTTCCGTCAGCACGGCATGAGTAAAGGCGCGTGGAACCGCTACGCCGCCAAAGGCAAAACGCATTACGACATTCTGCTGCCCGGGCTCAAATATAATATGATGGACATACAGGCCGTTATCGGCATATCGCAGATGAAAAGGCTTGAAGCTTTCAATAAACGCCGCGCAGAGATTGTGGCGCAATACATGGCCGCGTTTAAGGATTTGGAGGGCCTTATCCTGCCCGCGCCGGTTAAGGAGGGGGATACGCATTCATGGCATATTTTCACGCCGCTTATTGATACGGAAAAACTTAAAATCACGCGCGATGAATTTATGAAATTAATGGGCGCGCAGAATATCGGCACCGCGCTGCATTATCAGGCGGCGCATTTATTTTCCTGCTATCAGAAATCATATGGCTGGAAGCAGGGCGATTATCCCGGCGCGGAATACGCGGGCGGCCGCATAGTCTCGTTGCCTTTATTCCCCGCCATGACGGAACAGGATATACAGGACACCATCAAATACACTAAGCAGGTTATTGAAGGGAACGGCAAATAATTATGCAAAAAATATCGCTCGTAATACCGGTTTATAATGAGGAACAGTCCCTCCCCGCGCTGTTTGAGCGTACTTTTTCCGCGCTGGATAAGCTGAGCCGCCCCTACGAAGTTATTTTTATAAATGACGGCAGCAAAGACAAATCAATAGATTTACTGCGCGAAATTTACGCCAAACGCCCGCAGCAGGTGCGCATTATTGATTTTAACGGGAACTTCGGCCAGCATATGGCGATAGTTGCCGGTTTTGCAAAAGTTTCGGGCGATATGGTAATCACCATGGACGCGGACCTGCAAAACCCGCCGGAAGAAATCGGGCGCATGGTGGCCGAGTTTGAAAAAGGCCACGACGTCGTGGGCACCATAAGGGAAAACAGGGACGATTCTTTTTACCGCAAATTCTGCTCAAAAATCGTAAATATAATAACCAATAAAATAACCGGTCTGAATATCCACGATTACGGCTGCATGCTGCGGCTGTACTCGCGCGGTATTGCCGATGTCATCGCGCACAGCGAGGAAGGCACCACTTTTATCCCCGCTTTTGCCCAGAAGTTCGCAAGCAGCCCGACGGAAATTTTTATTTCGCACAGCCGGCGGGAAAAGGGCGTTTCAAAGTACAGTTTTTTCAGGCTGGTTTCGCTTAATTTTGATTTGATGACAAACTTTTCCCAAGTGCCGCTGCAGTTTATAACGCTCTCGGGCATGATAATATCGGCTTTAAGTTTGTTTTTGGCGGTTATACTTTTTATCCGCCGGCTTGTTATAGGCCCTGAAGAAGGCGGTTTGTTTACATTGTTCGCGATACAGTTTTTCCTGACGGGTTTTTTGATAAGTTCAGTCGGTATTGTGGGCGAATATATAGGCCGTATTTCCAAGGAAGTCCGCAAGCGGCCCAAATACGTAATCAGGAAAGAATACGGGACCGGCAATGAATAGGCCCTCCATAATTTTTTTCGGCTTCAGCATGGCCGGTGCGGAAGTACTGCATCAGCTCATAGAGGACGGCGCCAATATCGCCGCCGTCTATACTTATGAGGATAACCCCGCGGAAAGCTGGTTTGAATCCGTAAAAAATTTGGCGCGGGCGCATAATATACCGGTTTTTACGCCGGAGCATTTGGCAGCGGCCGATGTGGAAAATATCCGCAAAACCGCGCCGCAGATTATTTTATCGGTTTATTACCGTTCTCTTTTACCCGAAGATGTGCTTAAAACCGCGCCGCGCGGGGCTTATAATATACACGGCTCTTATTTGCCGAAGTACAGGGGCCGCGCTCCGGTGAACTGGGTTCTCGTCAACGGCGAGAGCGAAACCGGCGCCACCCTGCATCACATGACCGCGCGCGCCGACGCGGGCGATATCGTGGCGCAGGAAAAGGTCAAAATTGATTTTGAGGATACCGCGCTTACGCTGACGCAAAAAGTTTCGGCCGCGGCGCGGCGCATAATAAAACGCGCGCTGCCGCTGCTGGAAAACGGGCCCGCCAAAGGCGCGCCGCAGGATATGGCCGCAAGCACTTATTTCGGCCGGCGCACGCCGGCGGACGGCCTCATCAACTGGCAGTGGGACGCGCTTAAAATTTACAACCTTATCCGCGCGGTGACAAAACCTTTCCCGGGCGCGTTTTACGCGGAAGACGGCAAAAAAATTATCGTCTGGAAAGCAAAACCGCTTGCGCAAAAAAGCGGGCTGCCTGCCGGCAGCATTGTGAGCCGCAAGCCTTTTGTTGTGGCCACCGGCGGCAAAGATTTGGAAATTGTGGAATATGAGGAGAGTGCAAAATGAAAGTATTGATATTGGGAGCGGACGGATTTATAGGCTCGCATCTGGTTGAAAAAATTTTGAAGGAGACGGATTGGCAGGTGGTCGGTTTTGACCTTATAAAGAAAAACCTCAAAAAGGTTAAACACCCTAATTTCACCTTTAAAAAAGGCGATATTTTTAAGGCCGGCAGGTGGATAGAAAAGCAGGTGGCGGATTGCGACGTCGTGCTGCCGCTTGTGGGCGTGGCAAAACCGATGTATTACATCAAAAAACCCGTGTGGACTTTTGAGCTTGATTTTGAACAAAATCTTAAAGTCGTCAAAATGTGCGTAAAGCACAAAAAGCGCGTTATCTTCCCTTCCACTTCGGAAGTTTACGGTATGAGCCCGGATAAAATACTGAAGGAAGACGAATCCCCTTTAATGCTGGGCCCCATAAACAAAATGCGCTGGATATACAGCTGCAGCAAACAGATGATGGACCGCGTAATCACCGCCTACGCGCAGGAGCAGGGTTTACGCTATACGCTGTTCCGCCCGTTTAACTGGGTGGGTACGCGCCTGGATACTTTTGAGGACGCCAAAGTCCGCGCGGCTCGCAGCATAACGCAGATGTTCTACGACGTGGTGACTGGCCGGCCCATAACGCTTGTAAACGGCGGGGAGCAGCGGCGCAGCTTCACTTATGTCGGCGACGCGCTGGAAGCGCTTATGCTGATTATCGCCAATGACGACGAGCGCACCAACGGGCAGATTTTCAATATCGGCAATCCGGATAATAATCATTCCATCAAGGAACTGGCTTCGTATATAGTGGAAGTTATGAAGGAGTTCCCGGAATATAAACCTTTTGCGGATAATGCCGCAATTATCCCGCAGCCGGCCGCGGAATATTACGGCAAAACCTATGAAGACGCCGCGGACAGGCGCCCCAGCGTGGAGAAGATCGGCAGTATCCTCGGCTGGAAGCCGCGCACCACGCTCAAAGAGATGATAAGATTTACTTTGCGCGATTATCTGTCCGATTTTAAAAAAGGAAAGCTAACCCGATAATGCAAAAAATTAAAGCTTTTACGTCCGATAAAAAAAATCTTAAATATTTTATATTCGCCGCGCTGTTTGTCCTGTATTTTTGGGGTCTTGGCTCTTACGGCCTGATGAATCACGACGAAGGCCGCTACGCTGAAATCCCCCGCGAAATGCTTGAAAAGCGGGATTTCATAACGCCTACGCTCAACTATCTGCTCTAGTTTGAAAAACCAGTCCTGCATTACTGGCAGACGGTGCTTTCCTTTGCCGTTCTGGGGCAAAATGAGTTCGCGGCGCGTTTTTTCCCGTGCCTGCTGGGGCTGCTGGGCGTTTTCTTTACGTGGCTGTTCGCGCGCAAGGTTTACGACGAGGATACCGCCAATCTCGCCGCCGTGGTAATGGGCACAAGCATACTTTATTACGCGATAGCGCATATCAATATTATTGATATGACGGTATCGTTTTATCTTATGCTTTCGCTTTTTGCCTTTTATTTTTACTTTAAAGAAGGCAAAAAAATCTGGGCTTTGGTTTTCTACGGCGCCATGGCGCTGGCCGTGCTGAGCAAAGGGCTTATCGGCATAGTGCTGCCCGGCGGCGTAATTTTTTGGTTCATGATATTTACGCGCAGGTGGGATATAATAAAAAAACTGCTTTACCCGCCCGGGATAATATTATTTTTTGCGTTTTGCGCGCCGTGGTTTTACCTTGTGTGCAAAGTTAACCCGGATTTCTTCCGCTTCTTTTTCATACAGGAGCATTTTTTGCGCTACGCGACTAAAATGCACGGCCGATACGAGCCTTTCTGGTTTTTTATTCCGGTGATACTTGGAGGGCTTTATCCGTGGGTGGGCGGGTTGTTCCTTTCGCTCAAAAATGTTTTTTCAAAAAAGGAAGACGCCGTTTTCCTTACAGTCTGGTTCGCGGTGATGTTTCTGTTTTTTTCGGCGTCAAGTTCAAAGCTGATACCTTATATAATACCGCTTTTCCCGCCTTTGGTTTTGATAATAGCCCGCAATATTATGGACGCCCTGCGCGCAAACTCCGCCGCTAAAATCCGTACGCTGCTGGTTTTGCATACTGTTGTGGCGGCGGCAATGATAGCGGCCGCGGCAATAATCTTTGGCAAAGCATTGCCGATAAAAGATATTGACGATGTTTTGCTATATAAAAATGTCATAATAAGCCTGGTCGCGCTGACGGCGGTTTTTGCCCTGCTTATGTGGTTTGTTTTCAAAAAACCGGCGGCGCGCGTTATCTGCCTGTGCGTTTACGGCTTTCTGCTGCTGGCCTGCGCCAAACCCGGTTTTGCAATAATAGCGGGCGAGCGTTCTACCCAGAAAGTCGCGCAAAATATGCTGGCTTATGTGAAGCCGGCTGATATTATCGTCAATTACGATTATTACTATCAGGATTCGCCCTTTTATTTTAAACGCCGCGTTATTATAACCGACTGGAAAGGCGAGCTGGAATACGGCATCGCCAACGCAAATCCGCGGGAGCGCGCGCAGTGGATTATTGACGACGCCGACGTGCCCGCGCTGCTGGCGCGCCCGCTTGAAAACGGGCGGAAGATGTACTTTATAGTCAGGGATAAATCCTTAAATAAATATCCGTTCAAACAAAGCACAAAATTTATAGAAAAAATCGGGAAGTACAATATTTATGTCAGAGAAAAATAAAAATATCCTCGCGCTGAAAGTTGACGTTGATACTCTTAAAGGATACCTTGAAGGCGTGCCGCGTATGGCCGGCGTTTTGGCTCGGCATAATGTAAAGGCGGGTTTTTATTTCTCTCTCGGGCCGGATAATTCCGGCAGGGCGATTTTCCGCATTTTCCGCAAAGGGTTTATCCAAAAAATGCTGCGCACAAACGCGCCCGGCACTTACGGTTTTAAGACGATGATGTACGGCACTTTGCTGCCCGCGCCGATGATAGCCGGCGCAAATACGCGCGTGATGAAAGATATTTTTAAAGCCGGCCATGAATGCGGCCTGCACGCGTGGGACCACGTTAAATGGCAGGATAAACTGCCGAAACTCACCGCCGCGCAGATAAAAGACGATTTAAAAAAGGCCGCGGTTTTGTTTGAAAATATACTCGGCGTTCAGCCGCGCGCTTTTGCCGCGCCCGGCTGGCAGCTTACGGCCGCCGCGCTGGAGGCTTTGGACAGTTTCAAATTTGATTATGTAAGCAATACGCGCGGCCGCAGTCCGTTTATGCCGTCGTTTGAAGGCCGCCGCTTTAACACGCCCGAGATACCTTCAACTCTGCCGACGATGGACGAAGTCTTCGGCGCGGACGGCATTGACGACGGCAATGTTGCGCAATATTATCTTAATCTTTTAAAACCGGGCCTAAACGTGCATACCGTGCACGCGGAAATGGAGGGCGGCGCAAAGATAAAGCAGTTTGAAGAAATCGTAAAAGGCGCGCTGGAAAGGGGCTATGAAATTAAGCCGCTTTGCGATATCGCAAAAGAACTGAAAGATTTGCCCGAAGGCATTATAGAGCTTGGCTTCCTGCCTGGCCGCGCGGGCGCGGTTGCTGTACAAAAATAATCGGAATGTCTTAGTTAAAGCGAGTGGCAATTCCAACGCGCGAAGCAATCCAGTTTTATGTCGTCCTTGCGGGCGCGTAATTCCATGCCCCGAAGCAGTCCTGCCTTATGTCCATCATTGCGAGCGAGCAATTCCAGCGCGCGAAGCAATATAGTTTTATGTCGTCATTGCGAAGGCCCGTTTGAAGCAATCTGCTTTTCGCCGTCATTGCGAGGCGGCGTTCCACAGCCGCCGCGGCAATCCAGGGTAAAACTGGTGCAGTTGCAAAATAAAGATAAGACTTTACCAAATTAATAAAGACCTAATTTATCCTGGATTGCTTCAGGCCTTGTGGAACAGGCCTTCGCAATGACAGCCTTAAACTACTGGATTGATGCGCCGGCACGCTGCTTTTTCTGCGCTTCAAGTAAAATTTCAGTAATTTCTTTGTTTTTATCAGGCCTATATGTCGCGCCTTCACCTAAAAATGTCCAAACGTCGCTATTATGATTTTGATTCGGGTTTTTATAATCAACTCTTGCCCCGTGCTCCAGCAATAACTTAATTTGCTCTATATTTTTGTTCATAACAGCCACCATAAGAGGAGAAAGGCCGCTTTTTGAGGCAAGATTAACATCGGCCCCTCTTTCTATAAGTATTTTGATTAAAGAAACATCGTCGGAATATCCATATCTGTGTATTATTTCCATTAATAATGTACTGCAAGTGCGGTGGCTGTCAACATTGAAAGAATAATTAGGGTCTGCAGTTTCTACAAAACGTTCCACCACAGGCACACGCAAACCGTTTCCCACCATATCGTTAATATCAAAACAATCTAAGAGGCTTTTGTCAGCCTTTAACATTTCGCGCATTTTTTCGTGCTGTTTGTCAGTACCTGCGCCACCTAGTGGAAGTATCTCCGCGCACTTTTCTTTCCCGGGAATATCGGGAAGATGTTTTAAAGCAAAAGCTATGGCTTCCGGCGTAGCATGAGTGTCTTTTGAAATCTCCTCAAATATTTCCTGAGAATTTTCTATTTTCGGAGCCAAATATTCGGCAATTTCAAAATTGCTACGGCCGCTATAGCTGCGAACAGCATAATATAAAGCGTTTTCGTCAGGTTTTATGCCATTATTCAAAAGAAATTTTATCACATCCACATTTCCGCTTTCTATGAGGGATTCCCATACGCTTAAACAATACCCGCCTTCGCAATAGCTGCCGGCGCATCCACGGTAATTTACATCCGTGCCTTTGCTTAGCAAATATTTTGCGGTTTCCACATCTTTTACATAGCACAAAGTAGGTTTGGTACCTTTGGATAAAAGCAATTCAAAAAAATCTTTGTCATCTATAAAATCTTCACTTTCAATACAACCAGCATAATAATTTATTTTATTAATATTTTTTTCAAGTATATATCTTCGCACATTTTTATTTGCAAAACACAGGGAATCAGAATCCGGATATTTTTGATATTTAAACAGTAAATCCAACGGCCGGAAGTTCCCCTCATTAGCCTTGTCTATAATATGGTAAGAGGCAGTATAAACCGGACTGCCATAAGCTCCTTCATCTGCTCCTACCGCCCTATAACAATCATCTCGCAGATATGCGCCATGTTGCAATAAAACTTCCGCTATTTCATATTTTTCTTTTTTCATTGCGTTTTCAAACAGACATCCCTGGTCTCCATAATCATCATCCTCTTTGCCTATAAAGTTGCAATACCAGTACCAGCGTGCGCCGGTTTCAAAAGCCTGTTTTACTTTTTCCAAATCATTATTTTCAATGGCATCGCATAATTCTTTGTTTTTTGCATATATTTTTGGATATTTTTTTGCTCTTATTTCTTCTTGCTCTTCTTGTGGATAGTCTTGTATTTCCATTTCTATTCTTTTTTCCATTTCTTCATATAGATATTCTTTTAATTGTTTATCGTCGGTCTTTGATATAATTTTTTCAAGGTCAGGCTCAAAACTATACACAAAATCTTTTTTATCCACAAAATGCCTGCCATCTATAATTTTCCACGCTTTTTCAATTATCTTGTCATCTTTGGATATGAAGAATTTAAATGCTTCCGTTTTGTTATTTTGTATTGCCGCTTCAATAGCCTCATCAGTTATTTCCGCGCCCTTTTCATACATAAATTCTGCCGTTGCAAGGTCGCTGACATTAACTAAGCTGGGTTTTGCGCCGTATTTCAATACCAATTCTTTTGCAAAATCCGCTTCTTTGAGGTTGAATTTACTAACCATATCATCTATATCGCAAGTATTTAGATTAAAACCATAAGGCAATAAGTAATTCTTTAGCATATATGTAGAATAATTCTCGCAGTCTTCTTTTGGGCAAGTATTCGGGTCCTGCCCTGCTTTAAGAAATTCTTCAACGCGGCCATAATAATAATTTTTTACGGCATCGCAAAATTCTTGGTTTTTCTTTTCCTGTTTAGCACTTATTTTTGTTTTAACCGCCGCGCCGGCTTGCGGCTTTTGCTTAGCTTCCGCATTTGCTGATGACGCCGGCAACAATGCTATCGCTAAAGCTAAAACATAAAAAACAATTTTTATTATAGAACCTTTTGATAATTTTTTCATAATTTACCTCCTAAAAAAGAATGAAGCCGGCAAAGACCAGCCGAACAATACCAGACTTTCAAAAAAGAGATTATAAAAATTGCTAAGCATAAAACAGCCTAGCCTTTAACGCTTATTAAAATAATACCAAAAATTATGCTGAACGCGCCCAGCGCGCCCCAGATATTTATCTGCTCCTTAAAAAACAGCGCGGAAATAAGAAATATCAATAAAAACGCCGTGCCCGACATAAAGGGATAAGCCGACGAAAGATTAACCCGCCCAAGCGCGTTGCCAAAGAATAAAAAAGACACGCCGAACAATACCGCGCCCAGTACGGCGTAAGGGTTTGTGGCCACTTTCATTAATCCTTTTATAATACCCTCGCCGAAGATATTCGCATTGCCGGCAAAAGCCGTTTTGAGAAATCCGTTCGCCAGCGCGTTTGTAACCGCCGAAGAAAGCAAAAATAAGATCCCTGTTTTATCCATAAAGCCCTCCGCCCTTATTCTATTTATATTCTATTATATTCTACAAAATCCGCCGCCCTATGGAACAGATATGCGTCGGCATAGGCGAATGCATAAGGGAGGCCGGTAAAATCCTACATTCGGGCATCCATAAACTTTAGTAAGCAATAAAAAAATATGCCGCCGCGCTGCGCGGCTGCAACTGCCGCGCCACGCCGCGCCTATACCCAATCGCCTCTCAAATTGCTAGAATGATTATCATATGATATTTTTGTTATATATACCCATATTATTCTTCTCGGTCGTATTGCACGAATATATGCACGGCTATGTCGCATACCGCTGCGGTGACGATACCGCATATCTCATGGGCCGCCTTACTTTCAATCCTCTCGCGCATATTGATATGACGGGCACCATAATAGTACCCGCCTTATGTTATTTCTCGGGCCTGCCGCCGTTCGGCTGGGCAAAGCCCGTGCCGGTAAATTTTTACCGCCTAAATGACCCTAAGCGCGATATGGGCAAAGTCGCGCTTGCCGGGCCGCTTTCCAATGTGCTGCTTATTATTATCGGTGCGGTTATTCTGAAGTTTTTTGCCGCGCTGAATATAAACGCGGGCATTTTTGCCATGGCGGTATTTGCGCTTATAAGCGTCAATCTGGTTTTGAGCATATTTAACCTGCTGCCCATACCGCCGCTTGACGGCAGCAAAATAATGGCCGCCCTGCTGCCGCGCGGGCTTTCCGCGCGTTATATGCAGCTTGAGCGTTATAGTTTTCTCATCATCATAGTCCTGATGTTCACGCGCGTTTTTAATTATATAATTACGCCGGTTTTTAATTTTGTTTTTGATTTTATCTTAAAATTTACGGGGGCGGGTTATGGCGGCTTCTGAAGGTATTATAGTATCGGGTATGCGGCCCACTGGGCGGCTGCATCTGGGCAATTATTTCGGCGCGCTCAAAAATTTTACGCAATTGC
>JAISDW010000079.1 GCA_031264445.1 Elusimicrobiota bacterium
AAAAGCTAATCCTGATTTACAAGACTATATAGGCTTGACGGCATTGATGAATGCCGCATACGAAGGACACAAAGAAATTGTTTCTGTGCTACTTCAGGCAAAAGCTAATCCTGATTTACAACGTAATAGAGGCATGACAGCATTGATGCTTGCCGCAGGAAAAGGATACAAAGAAATTGTTTCAATACTATTAAATGCTGGCGCAAGCACTAGTTTAAAAACAGAAGAAGGCCTTACGGCGTTATATTTTGCCAGAGCGACCAAACCCGAAATAGTTGATTTGTTGTTAAAAGCCGGCGCGCAATAACGGCTGAAAGTGTGCCGTTTTCTCCCTTTAGTAAAGGGAGTACTGCCGGAGTGCAACGAAGGCGGGGAGGGATTTAATGGCCGTAAAGTCGTAAAATCTTGAAGTGCTTTTTATTAATAACGGCTTATATTAAATCCCACCCCACCTTAGGGACAGATGTCCCTAAGGCGGTACTCCCTTTACAAAAGGGAGAAAACGGCATACATTTATTTCGCTTAAAAAACAAATATTTAAGAGCCTGAATTTTTATGAAGATTGCTGTGCTTAACGCCGTAGAGGAAATAGATGGCAAAACCCAGCAGCATCCAGAGTATAAGCCGCACCCATGTCATAAGCGGCAGGGCCAGCATTTGTATAAGCGCTATCAAAATGCCCATTATGGGGACAAACGGCATCCACGGCGTTTTAAAAGGCCTTTTCCTGTCCGGCTGGGTATGGCGCAGGCGCCATACTCCTATGCAGACAATCATAAACGCCATCAGTGTTCCTATTGAAACCATTTCGCCCAAAATGCCTATCGGCAGGAAGCCCGCAAGAACGATTGCCGTAAAAGCGGTGGCCATGGTGGTAATATGCGGCGTGTGGAATTTTTTGTGAACGCTGCGGAACACCCGCGGCAGCAGGCCGTCCACAGCCATGGAAAATAATATCCGCGGCTGCCCCAGCAGCAGCACAAGCACCACCGAACTCAGGCCCGCTATCGCGCCCAGTTTGATAACCGGATGCAGCCAGCCAAAACCTTCCATGGCGTTGACGCCTACGGCTATAGGGTCGGCCACGTTAAGGAAATTGTATTTTACGACGCCGGTAAGCACAAGCGCCACAAGCACATAAAGTATAGTGCATACGACAAGCGATACCAGTATGCCTACGGGCATATCGCGCTGCGGTTTTTTTGCCTCCTGCGCCACGGTGGATACCGCGTCAAAGCCGATATAGGCAAAGAACACCACGCCCGCGCCTCTCAAAATGCCACTCCAGCCGAATTGGCCGAAACTGCCCAGATTCTGCGGGATGAAAGGCGTCCAGTTTTCGGGCTTTATATATTTAAATCCTAATGCCACAAAAAGCAGCACTACCGCCACTTTTATATATACGATGATATTATTTACCTTGCTGGACTCTTTTATGCCTATCACAAGAATAAGAGTTATAAACAGAATAATAAAAACCGCCGGCAGGTTTATAATGCCCGTGGCCTGGGCCAGCGTGGAAACGTCTATCCCTTTTCCGGCCAGTTCTGCAAGGGTATTTGCCCCTGCGGCTGCCCAGCCCTGCCCGGGGATTTGCACCAAATGCGTGCCCAGCGGATTACAAAGCTGCGGCGGCAGGTTTATGCCGAAATCCGCCAGAAAACTTACCACATATCCGCTCCACCCTACAGACACGGTGGCCGCGCCGAAGAGGTATTCCAAAATCAAATCCCAGCCGATTATCCATGCTATAAACTCGCCCATAGTGGCATAGGCATATGTATATGCGCTGCCGGATACAGGTATCATAGCCGCAAATTCGGCGTAGCAAAGCCCGGCAAACGCGCAGCCTATAGCGGAAATCACGAAGGATAATACGATAGCCGGCCCCGCATACTGCGCGGCGGCCTGACCGGTCAGTACGAATATCCCTGCGCCTATTATGCAGCCTATGCCCAGAAGCACGATATCAACCGGCCCAAGCGCTTTTTTAAGCGAGCTGCCCGCGCCGTCCGCCTGCCCCAGGAGGCTGTCTATAGGTTTTATTCTCAGCATTTTATTTTTCATAATATACCTTTTTTATTTGTCTTCACATTTAAATATGTTTCTATAGAATATCATTATTATTAACTCCAAAGCAAATTTTATATCGTAGGTTATATATTTAAGCTGCCGGCTTCTTTTTTTAACTTTAATACTTAAGCTTACATTTATATTTACAATTCTTATATAATATATCTAATCCATGAGCGTTAGCGAGGGCGAAATGTACGATGCGCGCATGAAATCTATATTATGACAAATATTAAAATATCAGCCTTATCAACGGTAATGGTTTTCTGCGCGGTTTTTGCGGGCGCGCTGTCTGTAGCCGCGCCGGCGCAACAAGATGCCGGCGCCTTTACGCTGGACGGATATATCCGCGCTTATATCAAAAATTCGCCGGCCGTGGTGCAGGATTCCAACGCGCTCAAAACGGCCGAAATCGCTTACCAGAACCAGACTATAAATCTGTTCCTCCCGTCGTCGGGCGCAAGCGCGGGCGCCACGCCGCTCACTAAAGGCGAAAGCCCGCATTTTGACGGCCCTTACGACGCCGGCCTCTACGTAAACTGGAATATTTTCAACAGCGGGCGCGATTATCTTGCTTATATCAAAGCGAAAAACACGCTGCAAACCGCGCGGATGCGCTTCAAAAACGCCATGCAGGACCGCGTGCTTGCCGCCATAAATCTGTTTTACAAATTCCAGCTGCAGGAAAAGCTGCTTGAAAGCGCGCGGCGCGACCTTGCGGACAAGCGCGAGCAGTACGAATTCACCAGCCTCCTCTACCGCGACGGCCAAAAAAGTTATACCGAAATGCTTTACAGTGAAAATAATCTTAAAGATTCCGAGCTGCGCATGGCTCGCGCCGAGGCGGATTTTGCTTCCTCTCTGATGAGTTTTAACAATGCCGTAAGCCGCGCGGCGGACGCGCCGGCAAAACTTGACTACGAGCTTGAGGAAACCGACGCGCCGCAGGATGCCTCTTACGACGAAGATTTGCAGACGGCCGTCAAAAATAGGGAAGATATAAACTCCGCCATACTGCGCCTGCATAACGCGCAGATAGACAGAAAACTTACCCTGATTAATAATTTTCCCTCATTGACCGCGGACTTTTCGTTCAACAATAACACGCGCGACGTCTTCGGCGCGCGGCAAAACGACA
>JAISDW010000082.1 GCA_031264445.1 Elusimicrobiota bacterium
GCAATTGCAGAATACGCATAAATGCTATTTCTTCGTGGCGGATTTGCACGCGCTCACCACCGCTTACGACAAAACGCAGTCCCTGGCTTCCAACTGTTCCGCCATGGTTATTGACTGGCTTGCCGCCGGCCTTGACCCCGCGAAGTGTACAATTTTCGTCCAGTCCCACGTGCCGCAGATAAGCGAGCTTACCACCCTCCTCGGCATGATAACGCCGCTGGGCTGGCTTCTGCGCAACCCGACTTATAAGGAGCAGCTTACCGAAATTTTCAAGAAAAAGTACGCAGGCTCCGCCGCGGCTACCGCCGCGGAAAAGATGGGCATGCTGGGTGAAAGGGAACTTTCGGAAATCGCTTCTTTCGGCTTTCTCGGCTATCCGGTTTTGATGGCCACCGATATACTCGCGCACGGTGCGAAGTTTGTGCCCGTGGGGCACGACCAGGTTGTGCATCTTGAAATCGCGCGCGAAATCGCGCGCCGCTTCAACGATATTTACGGCGCGCATATACTTGTTGAGCCCGAGCCGCTTTTAACGCAAATCCCAAAAGTGCCCGGGCTGGACGGGCGTAAAATGTCCAAATCCTACGGCAATACAATAGAACTCGGGGAAGAGCCCGAAAGCGTTCGCAAAAAAGTAATGTCAATGTTTACCGACCCTGATAAAAAACGCGCGACTGACCCGGGCAATCCCGAGGGCTGCACTGTTTTCGCCTTCCATAAAATTTACGATAAAAACTGGCTCGCGCGCGAGGCCGCCTGCAAAAAAGGCTCTATGGGCTGCGTCGCGTGCAAAAAGTGTCTTTTTGAATTTATGGAGCCGGAAATAAAAGAGTTTAACCAAAGGCGTGGGTTTTACGCGCAAGACACCGCGCTTACGGCCAAAATCCTGCACGAAGGTGCCCAAACCGCGCGGGAAAGCGCGCAGGCCACGCTCGTAAAAGTTCAAAAAGCGATGAATTTATTATGACTCCCGAAAGCATCAAAATACAGCTGGACGTTTTTGAAGGCCCGATGGACCTTCTGCTCCATCTCATAAAAAAAGATAATCTGGATATTTACGATATTAATATATCGGAAATAACGGGCCAGTATCTCAAGTATCTTGACGTGATGAAAGAGCTTAATCTTGAAGTCGCGGGCGAATTTTTGCTGATGGCCAGCACTCTGATGCAGATAAAGGCGCGCCAGCTGCTGCCCTCGCAGGTGCCGACGGGGGAAGAAGACGGCCCCGACCCTGCAAAAGAGCTTGTGCAAAAACTTTTGGAATACCAGAAATACAAAGAAGCCTCAAAATTTCTGGAAAGTAATTTTGAAAAGTTTAAAGATAATTTTTACAAAACCGCGCCGGTTTTTGACGCGGCCGAGCGCGTTTTAAATGTGCAGATGTTTGACCTTCTTTCCGCCGTGCGCCGCGCCTTTGACCGCCTGGAGGAGCGCCAGCACGCGGATTTGCTTAAAGTTGAAGAATTCCCGATAGAAAAAAAGATGGATAAAGTGATAGCTCTCGTCGGCGAAAGGCCCTGGGTGCTGCTTGACGATATCTTTCTGGGGGAGACTAAAAATCGCGGCATAGTAAAGTGTTTTATGTCGGTTTTGGAACATTTGAAAATTGGCATTATTTTCGCGCGCCAGGACGGCCAGGGCGGCGAAATCAGGATTTACCTTAACCCCGATAAACGCGGCGCGGATTATAACGAACTTTTGCGGCAGGCTGACGGCGCCGACGAGGCCGCGCATAACGGGAAGGAGCAAACCGATGGAAGATAATCAAGACCAAAATCCGCAGGCCGCGCTGGCGGCGCAAACCGCGCAGGAAAACGCGCTCGTGCAGGAGCGGGATAATTCCAAAAAAATTATAGAAACGCTTTTGTTTATAACTGACAGGCCGCTGAGCCTTGCCAGACTTTCGCAGGTTTCGGAAGTCAACGACGCCGTCCTAACGCGTGATATTGTGGAGGAACTCCGCCGCGATTACGCGGCAGCCTCCGGCGCGGTGCAGATTTTGGAAATCGGCGGCGGCTTCCAGATGGCCACCAAACCCGAATACGGCCGCTGGGTACGCAAATTGTTTAACGAAAAAATGTCAAGCCGCCTTTCGCCCGCCGCGCTTGAAACGCTGGCTATTATCGCCTATAAGCAGCCCGTCACGCGCGCGGAAATAGAAGCCATACGCGGCGTTGACGTCGCCGCCCCGCTGGAGCGTATTTTGGAGCGCGGCCTCGCGCGCATAACCGGCAAAAAGGATACGCCCGGCCGGCCCATGGTTTACGGCACCACGGAAGAATTTTTAAGGATGTTCGGCCTGAATAAAATATCCGAGCTGCCCGATATCGCCTCCTTCGCCGGCAAAGGCCTCAAAGAAGTTCAGAGCGACCTTCCCTTCAGCGAAGCCCTGCCGGATATAAAGGAAAATATTATCCCGCTTACCGACGAAGAAGCGCTTTTGCACAATTATCCGCGCCCTGCCGCGCAAGAGGAAACGGAGGAAATACCGGAAGAGCTTGCGCCGGCTCCCGTCCCTGTCCCCGCTCATGCGCCGGGGCCTGAAACTGAGGCGGCGGAAGAAAATCACCATGAGACGGTGGAAGATTCCATGGCGCGCATAGACGAGCTGAAAGACTGAGTTTTTGTTATTGTGTCTTTTTCTCTTTAGTAAAGTGTGAGTTGAAGAACATATTCCCTCACCCTTAATTCCCCTTCAATGGAGGGGTGGCATGCGAAGCATGATGGGGTGGTCAAGAGAGGGTGAGGGGGGAAATTTTTTATCCCTTTTGTAAAGGGAGCAGCGGATTTTCTCATTTACTCTCCTCCCTTTGGGAGGAGTACCCCGCCATAGCGAAGCGAAGGCGGGGGGTGGAGGGAAATGGTTGTTGTTGTAAAAATAAAATAATAAAGACTTTATTCCCCCCTACGGCCCCGACTTCGCTTCGCTGCGCCGTGGGCCACTTCCCCCAAAGGGGGCAGAAGTAAAAAGAAGACAGCCTGCTCCGCTCAATGGGGGCAGAATTAAAAACATCATGTAAAAACAACGGGAGACTTGTATGAAGAAAAATATTCTTAAATTTGCGCCGGCGGCTTTCGCGCTTTTGCTGGCCGTTTTATTTATATCCGGCTGCGGCGGGCCTTCTAAAGAGAAAAATAATTTGATAGAAGCCGCCAAGAACGGAAATATAACCGAAATCCAAAAACTTATCAAAGAAGGCGCTGATGTTAATGAAAAAGACGGCGATGGCATAACGGCATTGATGGCTGCCGTAATAAACGGACATAAAGAGATTGCTTACGCACTGCTTTCGGCAAAAGCTAATCCTGATTTGCAAACTCCTCAAGGCGTGACAGCATTGATGGTTGCCGCAATAAACGGACACAGAGAGATTGTTTCTATGCTACTTTCGGCAAAAGCTAATCCTGATTTACAAGCTAATGAAGGCAGTACAGCATTGATGGCTGCCGCGCTAAACGGTCACAAAGAGATTGTTTCTATGCTGCTTCAGGCAAAAGCCAATCCTAATTTACAAAATAATCAAGGCGCGACAGCATTGATTGTTGCCGCGCAAAACGGACACAAAGATATTGTTTCTATGCTACTTCAGGCAAAAGCTAATCCTGATTTACAAGCTAATGAAGGCAGTACAGCATTGATGGCTGCCGCGCTAAACGGTCACAAA